>JAGMEA010000019.1 GCA_023128415.1 Candidatus Babeliales bacterium
TTATATCTCTATCTAAACTAAGGTTGCATTTTTCGCAATTGTAAATCCTCTCAGATAAAGACATATCTTTTATACTTCCACATCGGGAACAACTCTTTGAGCTAGGAAACCACCGATCAATCATTATCACATTCTTACCAGACCACTTTGCCTTATATTTCAGCATCTCTATAAATGAATGCCATCCACAATCACCTATCGATCGTGCAAGTTTGTGATTCTTCATCATTCCTGACACATTCAAATCTTCTATTGCAAAGCTCTTTTATGGACACGGGCATATTGTATCCTTTCTGTTGGTGATACACCAATTGATATTTTGAAACTTTACATTAAAAAACAAACTATTCTAAAATAATTTCTTCAGACCTATGGTCTTACAGCTATCCATCTCCACCTAAATCAAATAGATTATAGATGGAGAATTCCGCGGTGTCTTGTTAAATGTAGCTACTTAAACACATTTGAGTCTAGACCTCACCCCATTTGAAAAAACTGGCTTAAAATATCACATAAAGTTAAAAATAGAAAAGCCTTATATCTAGCTTTTTTCTCTGCAAAGAACTAAGCTAAAACACTGAGAAAGGTTGAACTATAAAACAAAGAAGAAAAAATGTCTCAACTTATACAACTTAGACGCAAAATTAAATCTATTAAAACAACACAAAAAATCACTTATGCTATGCGGCTAATTTCGATGTCATTATACTCCCGACACGAAAAAACAAATGTCCCATTAACCCACTATAGTGAACAACTTGCCAGAACATTTCTTTCGCTGTCTCACCACTCACCAGGTTGGAATAATGAATTACTTTTCCCTAAAGATACCTTAGACTCCACTCCTTTAATAATTATTGTAACTTCATCTAAAGGTCTATGTGGTGGGTTCAATTCAAATTTGCTAAAATATTTTAAGCAAAATGTTTTTTTTGAAGAACACCAAACCCCAACCTTTATTACTATTGGTTTGCGAGCATTTAATTTTGCAAAACAACAAAAGCTGCATCCTATTTTAAACCACTATAATGATTTTAATTCAAGAAATTTCAATGCCATCACAGATGCAATAGTAAAACTTATATCGAACAAAGAAAATTTTTCTTCCATTACCTTTTATAGCAATTTTTTCAAAAGCTTTTTTGTTCAAAGACCAAAAAAAACTCTAATTACTCCTGTCAAAAAAGATTTAGTTGAACTTTCGGATTATGAAATGGATGATGAGCCAATTTTAGAACAAAATCAAATAGAAATTATGGATTTTCTTGCTATACGTTTTTTAAGAAGCAAAATTTTACAAATTTTATTTCAATCGATTTTATCAGAACAAGCGGCCCGCTTTTTAGCAATGGATAATGCTACAACCAATGCAAATAAATTTTTAGAAAAGCTAACTCTTCAGTACAACAAGGCAAGACAATCTTTAATTACTAAAGAACTATCTGAACTCTCAGCAAGCTTTGGAAAATTTTCTTAAGAATTTAGGCTTTTATAAAAAGAAAAAGATTGTTCTTTCTTAGGCCCTTTTGGACCGGCAGTGTCAAACAAAGAGACTTTTCCTCCGAGAAGCATTAGTTTTTCTTCTAATCGATCGTAACCACGGTTCCAATGGCTTAGTCCACTTACCTTAGTCTTATTCTCGGCAACCAACCCTGCCAATACTAGTGCGCATGATGCTCTTATATCAGAGGCAATAACATCGCTACCATAAAGCTCTTCAACTCCCAAAACGGTAGCCTTCATTCCATTAACTATTATTTGGGCTCCCATTTTCTGCAACTGAGATACATGCATAAAACGATTCTCGAAAACAGTTTCTTCAATAATACTTTTTCCTTCAGCAACACATTGAGCTACCATAAATGGTGCTTGTAAATCTGTTGGAAATCCTGGATATGCTCCAGTTTTAAAATTGACAGCCTTAGGCCTATTAGTTGATTTTAAACTTATGCCAAAACCATCCTTTCCTATAGAAACTGTATGCCCCATTTCCAACAATTTTTCTAAAAAAATATCCATAGTATAGGCATAAGCTGTTGGCAAATTTATTTCTCCGCCTGTAATGGCTGCCGCAATTAAAAGCGCACCCGCCTCAAGCCGATCAACTATCACATCATGTTCTATTGGAAAAAGATTATTAACTCCTTCAACTCGAATAACAGCCCCAGGCTCTATAAAAATTTTTGCGCCCATTTTCTTTAGAGCATCTACTAAGTCTAAAACTTCCGGTTCCAATGCTGCATTCACTATAGTTATCGTTCCGGCCTGTAAAACTGCAAACATTAAAAAGTTTTCTGTCGCTCCAACTGAAGGATATTCTAAAATAATTCTTTCATTCATCCTTCTTGGAAAAAATGAAGCATTTAAATATTTTTTATCTTCCTTGAAAATCACACCTAGTTTTCTAAAACCTTTAATGTGATAATCAATAGGCCTTGCACCAATCAAACAACCGCCGGGAAGAGCAACCCTTGCCTTGTTAAAACAAGCAAGCAATGGGCCCATCACTAAAATTGATGCACGCATCTTATTCATAACTTCGGGTTTAACTTCATAACGATTAACATTGCTAGTATCAACTTCTAAAATGTTAGTACTTGGTTCAAATAGAACTTCCGCTCCTAAGTCTTTAAGAAGTGAAATCATTTGCAAAACGTCAGCAGAAGAAGGAACATTTTTTAACGTTGATTTCCCTCTTGTTAATAACAAAGAAGCCATCATAACAAGAACTGCATTTTTTGCTCCACACAAATCAACTGTTCCTTTAAGTGACAAAGATTTTTCTACAAGTAAATATTCTTTGGACATTAGAAAACCTTAACATTACTACCCAAATAAGTAGACTATTCTTAGTACTGAATGCTATTATTAATAATAACCAATTTTATCAACAAATGCAGCAATATGTTCAACAAAAAAATTACTTGTATCATACCAGCTCGATTAAATTCTATTCGTTTTCCTAAAAAAATTCTTTCTTCTATTTTAGGAAAACCGATCCTACAATGGGTTTTCGACGCTGCATCAAAAATAAAAAAATTTGATTCTGTTTTGTTTGCCATTGACTCCGAAGAAACAAAAAAAGTTTTAAAAAGCTTTAATGCTCCATATGTAATGACTTCTCAAAATTGTCCTTCTGGAACACACAGACTGATAGAGGTAATGAAAACAAAAATAATAGATAGCGACATCTGGGTGAACTGGCAAGCAGATGAACCTTTTATTTCAGAAAAAATGATAAATGATTTGTTAAAATCTTCCAAAAAATCTAAAACTGATGTGTGGACTCTAAAAAAAGAAATAATAAATAAACAAGAAATTATTTCACCAAATACTGTCAAAGTAGTAAGTGATTTTAATGACAAAGCGCTTTATTTTTCTAGAAGTCCTATTCCTTACTACAGAGAAAAAATAGAACAAGAAAAATATTTTAAGCATATTGGCATCTATGCTTATACAAGGGATGCTCTCAAAGTTATTGATTCGTTATCATCATGCCACTTAGAAGATGCAGAAAAACTGGAGCAACTAAGATTTTTATATTATGGTTTAAGAATAAAAGTAAATGAAACAAAATATGAAGCTTTGGGAATTGACACTGTAGAAGATTTGAAAACAGCAGAAAATTATGCGCGCACTTCTCTTACATAGGAAAGAAGAATGAAACAATTATATAAAGGAAGATTAGAAGTTGTCTGTGGTTCAATGTTTTCTGGGAAGACAGAAGAACTTTTACGCCGTTTAAAACGTGCAGAGTACGCTAAAAAAAATGTTCTTACTCTCAAGCATCATTTAGATAATCGTGCAAGCTACACATGCATAGCCTCTCACAATGGACAAAAGCGAGAAGCCTTTCCAATGGGCGGATCAACTGCAAGAATTAATAAAATATTAGAATTAGCACAAGATGACGTTGATGTCCTTGGTATAGATGAAATTCAATTCTTTCCTAAAAATATTGTCGATGTTGTAAAAGAACTAATCGATATGGGAAAAACGATTATTGTTTCAGGCCTTGATATGGATTTTAGAGGTGAACCTTTTGGAATAATGCCCACCCTACTAGCGTTAGCCGATAACATAACAAAACTAAAAGCTATTTGTGTCATTTGTGGAAAAGAAGCTCATAACACCCAAAGAATAATCAATGGTATGCCAGCCAAATACGATGACCCTATTATTTTAGTAGGAGCATCTGAATGCTATGAAGCCCGTTGCAGAGATTGTTTTGTAATGAAAAAAGATCCCATGAAAGTTCATACACCACAAACACAAACAATAGCTCAAATCTAAAACTACATGTCCCAGTTAAGTAAAATAAAACAGATTTACTGTTGTTCAACGTGTGGTCATACAACTGGTAAGTGGTTGGGCCGTTGTCCAAATTGTAATGAATGGAATTCTTTTATAGAAAAAAAAGAATCCTTATTATCCAAAACAGATTCTTTTAAAATTTCAAATCCAGCAAAGTTATTCACTTTAGATAAAATTGAATCTGATGAATCAGACAGAATGCTTTCTGGAATCAGTGAATGGGATAGAACTCTTGGTGGAGGAATATTACCTGGATCATTTTTAATTTTAACTGGTGATCCGGGAATAGGAAAATCAACATTACTTCTACAAATTGCAAACAAAATATCAACACAATACAAAGTAATATATTTTTCTTCAGAAGAATCATTACGACAGGTTCAGGGGAGAGCAAGAAGATTAAAATGCAACAATACAAAACTTTTATTTTCAGATGAATCTACTTTAGAAAATGTTATTGCAACAGCCTTAGAAGAAAAACCAGATCTTTTAATATTAGACTCTATACAAAATTGTAGCATTGAAAAAACACAAACAATTCCTGGAACACCTGCCCAACTTCGTGAATCTGGTTTTCATTTAATGCGCTTGGCCAAAGAAAATAAAATTTCTATTTTGATAACTGGTCATATAACAAAAGATGGCCACATGGCTGGACCAAAACTTTTAGAACACATGGTTGATGGTGTTTTTTATTTGCAGGGTGAAGAACGCTGGCAAACAAGAATTTTGCGCTCAGTAAAAAACCGCTTTGGAAATATTAATGAAATTGGTTTTTTTGAAATGGAAGAATCTGGCCTTGTACCAGTTGAAGACATTAACAAACAATTATTGGAGGAAACTTCAGAGGCACCAGGAGCGGCTTTGATTAGTTACGTTGAAGGCTCTCGCCCTATTATTTTAGAACTTCAAGCATTATCTGTACCATCTAAATTTGGGGTTCCTCAAAGAGTTGTAACAGGAATAGATCATAAAAGAGTTGTTCTTATTGCTGCTATTTTAGAAAAATATTTAAAAGTTCGTCTAAGTTCGCACGACATTTTTTTTAAAGTTTCTGGAGGATTTAAAGTAACAGACAGTTCTATTGATTTGGGAATCGCCCTAGCCCTTTTATCCAGCTACTTTCAAAAGCCAATAAAAGAAAAAGCCGTTTCTATGGCTGAAGTGAGTTTAACAGGACAAATTAAACCTACTCATCAAGTAAATAGCTGCGTCAAAGAAGTTCAGAAATTTGGAATCAAAAAAATTTTTATAGCAAAAGATCAAAGAATTGAAACTTCCATCAAAACAACAAGATTTAGAAATGTTTTTGAATTATTAAATTTATTTCCAGAAGATGTTTAATAATCTTCTTCATAACAAAATTATTCCACAGTAACAGACTTAGCTAGATTTCTTGGCTTATCTATTGGGAGACCCAATTCCTTTGCAATTTGATAAACAAAAAACTGCATTAGTCCTATCATGGCCAATGGTACTAACAATGGTTTAACTTTAGGAATTATAAATGCATAATCTGCCAAGTTAATCAATTCTTCCTGACCATCAAAAGCAAAAACAACTAAATGGCCCAATCTTGCCTTAACTTCCTGAGCATTGGCTACAACTTTGTCATAAATAACATCATCTAAAACAGAAAAAAGAATTACTGGAGTTTTATTATCAATTAAAGCAATTGGCCCATGCTTCAATTCTCCAGAAGGATAACACTGAGCAAAAATATAAGAAACTTCTTTAAGTTTTAATGCTGACTCTAAGGCAAATGGGTAGCTTATATGCCGTCCCAAGAAAATAAATCTATCAAAACTAGAATAACGAGGAGCTAAATGTTTAATTATCTCATCCTTATAAGTCTCTATAGTTGTCTCTAAAATTTCAGTGGCTACTAAAAGATCCTCTTGAGAAATGCGCATTTGCTCTTCAGACATCAAACCTTTTTCCACAGCTAACTTACAAGCCAAATAGTATAGAGAAGCCAACTGACATGAAAAAGCCTTAGTAGAAGCTACTGCTATTTCAGGGCCAGCTTGCATCAGAAGAAACCCATCTGATTCGCGAACCATCGTACTTGAAGGAGTATTTGTTAGAGCAATAGTTGGTATATTACTTTTAGACTTTACAAGCCTCAAAGCTTCTAAAGTATCTGCTGTCTCCCCAGACTGAGAAACCATTATATAAACACTATTCTCATCCGGAAAAAAGGGCATGTATCTAAACTCAGAAGCAAGATAAACTTTGGTTTGAATTTTGGCTATGGTTTCGAAAAAGAACTGGGCTATTCTAGCAGCATGCCAAGAAGTTCCTGCACATACCAAGTTAATAGTTTTTAAATTTTTAACCTGACCTAGAGTCAAGCCAAGTTGATCCCAAAAGCTATCCTCTAAACCTTCTCCGTTCAAAGAATTATAAAAACGGATAGTTTTATCTATAGCCAATTTTTGCTCATAGATTTCTTTAAGCATATAATGTTCAAAGCCGGATTTTCCAGTATGAATATAACGAGCGTCAACTTCCCGTGATTCAATTTTCAATGGGTTGTTAGAAAAATCATATAGAGAAATAGAATCTTCTTTAACTAGAGCAAAGCTATCATCAGGCAAGAATAAAACTTTTTGCGTAATATCAGAAAAAACCAACGGATCAGAAGCAACGAACATTTCACCCTCTCCAATTCCAACAACAACCGGAGAGCGATGCCTAACAACAATAAGTTGCTCAGGATAATCTTCCATTAAAAAAACTAGGGAATAAGCACCCTCAAGTTGAGACACTAATGCTTTTATCGCTTGTTTTAAATCATGATGTTCAGCTAGAAGAGATTCAAAAAGATGAGCTATTGTTTCTGTGTCGGTGTCCGAATAAAACTCATGACCCGCAGCTTTTAATTTTTTTCGAATCTCATCATAACGCTCTATAATCCCGTTATGAATCACAGCTATACTTTTTTTACAATCGAAATGTGGATGCGCATTTACTTCGTTGGCAACTCCATGAGTTGCCCACCTGGTATGCCCCATTCCAATAAATCCGTCATGGGGAGACCCGTTCAATTGGTCTTTAAGAACAGATAAACGCCCCTTGGCTTTAGAAAAACTTAAATGTTTATGTTGAGAATCAATGCAAACGAATCCAGCAGAATCATAGCCGCGATATTCTAAACGCTGCAATCCCTCCAAAACATACTTTCTACACTTTTTTTTGCCAATATAGGCCGCTATACCACACATTATAATTCTAAAAAGTAAAAGATTATCTTTTTACAAACTGAAATTTAGCACGAGCACCTTTTTGGCCATACTTTTTACGCTCTTTAACGCGAGAATCACAATGTAGAAGTTTTGCTTTTTTAAGAACTAAACGTAAATTGCTGTCATTAACAACAAGTGCTCTGGACAAACCGAGCTTAACCGCACCAGCCTGGGAAACTATACCACCGCCTTTAACATTAACATCTGCATCAAATTTATTTGATAAACCAACTGTTTTGAAAGGTAGCAATACCAAATTCCGACTGATATCCGTATCAAAATATTCTGAGTACTTACGTCCATTTACTAAAATTTCACCCTTGCCTGGCTTGATCCATACACGAGCGACAGCGGATTTTCTGCGTCCAACACCATGATTTGCAGAAGTTGTTGTAGCCATAAAATTCAATTTCCCCAAAATTTAATTAACTTAGTCTAAATCAATAAGATTCAATTACTCACTGAGACTACAATAGAAGGCAAGATTTGTCAAAAATATAGCCTAAATAACAGAAACTAGAAAACTATATATTATAAAAATTAGTCACGCACAACATAATTTTTATAAATATTAGACAAAGAGCTACCCTTTAATTCCCAGTCAGGTACGTCAAACTTGTGTGAAACAGCAACTTTGGTTTTAAACAACTCAACCCTAGCATTTCTATGTGCAATATAAAAAACATAGGCATTTTTTTCACCAACGACGTTTATAAGATAGTGCCCTGGACCACTAAAAGAAAATGGTACAGTCTGCCCTGCAAGGAAACTAAACGAGCGTATATTTTTCTTATCATTTTCTGTTGCTTCAACAAGCTTCTTTTTTACTTCTTTGACTCCCTCCAAGTAAACAATTGAGCCGTCCTGGGCCCCTCCTGTTCTATTACTTAATATACAAAGCTCTTGCGATTCTGCCTTCAAACCCACTAACAAAAACATAAACCCTGCTAACAAAAAAACTATTTTTTTCATACTTACTCCCAATTAATCCTATGCCAAATATTTTCACATAACAAAAATTATTAACTCATAAGAGCATAGTCTCTATACTTCTATCAACGTGGAAGCCTCTAAATATCTATAAGACGTTTTCATCATATTCAACATGAACAAATTCTTTAAAAAAAACAACTGTAGCATTTGGCTTCTTAACAAAAACAATGTAATCGCGTCCTATGTTCTTCATATTAATACGATAATGCCCAGCACCTTTAAATGTAACTTTTCTATTAAAACATGGATTTACTATAAATTCTTCACTGCTCGAGTCGTCAAAAAGATTAGTAGGTGATTGTTTTCCATTCATTAAATTTCCTAGAAAAACAACAGATCCACTAAGAACCTCAAAATCATCATTTGCTATAACAAATAGATCTGCTTTCAACCCCACACTTAAAAGCATAACTCCTATTAACAAAATACTTTTTTTCATTTAAACAATCCTACAGATTATAGTGTCGTAACCATCTAGAACCAAATAATAACTAATATTTAAATTAAAAGAGACTAACAATGTTATCAACATTTACAATAAGAATGTCTCTCTGGAGCCGGTGATCGGAGTTGAACCGACGACCTACTGATTACGAATCAGTTGCTCTACCACTGAGCTACACCGGCACTAACTTTCGTGAGTTTCCTGGCAAGAAATGCAACGTGCCGCATAAGGAGAATGCTCTAGCCTGGTATCAGAAATCGGTTTTCCACAACTTATACAAACCCCGTACTCACCCTTATCTATTCTTAACAAAGCCTCTTCTATTAACTTAGCTTCGCTAATTTCTGTATTTTGTATAGAACTTTGTAAATTTTCCATATTTAAAGCGGACGCTTCATCGGCACTATCCATAATCTGACGTTCTCTCTTAGAACCCTCTTCCGACATCTTTTTCAAAAAAGCTGAAAACTCTGCTCTTTTGGATAATAAACGCTCTTTCATTTTTCGCAAAAAACTATCTCTATTTTCCATTACACTTTCCTCCCTACCATTTCTTCTCTCCTCAAAGAACCTTTTTAATAAACGGGCACTCTCCTTACTACCCAATCCACCTTTTACTAGTAAACCTTCCTTGTATATCGAAAAAGCTTCTTTATTGTCAATACCACATCCAAATAATGGTGAAGAAGCCCCAAAGAAAACCGCTTTTAATCTACTAAGATTAATAAGTCCAAAGCACATAAGGCAAGGCTCTAAAGTTACATAAATACTGCAGTCATCTAATCGCCAGTCTCCCCGAACCTTACAAGCTTCTGCTATTGCTAAAATTTCAGCATGTCCGATCTGACAACCCATATGCTCAGCACGATTATGCGCACTACTTATAACAGTCCCTTTGTCATCAACAATTATAGCACCAACAGGAACTTCTTCCTCACTCAATGCATACTTAGCTTGTTCCAATGCCAAATTCATATAAAATAGATGTTTAATATTGTCTGTAGCACACATAATGTTCTAAGATTCCTCTATGTATTTTTAACTATTGTGAAATAAAAGATACAACATAGCAAGAATGCCCTAAAAATACGGTAGTTTTAACAAAATCACATTAGTAAAAACAAGGTATCTCTGTTATAATGAAAAGAACTAATCAGAAGCTTTTTTAGAATGGATAAAGGAATTTTATATGATCGATAAGGAAAAGGAAAAGTTAAGCTTCTCTCCGGGAAATTCTGGAAAGTATGGCGCCAAAGCTATTAAAGTCCTTGAAGGTCTAGATGCCGTTCGTAAACGTCCGGCTATGTATATAGGATCTACAAGTTTAAGTGGTCTTCACCATCTAGTATACGAGGTTGTAGATAACTCTGTTGACGAAGCACTTGCCGGGATATGTAGTAAGATAAAAGTAATCTTACATAAAGACGGATCATGTTCAGTTTTAGATAATGGTCGTGGAATACCCGTAGATAAACATCCAACAGAAAAAATATCTGCTGCTGAAGTTGTTCTAACAAAGCTTCATGCTGGAGGAAAGTTTGACAAAGATTCTTACAAATATTCGGGCGGTCTACACGGTGTTGGAATTTCCGTAGTTAATGCCCTTTCGGAAGATTTAGAAGTAAAAATTTATAGAGACAATAAAATATACCAACAGTTTTATAAAAAAGGAAAGCCACAATCTCCTTTAAAAGAGGTTGGGGAAATTGAATTAAATGGTACTTATATAAAATTCAAACCTGATTCAAGCATTTTTGAAGTTACAGATTTTAACTTTGATGTTCTTTCTGCAAGATTTAGAGAGCTTTCTTTTCTAAACAAAGGCCTCAAAATCGAAATTAATGATGAGAGAACAGAACAATCCCACAGTTATCTTTTTGAAGGCGGAATTGCTTCATTTGTAAAACATGTTAACACAAAAAAAACTCCTCTGTTCAAAGAAGTTATTGAACTTAGTAAAGAAGATGATGTTTATGTTGTAGATTTTGCTTGTCAATACAATGACGGCTATAGCGAACAAACATTTAGTTTTGTAAATAATATTCGAACAGTTGAAGGTGGAACCCATGAAGCAGGTTTTAAAAGTGCTTTAACAAAAGCATGTAACAAATTTGCGCAAAAAACTAACCTTTTAAAGGATGGGAATTTATCTAGTGATGATGTTCGAGAAGGACTTGTTGCTGTTCTTAGTATAAAAGTTCCAGAACCTCAGTTCGAAGGACAAACAAAAACAAAACTCGGTAATGCTGAAGTTAAAGGTGTCGTGGATTCATGGCTATATTCTTTCTTTACAGAATATTTTGAAGAAAATCCTACAATCGGGAAAAAAATAATTCAAAAGGCTCTTTTGGCTCAACAAGCAAGAAGTGCAGCAAAAAAAGCTCGGGAATTAACTAGAAGAAAAACAGCATTAGAATCTTCAGTTCTTCCAGGTAAACTTGCTGATTGCTCAAATGACAATCCTGCAAGTACCGAATTATATATCGTGGAGGGCGATTCGGCCGGAGGATGTTTCTCTGGTGAAACCAAAGTTGCTTTAGTTGATGGCAGAAATTTAAGTTTTAAGGATCTTGTTAAAGAGCACCTGGAACGCAAGCAAAATTATTGTTATACAATCACAAAAAATGGTTCAATAGATATAGCTCCAATTAAACATCCTAGAATTACAAAAACAAATGCGAAAGTAATCAAAATTGTTCTTGATAGTGATGAAGAAATAGCATGCACACCAGATCACTTGTTTATGTTAAGAGATGGATCTTATAAAAATGCTGAAGAACTAAAGACTAAAGACTCTTTAATGCCTTTATATAAAAGTGAAGATAAAGAGCTCATTTTAGATCCTAAAAAATTAAAGTATATATGCTCAAAAACATTAAAAAATTCTTCTATAACAACAAACACTAGCTCTCTAACTTTTTTTCATAACCACAAAATTAAAAAAATCGTTTCGATTAATAAAAAAATAGACGTTTATGATATTGAGGTAGATAAAACCCACAACTTTGCCTTATCATCAGGAGTATTCGTACATAATAGTGCCAAACAAGCACGTGATAGACATACGCAAGCTATTTTACCATTAAGAGGTAAAATTATTAACGTAGAAAAAGCACGTCTAGACCGTATGTTAAACAATAATGAAATTAAGGATTTAATTACTGCAATTGGTGCTGGCATTGGAAATGAAGAGTTTGACTCAACAAAAGCTAGATACCATAAAATTATAATCATGACTGATGCCGACGTCGATGGCTCTCACATAAGAATTTTATTATTAACATTCTTTTTTCGACACATGTTGCCTTTAATTGAAAGTGGATATCTATATATAGCACAGCCACCTCTTTATAAGGTAAAAGTAGGAAGAGAATCCCGCTATTTAAAAGATGATTCTGAATTGACAGGATTTTTATTTGATTGGGCAGCTGGCAGTACCGAGCTAAAAATAAATAATCACAATTTCTCTGGTGATAATTGGAACAAACAATTAGAAAATATACTGAAATACAACAGAGAACTTGAGAAACTAAGTCGTATCTTAGAGGTTGGTCCTAAATTTTGTCATGAATTAGCATTATTCTTAAAAGAAATTCAATGGGAAAAGGACAAGTATGATCTACAAACAACAGTAGATAAACTAAAAGAATATTTTTCCAAGTATGAAATTTCTGGGCTTGAAGAAGAAAACAATGAAGATGAACTCGCACTAGAAGGTGATGTCGCTCCAAAAGCTATTTTAACATTTAAACATCTTAAGAGAACTTGGGAACTTCCAACCAAATTTTTTGGAATGGAAGAATCCGGGGTTTTATTAGATCTTTTAAGGCATATTGAACTTTCAGAAAAAGAACAATGGATATTAAGCCATACTGGAAAAGAACTTAAGAAAGAGGGTCTTGGATTGATAAGCCTTTGCGATACTATTATCAAAACAGGTAAATCTTTAATGACCATACAAAGATATAAAGGTCTTGGAGAGATGAACCCGGACCAACTTTGGGAAACAACTATGGATCCAAAAACAAGAAGTTTATTAAAAGTTAATATTGAGGATGCAATCGCGGCAGACCAATGGTTCACAGCTTTAATGGGTGATGTTGTGGAAGACCGCAAAGAATATATTGCGAAGCACGCACATTTCGTCAAAAATCTAGACGTATAAGATAAATAAAATACCTAATGGATAAAGAGCTCTGAAAAAAGAGCTCTTTTTTCTTATCTAAAAACTATTTCAAAATTTCTTTTATTAATAATAAAAAGTCATCAATTTCTTTTTCTGTCGTTGAAAAAGAAGTCATAAGGCGTACTTCATTAATATTTTCGTCCCAAATATAAAAATGATATTTTTTTTGCAATATATCAATGCATTGTGCAGGAATAGAAACAAAAACAGAATTACTTTCAACCTTTTGGGTTATTTTTATTTGTGAAAAATTTGTTAATCCCTTTTCTAAACGCTTGGCCATTTTATTAGCAATCAAAGCATTTTCATGCCATAAATTATCAGATAAAATTTTATAAAATTGGGTTGATATAAATCTCATTTTTGAAGCAAGTTGCATGCCTTGTTTTCTTATATATTTAAAATTTTCACTAAGCGCTTTATTAAAAAATATTACAGCTTCACCAAAAAGCATACCATTCTTAGTTCCACCAAAAGACAATACATCAACTCCGACATTCCTTGTAATATCAGATAAAGAAACACCAAGATAAACTGCAGCATTAGCTAATCTAGCACCGTCCATATGTAAAAACATATTATTTTTATGAGCAAAATCAGAAAGAATTTGAATTTCTTCTGGCGTATAAACTGTACCTTTTTCTGTTGTTTGAGTAATGGCAATTACCTTTGGTTGAGCATGATGTTCGAAACCAAAGGTAATATGTTTTTTTATTAAATTTACCGTTAATTTACCATCAAGTGTTGGTACATCAATTAGCTTGCATCCAGTAAAATTTTCTGATGCATTACATTCATCTACATTTATATGAGCACTTTCAGCACAAATAATCGAATTATAAGAATTCGTTATAGTTTTAAGCCCTAAAACATTAGCTGCTGTTCCATTAAATACAAAATAAATATCTACATCAGATCCAAAATATTTTTTAAATTCTGATATTGCTTGTTCTGTATAATAATCATAACCATACGCAGAAGCAGCTCCTAAATTAACCTCTTCAATCGCCTTAATTATTCTAGAATCAGCAGCTGAATAGTTATCACTGGCAAGATTTATAATTGGATTGTCCATAAGATTTAACCTATATTTTATAAAAAAGCCCAAAGTTAAAGTATTAATTTTTTTTTAAGTTGCCTAGAAATAAAATTATTCACCTGATGGACCAGCAGCAGCTCGGTCAACAACTGCTCGTCTACGACCATCAGATAATTGTGAAACCGTAAATGGTGCCTTTTTTAATTCAAATTTTCCTCTTGAAGAAATACAAACTTCCGCACAAGAATAGCCTTGGGTACCTTCTAATAATGGTGGGCTAGAAACAACTGTGTAAACTTTATCACCCATTTTGGACACACCTGAATTAGCAGCATCATGATCATGTCCCCTAAAAACCGCTTTAATCTGATAGGGAATACACTTAGTATACTCCTCTAATAGCTTTCTAGTTATATCTGTACCCAAACTATTACGAAAAGTATAACTGTCACTTTCATAACCTTCCCCTTCATGAAAATCTACCCACAAGAGTTCTAAATCTAAGGGACTAGTAAGAGGTCTTTCTTCCACAGATTTTGTTTCATCTTCATAATGTTGAACAAACGTTTGTTCACCTTTTCTTATTCCAACTAAAGTAAATTTTTTTGCAGGATTACGTTCATTTAAAAACGAGTTAATTTCTAAACCATGCTGTAAACCACCATGCATAAAGCAAAATACATCCCCACCATGAACCAACGATAAAGAAGCTGGAAAAAGTTCAAATACTTTATAAATATTTAGCGCTTCTAGCTCAGAAAAACCAATGTTTTCTAATTCCAATTCAAAATACATTTCATCAGAAGCTCGAAAACATGTAAAGTGCTCATGATTTCCCCTAAGCAAAAATACATTTTCAAAATTTCGAAGTTTAATCTCTAATACATCAATAAGCGTTTGAACTCCATCGTCTCCTCGATCGAGGTAATCTCCAAGAAAAACTAAATAACAATTAGGATCAATTATTTTACCATTAGAATCTATAATTTTTTCACCCTCTAACATATTTAAAATATTAGAAAGACAAACTTTTTCCCCATGTAAATCACCAATAACAATCAATTTAATTTTTTTATTTTCTGGAACAATCAATTTTTGAATAAACGGTTGAAAAGGCATAAATGACGATAATCTATCTGCAAAAACTAACTCTCTATAGTCAGATAAGCCCTTACGCAAAAACCAAGCATCCGGCTTATTAATTTCCTCTAACGCCCTTTCTTCATACCGTAATACAACTTCTTGCAACTTTGCCTTTTTCTGCTCATTTTCTTTAAGAACAGATGAAATAAACATGCGTAAATCATTAGAAACGGAACCGATTTGTTCCTCACTGCCCTCTATTGCTTCAATAAATTTATCAACAGCTGGATTGCCCTTACGATCATAAAAAGGATCACGTAACTCTAAAAATCTCTCATAACGTTCCAAAGAATTATCAATCTCTTGAATCTCACCCAATGAATGAAGCATCTCCATAAGATCATATGGAACCAAAAAATTAATAGAAAAAATTAGAGCGAAAATAGCTGTTTTTAACTTAAATCCCATTTTTTTCTCCATTTTTAGTAATCATTACTCAAAAATCTATATATATAATATTACAATATGAAAAAAAACAAGCAAAAGCCCCTCCAACGCATTCCCATTAAATCTATCAAGAAAATTGGGATTTAAATTTTTTGGCAAATTTAGTGCCCATTTTAATACTAGATTCATAACCTTTTTTGGAATTATCCACAAAATGGTCGTCGATCAAAATTGTGTCTTCCTTAAGAAGAAGAACAATGGTAGAACCACCAAAAGCAAAATATCCAACCTCACCACCTTTTTCGCACTGCTCTTTGGAGACATAAGTTTCAACAACTTTACCAACACATAAAGCTCCGACAAGAACCATTACAACCTTATCAAATTCATTAGAATTTAATTTTATTAAATGTCGTTCATTGGTCATCAAAGGTTGTTCTCCAACTTCATAAGCAATAGGATTTACAGAATCAAATTTACCTGTAATTACTTTATGTTCTGAAGGAACACAATTAAAGGGAAAATGAATTCTGTGATAATCGGAAGGAGATAATCTAAAAATCAACATAGTTCCATTTTCAAACTCTGAAGCTAATTTTTTATCACCCAAAAAAGTTTTCAAATTAAATTCTTTTGATTTAACAAAAAAATTATCTGCTTTAGAAATATTATTAATAACAAATAATTTACCATCCACAGGAGAAACAATATCCCCTTCCTCAATTACCCTAGCATCAGGCTTTAGCCTTCTTATAAAAAACTCATTAAAAGTTTTATAGCTAGATAAAGGTTCTGAGCATTCATCTATGTCAATGCCGTTCTTTTTAGCAAAAGAACTAATGTGTAATCTACTGATTCTAGAATTGGCATAATAACCTGCCAGTTTATTAAATCCACCCTTAGTTAGAAAAGAACGAACCCAATAGCCAGCTTTACTTTTATAAAAAAATCTTAATGAACGTGGTGTTTTATTCATATCATCACCCTGATTAGCAAAAACCAAAGAGCTAAAAAATAACAATAAAAAACAATATTTAAATAACTTCATTTAAAAAACCAGTAATAAAAAGTTGTTTTGCTTCATTTAAATTCATTCCCCTGCTTTGTAAATAAAAAATATCTTCATCACTAATATTGCTAATTGCGGCTCCATGCTGACAAGAAACATCTTCTGCTTCAACTTCTAACTTAGGTATAGAAACTACTCGGGCAAGTTCACCCAATAAAAGATTTTTATTTTCTTCTTTAGCTCTAACACGCTGTGCATTCTTTTCTATACGAATTAAGTTTTTACAAAAAAGCTTAGAACTTCCATGTAACACACTTTTGACACATAAATCACTAACGCTATTCATTGCAAAATGATGTTGAACAGTGTTTAGTCTTAAAACAGAATTTTCTTCTCCTTCATAAATGCAATTAATTTGAGCTGATGAGCCTTGGCCTATAAAAGAAAATTTTAAACTTTTGCTAATTTCATCATACTTATTTCTAAATTTCATTGAATAAAATAACGAACTATTATTTTTTAATAAAAAATTTATCACAACACCATCTAAGAAAAGATCATCTACTAATGAAATGTTAATATTTTTTTCTATTTTGATTTCTATATCACCAAAAACGTTATATTTTTCAACTATTTTTTTTAAGTAAAATGTTCCAGAGTTAGAAAGCAAAATTTCCATTTTTAACCTATACTACCTTCCATTTCCATTTCTATAAGTCGATTCATCTCTATTGCAAACTCCATAGGAAGTTCTTTTACAAAAGGTTCTACAAACCCATTAACTATCATTGATAATGCATCTTGCTCCGAAATTCCCCTACTCATTAAATAAAAAATTTGTTCTTCTCCAACTTTATTTACTCTAGCTTCATGCCCTATATCAACATTTGATTCTGCTATATCGATATATGGATAAGTATCAGAACAAGACTTATTATCTAAAATGAGTGCATCACATTGAACAAAAGATTTGCAATTCTTCATGCCATTGGGAACTTTTACAACTCCACGATAACTGCAACGTCCGCCATCCTTACTTATAGATTTTGAAACAATTTTAGAACTTGTATCAGACGCTAAGTGAATAGCTTTCCCTCCAGAATCTTGTATTTGCTTCTCTGATGTCGCCATTGCTATGGAAAGAATATCTGCTCTCGCTCCTGTACCTTTGAGAACAACACAAGGATATTTCATAGTAATACCACTGCCCAAATTTCCATCAACCCACTCAACCAATGCATTTTCATGTGCAACTGCCCGTTTAGTCACCAGGTTATAAACATCTCTAGACCAATTTTGTATCGTTGTATAACGAACCCTAGCATCTTTTTTAGCAATAATTTCTACAACCGCACTGTGTAATGAGTTTCTGTTATAGATAGGTGCTGTACAACCTTCTATGTAATGAACAAAGCTACCCTCGTCTGCAATAATTAAAGTTCTTTCAAATTGTCCCATTTGCTTAGAATTAATTCTAAAATACATTTGAAGAGGCATTGTAATGTGTACTCCCTTAGGAACATATACAAAGCTGCCACCACTCCACACGGCGCTGTTTAAAGCTGCAAACTTATTATCATTTTTCGGAATTACAGAACCAAAATATTTTTTAAACAGTTTTGGATATTTTTTTAATGCAGTATCTGTATCAAGAAAAATCACACCCTTTTCCGTCCATTCTTTCCGGAGCTTATGATACACATTTTCTGATTCAAATTGAGTTGATAAACCGGCTAAATATTTTTTTTCAGATTCTGAAACACCTAACCTATCAAAGGTATTTTTTATATCTTCAGGGACTTCATTCCAGTTAGCCGAAGTTTTTTCTACAGGCTTAACATAATAATATATATCGTTTGGATCTAAGTTTTTTAGTTTAGATGGGCCCCAGTCAGGCAGGAGTCGATCTTCAAAACATTTCAGCGACTCAAGACGGTATTGAAGCATCCATACAGGCTCTTGTTTTCTAAAAGATATATTTTTAACAATTTCTTCATTCAAACCCTTTTGAGATTTATAAATGTAATTTTCAGGAATAAAGAAATCCCCATTAATATCTTTTTCTATCATAATAGTTTTTTCAAAAAAACCTTCTAAGGTTATTTTATAATAATAATGCTATCAATCAATTTCTAACAATTGCTCTTCTTCATGAATTTTATCAGATATCTCTATAAAAAATTTTAGTGCCCGTTCCTCATCCGTTTCATCCTTTATTACAGAAATATCCGCCAGCCTCTTATAAAATTTAGGATGCCTATCAAACCAATCAAAAAGAACATGAACATTCATGCCTAAAAATAACGCTAACAAAAACAACATGGTATCCTTAGTTACTAAAACCCGATGTCTCTAATTTCTTTATTAGTTCAATACCACCAACCTCTTTTATGCTTCCATCACGCATTATATGAATATGTTTAGGATTTAAATAATTTAAAATTTTTAAGTTATGTGAAACGATAATAAATGCTACACCCTGATTCTGTAACGCTTTTATTGCTTGCCCAACAATTTTTACAGAGTCTATATCCAAACCAGAATCAATCTCGTCTAAAATTACTAGTTTGGGTTGTAAAACTAACAATTGTAATGCTTCAGCTTTTTTCTTTTCCCCTCCAGAAAAACCAACATTTAGTGGCCGACCAAGAAAATTTTTATCCAATTTTAGTTTTTCAGCCTTTTTTTCTACTAAACATCTAAAATCTTTAACTCCTAGCTGCCTATCTGTACCTTTGTAAAGCACATTATATGATTGACGAAGAAAATCAATCAATGGAACTCCATTGACTTGATATGGGTGCTGAAAAGCTAAAAATAATCCCTCTTTTGCTCTCTTATCGGGAGACAAATCAATAAACTTTTTGTTATTAAATAAAAGCTCACCTGAAATAATTTTATACTTTGGGTGACCCATTATTACATAAGCAAGGCTACTTTTCCCCGAACCATTTTGTCCCAAAACAGCATGGGTTTCACCCTCTCTAACTTGAAGGTGAACATTTTTTAAAATTTCTTTACCATCAACATGAACTTTCAAAGCTTTTATAGATAAAAGCACCTTTTCCCCCAAAGTTTGAAAAATCATTTAAAAATATAAGCATAGGGAAATAGACAAAAAAAACAATTCTAGGAGAAGAAATACCTAGGATTTACTGGGCGATTTTTATAAAGAACCTCAAAATGAAGATGATCTCCAGTGACCCTGCCAGTGTGCCCTACATAACCTATAACTTGACCTTGGGCAACTATATTATTGGGTTTTTTATGGCTAACAATTCTACGCCTAAGGTGTGCATATCTAGTTTTGTATCCACTACTGCCATGCCTTATTAAAATCATGTTACCAAATGTTCCAGCAGGACAAGACATTTCTACAATGCCTGAAGCCGCTGCTACAACAGGCGTTCCCTGTAACGCAGCAAGATCCCACCCCTTATGTAGACGACACCCTCTTTTGCCAAAATATGAACTAATCCAAAACTTGGAAGGATCCACAGGCCAAACAAAAGAACCCTTAGGAACCTTAGGAACATGACGAGCAACATAGTGCTTACGTCTCATCGTATTCAAAGGCTTAGAACGAAGACGTTGCATCCGTTTCTGCTTTAAATAGCGCTGCATACAGTACTTGCATTTATGCAAGTGAGATGGATATTTATTAGAAGATCGTTTGGTACGCCTAGATGTGGACTTAGATATTTTCTGCTCAAAAGATATGGGAGGCAAATCGCGATAAGCATATAGCCTCCCACCACTTACGTCAGCTATTTGACTAACTAACTCAATATCACCGGGAATAGAGGAATCTCTAGTTTGATCACTAAAAATCCCTTGGCGCGTCGCAGAGTTATTTTCCGCATGCGTAACAACCAGAAACCACAAAACTGTAGCCAGTTTAATACGAAAAGTAATTTGTGACACTACCCTACCCAGATGTTAAATTATTTTACTTTTCGTCCTCGTCATCATCTGTTAAAACATTACCCAATATGCCGCCACCAACTGCACCAGCTGTTCCACCAATTATAGCGCCAGTTCCGCCACCTGCAGCAGCTCCAATTCCTGCACCAGCTGCTCCACCTAAAACGGCTCCTGCTGCTGTACCCTTTTCCTTTTTAGTGCAACCAACTATCACAAGTGATGCACCAAACAATAATGCTAAAACTACAACTTTGGTTATATTTTTTGAAGGCATTATTCCTCTCCTCTCTAAGAATGTTATTACTGTACTAGTCAATTCAAAAAAGTTTTTTAATTATATTAAATTTCTTCTACCTCTACTTTACTTATCCAACCAATACCACCATCAAATTTAATTTTATAGTAGCCGTTCAATTCCTTACTGATAACAACTTCTAAAACTTCTGGAAGCTCTCCCAATACAGAAAAACGATTGTCTGGACCTGACAAAAGTTGAGCCTGGGGCTTAACTACAACACCATATCGTCTAAACTCTAAACTATATCTTATAGCCAGAAGTGTACCAAAAATAGCAATAAGTAAAAATAACAAAATAATTAAAATCTTATGTTTATTTCTATAAAGAAATTTCAAATATACAAATAAAAATAACCATAATGCTAAAAATAGAATCTGCAACACTGAAAGCGGTACGGAAATAAGGTACGAAAAAACTTCATTTTTAAATTTTGCAAGAAAAGTTGTAAGTCTGTCAGTATACGATCTAGGCAAAACTTTTTGCTCCACAGTGGAAATATTATGTCTCAAATCACTCTTATTCCAAATACCCCAATGTTTTTCTGCCTTTTTCCAATAAGCTAACGCTAAACCATATTTTTTTTGTTTATATGCACAATTTCCTAGATTGTAATTAATAATTCCACTCTTTTTAGGAATGCTATTGTACAAATTAAAAGCTTCCTCAACCTTGCCTTCTTTATAATACTCATTAGCTTGTAAAAAGCGTTCTTGATAATTAACTGCCGTTAAATTTAAAGAAGAAAACAAAAATAATAAAAATAAAACTTTCATGAATATCACTTTTCTTTTTTAAATTCTTTTTTGTTTATTAGATTAACCCATTTTAAAGTTTCTACAAATAGGCTGCCTTTATCAACTTTTTCTTTTTCAACAGTAGAAAAGGAAAATCCCGCAATTCTGTGAAAATAATCTAAAAATTCCTCAATTTTTTCAAATGGCCAATCTCGATTCAATAAAAGGTCTCTAATCCAATCTTCACTAACAATACTTTCAGAAACTGAAAATTTATCGGCAAAAAAGGCTAACCAAAATGAATATAACTTTTTAACCTCACCACCAGTCTGCAATGTTTTCAATCTATTTTTTGCCGCAAATAAAGCCTCATGAGGCCAAATCAAGGAAGAGATTTTTTGCCTTAAAAATGAGTACGTCATACCTAAACTCCTGCTAGCAAAAACAACAGCAGGCAACAAAATCAAAAATAAAAACACCCAAAAATTTAATCTATTATCTCTTTCTGTAAAAAGACGGCCGTCCTCTTCAATTGAACGAATATCATTTTTTAATTTAGGATTAGAAATTTCAACTGAACCAGTTCCAGTTGTTTTAAGCTCGTTAAATGCAACAACTTTTTCTCCCTTGATATCTAAATCTATAGGCTTACTGGTTAAAGTTTGAATCTCTCTTGACGTAGTATTAAAATATGTAAGCTTTTGTCCTGGGATCTCCCATTTACCCGGTTCATTCACCTGCAAAACATATTCAAAAAACTTTTTTCCATTATCAATATCCGCTACAACATTAGAGTCATAACACTTAAAGGAATCTGATAGGTTTAACTTAGGAGTTGCAATTTGCTCCAAATTGCCAGTGCCCTCTATTTCAACAGTAAGCTTTATTGGCTCATTCACTTGAGCTTCTTTCGAATCAACATTGATAGCAAAGTTTTTAATATTGCCAACTGCATCAACTCTTTCATTTAACTTAGGAAGATCCTCAACATTAATTGTTAAAGCATTTGAATCAATTTTACATTCCCTAAACTGTGGTCTAAAAAAATCTGTAAACATATCATCAAAAAAACCTCTCCTTGTAGAAAGAAGCTCTTTGTATTGGGCCTTAAATGGCTCAATTGTTTTCATGCCAACTTTAATTGGCGTTAAAACAAAAGATTTTTCTATAACATTAAAAGGAGTCCCATTTAAAACTTCTGCCCCTCTATTAATATTCGCAACCTCTTTTACCATAAAACCAGGTATTTCTGGGGGGGCAAGATAAAGATTAGCAATATTGCCCTTATAATAAAATTTCGCAATAAGTGTTAAAGATTCACCTACAACAACTTTATCTTTATCAGCAATCAGTTTAAAAAAAACACTGTTATTTAAATTCTGCCTGCTTCTAACATTTTTGGAAGAACTTTTATTCGAAGACGAAACTTTAATCTTCAAATTATTAGAAGCTACTTGTTTCCCGTCAATTTTGACAGTAGCTGGACCTATTTCATACTCACCTTCTTTATCAGCTTGTAACTTATAAAGATAAGTGGTCTCAGAGGATATATTACCATTAATAAGAGTAACTTTTTTTGAAGAGCTTCTACCCACAATGTCAAACTTATTAATTCCCAAAAGCTTTAAATCTTCTGCTGATTGATTTGATGAAGATATAATTGCTTTAACCTGAAAGGTATCGTCGATATTGATTTCTGTGTTGCTTAGTTCCAAGCGAACTTCAGCACAATTTAAATATGTAAAAAATAATAAGAAAAAAAATAATAAACGTTTCACTTTAGCCCCCATCACCAATTTTTCTGACCTGGCACATAATTATTCATCTTACCTGCAACACCTTGTTTTATTAAAGCTTTTTGTATCTTTTGTTCATCGGCTTGTAAGTTGTCTAATAATGCACCCATCGCTCTTAGCTCTCGATTATCCATCTTTGCTTCCGACATAGAAGGCTGCTGCTCTTTCCCACTTTTTTGTGACGCTTCCTCTAGGGCTTCTTTTTCTTTTGATTTATCCCCACCATTTTTATTTTCTTCTTTTTGCTCTTCACATTCTTTCTGATCTAACTTTTCCTCATCCCTTTTTTGCTTTCCGTCTTTATCATTCTCATTCTTTTGTTGATCATTTTTGTCTTTATTCTCATTACCATTTTGTTTTTCTTCGTTCTGCTTGCTCTCGTTCTTTTCTGATTCTTTCTTATTGTTGCAGCCACAATCCTTATCTTGCTTGTTTTCTTCCTCTTTTTCCTTTTTATCTTTCTTATCCTGACCTTCTTGTTGCTTTTTTTCGTCTTGGTTTTGCTGATTCTGCTGCTGTTGTTTTTTTTCTAGTTCTTTCAATAATTCTTCTGCATGCTTTTTATTAACCTGAGCAGGCTTATCGGAAGGATCAAGCATTAAAACTTCTTTATATTTTTCTATAGAAACCTTTACTTCTTTCATGGAAGCATCCAACACTTTATCTTCTAATTTTTGATTTTTCCAATTTTTTCCAAGCATAGATAATGTATTTTTATAAAAAGTGTTGCCATTATTAAAAATCGTTTTTGATTTTAATTTAGGATCAGAACTATTTAAAGCTCTATCAAAATTTAGCTTTGCCTCTTCAAACTTGTTTTGCTTATATTGTGTAACTCCTAAGTCGTAATTGATAATGGCATCATCAGGCACCTCAACTTGTAAGGCTTTTAACAAATCTTCGGTCTTCTTATAATCTTTATTTCGAAAAGCACCATTAGCCTCTCTTAGTGAACCAAATAAAGAAGAGGACAATAAAAATAAAAACAAAATAAGTTTTATCATAAAAGCCACTCAATCAATAGAAATAACCAAGCTGCAGCCAAAAACCATGGGTATCTATCTTCAAATCTGGAAAAAGTTCTTTCTTCAAATTTTTCTTTTTCAAATTTTTCTATATTTTTAACAAGCATTATTAAATCTGAATCATCGTAAGACGCCTTAAAATACGCTCCTCCAAGATTATTACAAATACCCTGCAATAATTTTTCGTTTAATTTAGACAAAATTGGCTTATTATTTTCATCTTTTTCATGGCCAACTTGCTTTCCATGCTGGTCCAAAATAGGAACCGGTGCTCCCCCAACACTACCAATACCCAAAGCAAAAAGACTAATGCCCAAGCTAGATGATTTTGTTTTTACTACTTCAAAACTATTAGAAAAATCTTCTCCATCAGTTAAAAATAAAACTAATTTGTTTTTTCTTTGTTTTTGCTTTGAAAATACTTCTACCGCCCTAGAAAAAGCTTTGTCGAAAGCTGTTGTCCCAGAAGAAATTGATTCTGCATCTACTTGATTCAAAAACATTTTGAACGCAGAATAGTCAGCCGTAAGAGGACAAGAAATAAATGCTGAGCCTGAAAACAGTATTAGTCCCACGCGCTCAAAAGACAATTTTTCTAAAAGATTTCTAATTTTTGATTTTGCAAACTCTAAACGATTTGGTTTAAAATCTTTTGCTAACATGCTCCTAGATACATCAAGAACAATTAATAAATCCCGGCCTTCTTGAACAATATGTTGATCCTTTTTGCCCCACTGAGGCCTAAGAAGAGCAATAAAAAGCACCCCTAGAGACAAAAGCTTTAAAAATAATTTTAGACGTTGGTTTCTTAATGAAAACCCAGGAAAGACTTTAGAACTTTGCTTCGCTGAAACCAAAGTAAAATAGGTTTTCTTAAGACGATAAAAATTCTTAATAAATAAGATTCCCAAGAATAAAAAGACAGGAAATAGAAAAATCCTGTCTAAATTAGCAAAATAAATGCCATCTATCATATGATCCCACGCCACTTAAATAATATTAAAAAAATTTCTAAGGCAAATATAAAAAGCATTAGCCAGAAGAAATTTTCATAAGCTTCATGATAATTATGAAAAATATTTGTTTCTAAATTAGTTTTTTCAAGTTTATCGATAGTATTATAAATATTTCTCATCTCACCAGGATTATTAGCCCTAAAAGCCTTTCCCCCTGTCTCATTCGCAATTTTTTCTAAAATTCTCATATCTAGAGAGGCACCAGCCTGCAAAACTCTCCCTAGCGGATCCATTCCATAACCGCCAGCTTTTCCACCGACACCTATTGTATAAACCTTTATTCCAAATTTTTTGGCCAATTCTATCGCAACTTCAAACGAAATGCTGTCCGGAGAAGGAATTCCATCAGTTAATAAAATAACAATTTTGCTTTTTGCCCTAGAATTACGTAACCGATTTACCGCCGTTGCTAATCCTTTTCCTAATAGCGTAGCATTCGGATTTAAAAAGCCTATGTGCAATTCATTAACAATGTTTTTTAAAATATGTTTATCTAAAGTCAAAGGACACCTAGAAATAACATCTCCTCCAAACAAAACTATTCCTATAGGATCATTTGTTCTTTTATCTATAAATTTAATGGCCTCTGATTTTGCTACCTCTATTCGAGAACGACGGTCCTGTAAATCATCAAATAACTCCATACTTCCAGAAACATCTAAAGCTAAAACAATATCTACTCCGTCAACATTGAGTATAGAATTTGAATCTACCCATTGCGGCCTAGCAATAAGAAATATAAGCCCAAATAAAAAAGAAGAACGAAGAACAAACAACACTTTTTTATGAAATGAACTTTTAGAAAACTTTGACTTGCTCAAAATAGAGGTTAATGGAAATTTATATATTGGTGTTTTATAAAATTTTAAACGATATAAAATAGCCAATAAAAAAATCGGCACTAAAAAATAAAATATTTGGTAATAAGCAAAACGCAGAAACATGTATATCCTTGCTACTAATTATAGGCGTAATTGTAGCAAAAATCATCAACTAAACAAACTGGAAGGCAAATAACTTTTCAGTAAAACCTTTATTCTAAGTGCTTTTCATACCAATCAGAGACAAAATTCCGCTGTTCCTCTAATGTTTTATCATTATCAAAAAGAACTGGTTCTCCTATATAAACATCAACTGGAACATTAGAATTGATAATGCAACTCTTTTTGGGCAATACTTTATCAAGACCTTTAATAACAATCGGAATTATCGGCCTATTTAGTTTTTTAGATAAAATTAAAAAACCTTCCTTTAATGGCAAAAGTTTGCCATCTTCCGATCTTTGTCCTTCTGGAAATAGTAAAATATGAAGATCTTTATCTTTTGAAATTTTATAAAGTTTTATAAATGCTTTAAAAGACTGCTCTGTAGAATTTTTATCAATAAGAACATTCATTCTATTTAATAGCCAACCAAAAATTGGAATTTTTCCATAACTAACTTTAGAAATCCAAATGTGCGGATATGACCCCACTAAGCTTTCAAGAACAGGTATATCTAACGCAGACAAGTGGTTAGCTATAAAAATGGCTGGATTGTTTGGATATTTAGGAAGATTATTTTTACCGTTTACAGTTATAGAAATAAAGGTCGACTTTAATAAAAGATTCTGCCAGACACTGATAATTTTAAAGTAAAATTTATTTGTATAGCGCTTTTTGCCAGACATAAAAGAAATCAAAAGACCCAATATAGAAACTATTAACCCAGATAAAAGCCAAATGATCCAAGTTAAAAAAGATTTTAATATATTTTTCACTATTACTTTTAAGAAAATAATTTGTAATGCGAGTGCTTAACTTTTGAATAATAGTTAACTAAATAGCTACTCATTATTGTACTAACTATCAGAAAAAATGACGGGAGAATAAATATTAAAAACCCTATTACTTGCCAGCTTTTTAGGCCAAATAGAAAAATCATAGTTCCGAAAATAAGCCCGAAACTTAAGCCTGCAATACCCGCCACAAGAAAAAGTAAAATGTTGATTATTAAAAAAAATGGTAAAAAATAAAGAACAAGTTTTGCTCCCTTCTTAACAGAAACAAAAATATCCTTAAATCTTCCCTCTGAATCCAAATAGAATAAAAGCATGGGAATCAAAAAAAATGTTGCCCACTTGAATAAAACTACAAATAAAATAGAAATAAGAAAAAAGCCTAAAAAATACCTAAAGCTGCCTAGAAAATAATAAATATCTTTCCGCTCTAAAGATGGTCTTAATGCCAATAACGATAAAAAATGCAAAAGACCAAAAATGATATAAGAAACAAAAATAAAAAATAAAAAGGATCTTGGTTTTGTTAATAAAGACTGTTGAGAAATTAAAAGGTTTATATCTATCTTAAATAGATATAAACATAAGGTTGTTATTGAAGGAATAACAATAAATAAAAGCCACCAAAAACTGACTAATAAACTTTTTATAGCAGAAAAACTAGCTTTAAAAGATAGTAAAAATAATATTTTTAGATCAGCCCACTTAAATTGAGCTAAAGATTCCCTCCATGTAGAGCCAATACCCTCAAACATATAGATCTCCTGCTTTTCCATTAATGTTGATAATTATGCCCCTAATTGTAGCCATTTTTTAAAAATTGAAAAACGGTGCTTCCTCTCTCGAGGGGATATATTCGAGTATTCTATGCCTATTTTTCTGAAAAATCAAAAATCCTAGTATATAATTACTTAATCATATATTTCATTATTAAAATATGATTCTTCTAGCAAACAATAGACCAATAAGATATCACAAAATTTGACACACCAGAAAAATTACGCTTATCCTTAATAAATAAGTCTGACAAATAAGATTATATTTAATTAAATAAAAAGTTGAGTTTATAAAATCATGCCTAAGACTGATAAACATCTTCTTATTGTAGAGTCACCCGCAAAAATCAAAACCCTTTCTAAGTTTTTAGGAAAGGATTATAAGATTTTATCCACCTTTGGACATATAAAAGATTTACCCCCCAAAAAGCTTGGCGTAGAATTTAATGAAAAGACCGGCAAAATCAAACTGGACTACACTCCTCTCAAGGATAAAGCCAAAACTATTAAAGAAATAGTCTCTGCAGCAAAACAAACTGGCGATGTCTTTTTAGCATCTGATCCTGATCGTGAAGGAGAAATAATTTCTTGGCATGTTAAGCAAGAAGTTGAAAAAGTAGTAGATAAATCCAAAATCTACCGTATAACCTTCAACGAAATTACAAAGCCTGCTGTAACAAAAGCTATAGAAAACAAAGGCAAAGTAGATGTACTTAAAGTTAACGCCCAACAAGCACGTCGTGTACTTGATAGATGGGTAGGTTACGAAGTGTCTCCTATACTTTGGAGAAAACTACAAAAGGGACTATCTGCTGGTAGAGTACAATCAGTAGCTCTTCTTGTAATATGTAATCGTGAAGAAGAAATTTTAAATTTTAAGCCTGAAGAATACTGGTCCATTCACGGAACATTTAATAAAAACAAGGCAAGCTTAATCGCAGAGCTTGTAAAAATAAATAACAAAGCTTTTAAATTAACCAATAAAGAACAATCCGAAAAAACTGTTGCTGATCTAAAAAAACAAAATTATTCAGTTACAGATATTCAAGTAAAAAAGAGAATAAAGAAACCAGTCGCTCCCTTTATGACCAGTTCTTTACAACAAGCATCCTTCAACCAGCTTCATTTCTCTGTTAAAAAAACAATGGACATAGCACAAAAACTTTATGAAGGTTTGCCTCTTTCAGAATCTCATCCAGAAGCTTTAATTACCTACATGCGTACGGATTCGTTAAGGCTTTCAGAAACCGCCTTAAATGATGGTAGAGGATTTATTAAAGAAAACTTTGGCAATAAATATTTATCTAAAACTGCCAATGTTTATGAAAAATCTAAAAGTCAGGATGCTCACGAAGCAATCAGACCAATTAATGTTAATGTAACTCCAGAGATAGCTAATCGTTATCTACCTAAAGATGCCGCAAAACTTTATGGCCTTATTTGGAAGCGTTTTGTTGCCTCACAAATGACCCCAGCGGAATATCAACAACGTCAAGTCAATATTGAAGGTGGAAAATATTTATTCCGCATCACTGGATCTACTCTAATATTTGACGGTTTTCTCAAAGTTTATTTGGTAGAAGATGAAGATGACAAAAAAACAGTTATAATTCCAAAAGAAATAACAAAATCTACGATCCTAAATCTAAAGGTTGTAGATCCAAAACAACATTTTACTCAACCACCCCCTCGCTATACAGAAGGTTCTCTTGTAAAAGAGCTAGAAAAACAGGATGTTGGGCGTCCAAGTACCTATCAAACGATTTTATCTACAATTCAAAAACGTGACTATACAACAGTTGATAAAAAAAAGTTTATGCCAACAGAACTTGGGATGACTGTTAACAAAATGTTAACAGCTAATCTCTCCGACATAATCAATGTGAAATTTACCGCAAAAATGGAAGAAGATTTGGATAAAATCGCAAGTGGTGATGTAAAACGGGATGATGTTCTTGTAAAGTTTTATAAAAAATTTAAAAAAGATTTAAAAACTTTTGCTGGAGCAGAAACAGGTAGAGAACCTGTACTAACAAAATTAAAATGCCCTAAGTGCGGTAAGCCGCTAGCAATACGTTTTGGAAAAGCTGGAAGATTTTTAGGTTGTACAGAATTCCCAATATGCGAATTTACAGCCAACTTTAAAGAAAAAGAAGATGGAAGTCTCGAGATACTTAAGCCAGAAAAACCAATGGTTTCTGACATAAAGTGTCCTAATTGTGGTAAAAAACTTATTCAAAAAATGGGTCGCTTTGGTCCGTTCTTAGCTTGTCCTGGATATCCAGAATGCAAATATATCCATCAAGAAAAATTAAAAACAAAATGCCCCGAGTGTGGTGGAGAAATTGTTAAAAGAAAATCTGCTAGAGGAACTTTTTGGGGTTGCAGTAACTATCCTAAATGTAAGTTTGCTATTTTTGGCGAAGTTATAGAAAAACCTTGTCCAAAATGCAAAACACCCTACTTATTAATCACAAAAGACAAAGATGGAAAAGTTACTTATAAGTGCAACAACAAAGAATGTAACTATAGTGAAGAAGTAAAAGAATCTGCAGAAAGTTAAAAAGGGCCTCGAATGAGGCCCTAAATTCTTATTGTATAATTATTGAGTTTTGTGAGCTTTTGGCATTAATTTTATCTTTCACTTTTATAACCAAATTAGAAAATGATTCCGCAAAGCTCTCTTGAGTACCAAATATTGTTTGTAAAATTGTCCCTTGAGCAGGATCCATTAAAACAACTTCGCCTTTATGTGGCATCTCGCGTTTTTTAAGAATTTCTACAATTGCTGCTTTTGCATCAGAAAGATTTCCATTCTCATCAACCAAACCTATTTCCTTAGCTTGCTTGCCTGAAAAAATTTGGCCATCCGCCCATTCCTTAACATTTTTCAAATCCAAATTAGAACGACCTTCAACAATATCCTGACAAAACGTTTCATAAACATCATTTACGTGATTTTGAAGATATTTGCGTTCTTCAGCTGTTACCTCTTTAAAAGGATCACCAATAGTTTTATACTTTCCAGCCTGAACTTTTTCAACATCAGTTTTTCCCTTAACTAAACCAGCACCATTAAGTTGATAGAAAGTTGGAGTTTCCTTAAATTGACCATATTGCATAAAAACTCCGATACTTCCAACAGTAGAAGTTCTTGGGGCAACAATATAATCACATGCAGAAGCAATGTGATAAGCAGCAGAAGCACAAAGACTATTAACTAGAGCTATTACTGGCTTCTTTTTGTTGGCTAATCTAATTTCCTTAGCAAGCATTTCTGCACCAGCAGGTATTCCGCCTGGTGAATCAAAGCGAAACAATATTGCTTTAATATAATCATTTTTCACATAGGATTCCAAAAGCTTAGTATACTCTGAACAATCCCCAATAAAACCCTTCATATCAACACATCCAACATATGTATTCTTATGCATATGTACTACTTTTCCTACTATAGCAGCAGCCCCAACTATACCGACTCCTACAAGGACCGGGTTTAAATCTATCCCCCGATTCTCCTCAGATGAACAATATAAATTTGTTCCCAAAAAAGATGCTGTAACTAAAATTGCTAATATCTTTTTCATAATTAAAATCCCTAGTTAAAAGCGTAATTTAAAAAGTATTAACAGGATAACATAGCGTTAAAATAAAAAAAGCGCCTTTTTAAAGGCGCTTTAAAGGAGGAGAGTAGAAGTTTTTATTAAGCTTGTGCTTTCGCATTTAGTAATTTTTTTATCTCTTCATCGAAAGCATAAATATTTTTATTCATAGATTTAAGCCATACTTCGTAATCTTTCCAACCACGTTCTGCCGGCCAATAGTCAGAACCATGAACTTTCTGAGACAAACCTAAAATAATCATCAAACCCAAAACGGTCCCCGATAACGATTCTTTCATTTGCTCTAAATTGCCATAGTTAAGCTTTTTTATATTTCGATCAAACTTATTTTTTAAATTTTCAATTTCGTTTTGATCACCACAACTTTTATCAAAACCCTCAAGCAAAGTATCTTGTACTCTCTGAGCAAGCATTTTTATATATTCAAGTCGATACTCAGACAAACTTTTAAGTGATGAAGAAACTTTGTCATCATTAACAAAATCAGAATCTTTTATAAAATCTAATAATGAAGATTTAGTAGCAGCTTTAAATTGCTTTTTCATGAAGCCCTTTCTAACGAAGTTTCTAGTTGAACCCTTATCGTACTATTCAACCTAACACATATTTTCAATTTGTCAATATTTTTATAAAAATAATATATAAAAAATTCTGCCAGAAAAACCCCTTTTTAACAAAAAAAGGTGATTATTAGGCATTATGCACCAACTAACTTCATAAGCATATTTATTAACATCCAGATAGATTCACTGGCAAAAACACCTGACCAGAAGGGTAAATAATTGTCTGGTTTTTTAAAAAATTTCGAGAGTATGCCGCCGGCAATTAATCCTATAGAAATACTGTTAGGCATCAAAATTCCACTTAATACTAAAGCTGGATTTACTCTGAACTTTTTAACAATTAGTCCATATAACCCACCTAATAATAAAACCCAATAATTAAAGTTGGTGGACTGCACGAGCAAAGCCCTTGTTTTACCACGGTAAGCAAATAATTCCGGAGAGCCTACTTGAAAGTTGGTAAATATAAGCCAAAGTAAAAATCCCATTCCTAGGGCAGAAACAATTAATCCTAGCCACTGATACTTTCTAATCCTTTTAAACTTGATATCGCACAGTTCGCCAACTTTATAATCAAATAAAAGATCGGAAGCAACAGCGCTGCAAATATTAACAAAGACACATAAAATTGTGATTTGAATATAATCCAACTTAAAAATAAGCATTGCTGGAATCATCACAAATGTAGCAAATCGCCCAAAGGGGATTAGTCCAACCGAAGCACCCAACAAACAAAGTTGATATGCAGCTACAAGAGTAAAGACAATTATGAATAATTGAGAAGCAAATGAAAATTTTAAATACGATAAAAACGCAACGACACCAAAAAAAACAATACAGAAATCTAAAATATCACGTGCCCTTGTCTGCAATTTTCTAAAAAACTTACTTTTGGGAATTTCGGCTGAAGGCATTGGAGTTGGTAAAATACCTGGCATATTGTTACCTAAAAACAATTTTAGAATAGAATTTTTAATTGTTTTTATATCAACATAATCTTTAACTGTATTAAAAAGAATTTTTGGATATTTGCGCATCTCTGAAAAAGTTCCAACCAGAACTAAACCACTACAAAAAGCCAAATTGAATGCGCCTGAATCCTGTGGATCAAAAAGCTTGAATGGTAAATACACAGCATGGTGATTGATTGGATATAAAATCAAATACTTGGAAAGCATTCCCACAGCTAAGGGAACAGAGATAACAGCTCCAGCAATAAATCCAACAGCCCAAAGCGTCGGCCCCTGATAAAATGCAAATGCTAGTTCTTTACCAAAAATACTTGGTAAAAGATAAGCAACTTTTGGAAACAATCCTTTCAAGTGATAAAAACCGTCTCTTATAAAACAAAATAAGCCAGTTGAAGAAAGACCGGTTAGCATGTGTTTAATTTGCCAGCCTTCTGACTGGGAAGTTATCATTCTATGTATTAAAAGACTGACTGGAAATTTTAATTTTTCTCTATAAACAAGTTTTTCACCGAATAAACGTGCCAAATACATTCCCAATGCACCAGCAGAAAGTATCGATCCCGCAATAATAGAACAAAAATAAAATGGGGAAGCTATCCACGAGTTAAAAATTTCTGGATCTAAAAAATATAAAGTTGGCAAAGTAAAACCTATAGCAACAGCAACTAATGCCCCGACCGATCCAACAGTTTGAGTCAATGCCATCTCTTGATTTTCAATGTGCTGCGGTTTTCTTTTTCTTCTAAGTTTTAAAAGAACGCTGGTAAATAAAACTAAAGTAGGAGCAATCCATGGACCAATACCAGTAACCATTGATACGTATGCGAGAATAATTGATGAAAAAAGAGCAAAAAAAGTACCTACTATCCCGACAAATAAATTCACAACTATTCTCCCTTAACAGATAATTTGCATTAAAAATATTCTCAAATATTATCACAAAGATTTTTTAAAAGAAAACGCCCCTAAATTAAGGCATTTTTTATATTTAGATCATTTAAATATGAATACAAAAATTTAATAGTTTAGACTAAATTTAGGTCAGGTTTTTGCAGAAATCCCTATTTAGGCTAAAATTAAAAGACTCGATTCTACTTTAGCAAAAGGAATTCGCTATGAAAAAATTAATAATCCTTACCTCTCTTCTTTTTTTCTCTCCTAATATATTTATGTCAGAAAATATAGTACCAGAAGAAATACAAGAGCCTATCCCTCTTTTTCCCGATGAAAATTTAAAAGAATTATTAGAAGTAATTGAAGAAGCTAGTGAAATAGTAAAACTTGAAAATTCAGAAACAACAACTAACAATCTCGCAAAAGACCGTTACGATCATGAAACTTTTATTTTAGCTAATGATGAATCACAATCTTATAAATTAAAATCAGAAATAAGAAAAACAGCAGAGCAACTAAATATCGCGCTAAATGGTTCAAAATTTTTTGATACAACAGATATTTGCAATACACCTCTTACACATCAAAATCTCCTTAAACAAGGCGCTAGAGAAATAATTATCAAAACTGAAGATAATATAGAACTATTTTGCATGTTCTTTGACAGAAAAAGAAAAAATAATGATCGTGTTGTCGTAATTGGGCCAGGATTTACAAATGAAAAAGAAAAAATGGCCCCTCTAGCATATACCCATATAGATTCTGACGTTTTAATAATGAACTTTAGAGGGCATGGAAATAAAGGACCCTCTTTAAATCCAATTAAAAAAACTTTAGGGATTGATTCAGCTGTACGACTAGGAGGCGAAGAAGAAAAAGACGTGTTTGCAGTAGTAAAACATCTTAGAAATTTATCTGGAAAATATTATAAACAAATTGTAGGACATGGGATTTGCTACGGCGCTCTTATTTTTGCAAAATCTCAAGGAGTTAAAGAATCTCAAGGAGAAGTTTTATTCGATAAACTCATTCTTGATGGAACATGGAAATCATTAAATGGTTTTAAGGAAAAAATTATTAATGATCCTATGCTCATTGTAAATCCACAAAAAGGTGGAGCTTCGAATTCTGTAAAATGGATATTTGGAAAATCATGGTTTAATAAATCATTACAACACATAATAGAAAAGACCTGTAAAATAAAATTTGATGATCTTGATGTAACTAATTATCTAAAACATATTAAAATTCCAGTTTTATTTTTTTACGGAAAAGATGATAAAACCATTTATCGTAATGAATTTGAAGCTATATGGAATTCAACTGCAAGCCAACAAAAAATAGCTTGTATTACATCTATAGAGCACGTTTGGAATCATTTAAAATTAAAAGAATTTTACAAGTTAATGTCGGAACTATTTATAGAAAGCAAAGATATAAATAATTTGCTACCAATATTAAATGATCAACAACTACTTTTAGAACATTTGTTTGAGCGACTTCAAAGTACGGCTGACGAACTTCCAGATGAAAGTGCATTTAAACCACTAAAACAATCCAAAACTTTTTGGCAAAAAACTAAACCAACATTAATCCTAACAACTTTGGCATTGACCAGCTATTACGCATATTCTCATGACAAGCTATCTAAAGATGGTATTGGATCGCTATTTCATGGAATAGGAAATATGTTTAAAAAAGAAAGTTTTGATTTAACTCCACCAGAAAATTAATCTTTTACAAAATCTTATTTAAAAAACTTTGTACCTTTTTTTTGTATTCATTTGGATAATGTCTTTCCACTGTTCCATGAAAAACTGGAGGCGCAATCCAAATCTTTGCCTTATTACCTGATATAAAGGATTTAGAATACAATTCGAGCGAGTGTTCTGTTGGTACAATCGTATCCGTAGAAGAATGTATAAATAGTATTGGAGTTTTTACATTCTCTATCAGCTTGATCGGCTTCATCTTTGAAACATCGCAATCATAAAAATATTTAGCCATTAATCTAATAAAGAAAACAAAGGGGAAATTTGGAAGTCCTGAATGGTAAGTAAACGCAGCATCTATTGCGCCATCAAGATCTTTGAATGAAGAATCTAAAATAAGAGCGTCACAAAGATCAGGTCTTAAAAAAGCAGCCCTTAAAGATGCTGATCCTCCCATAGATAAACCTAAAATAACAAAAGGTAATTTTTTTTGAAGATCAACTGTATTGCGAAAAAATTTGGCAGCAGAAATAACATCACAAGCTTCAGAAAGTCCTAGGGTAGTAATATATCCATCACTTTGACCATGTCCTCTAAAATCAAACATAAAAATATTATAGTTATCAAAATTCTTCATGAATAATTTCATAAATTCTTTTGTTCGCTGAAAACCATGGCACAACAGAACATTTCCCCTAGCTTCTTTTTTACGAATAAGTAATCCGGATAATTTTAGATCATCAGTTGTATCAAATTTTACTTCTTCGGCATTATAATCTTTAATCAATCTTTCTCTAAAGCGTTCGGCATGAACAGAAACAGGTTCGCCTTTGACCAACGGATCAGATCGGAAAATCAACCTTCGAAGGGAAATAAAAGAAACTGTAAGAATGCAAATTATTATTAGTAAAAATATAAAAAAAAGAATATTTTTTAAAATTTTCAAAATTCTCCCTCAACAATATTGCGTCCTGAAATAAAATGCCAATGCATATGAAAAACACTTTGACCAGCTTCTTTACCATTATTCGACAAGGTATTAAAAGCTTTGGGATCAGGCAGATCATTTGCTAATTCCTTAATAATCTCGATCATGTGCCAAACAAGCTCCTTGTCTAAAGAAGTAATCGTACTTAGATTAACAATATGTTTTTTGGGAATAACAAGATAGTGAACTGGTGCTTTAGGAAAAATATCTTCTATAACGATAACAGTATTGTTTTCTTTTATAATCTTGGCTGAAATTTCTTTATTAATAATTTTGCAGAAAATGCAATCTTGAGAATTCATAAAATCTCCTAATTCTGGTGCCGAAGGTCGGAGTCGAACCGACACAGTGTTTCCACCGCGGGATTTTGAGTCCCGTGCGTCTACCAGTTCCGCCACTTCGGCTGATACTAAGATTAATAGTACCACAAGCCCTTTGAAAATCAAGGTTTAAAGCCCTGTCCCTATAGCGAATATGGGCATATAAACTGCTATCATTAAAACTCCTATAATAAGTCCAACCAAAACAATCAAGCATGGTTGCACAATGATTGTAAGAGTTTCAAAAACACGATTTAATTCTTCCTCAAATATAAAAACTGCCCTATCTAGCATTTCTATCAATTTACCCGACCGCTCCCCTACTGCGATAATAGCGATTAGTTCTTTAGGAAAGTATGTGCTTCCAATTAAGCTTAATGCCTCTTCTAAAGAATTGCCTCTTTGAACAAGTTTTATTAAATCTAAAAATTTATTTTTAAAAAATAAACTTCTTACGTTCTGTTTAGAATTATTGATTGATTCGATCAGGGGTACTCCACAGCGGAGTTGTAAAGATAAGGCGTAGACGAATCTAACAAGGTCTAATTTGTGTAATAATTGACCAACCACCGGCAGATTAAAAAGAAATTTATCTAGTTGAATCTTATATTTACTATCAACATAAAAACGAAAAATTACAAAACTAAAAAATGTTAGCAAACTGATTATTATTACTGCGGGCATAAAATTATTGGCTATTGCAAATGTAAGTAACGTTAACTTTGGTAAAGGTTTATCTAAAGATTTTAAAATAATTTCAAATTGAGGAATAACAAAGACAAAAATAACTGACATCAAAACCAATCCTATCCCTAAGGTCAAAAACGGTAATAGAAGAGACTGTTTAAGTTTCTTTTTAAATGATTCTTTCCAGGATAAGTAATTCGCCAAACGAAAAAACACTGTTTCCAAATCGCCAGAAGCTTCTCCTATTCTTACTGTTTGAACCATTATTGGTGAAAAAATATTTTTATGTTTATTAAGACTATTCTGAAATGATAAACCTGTTTTAAGGTTTTGAATCATGTCTTTAATAGCAACATGTAACTTTTTAGAAAAAAATTTGGCGTTAACTAGTTCTAAAGAATTTATTAAAGAAACGCCGCTACTAAGAAAAACCGATAAGCTAGAAAAAAAAATATATTAGTTCTGAAGGCAAAACCTTATTTTTGAAAAATTTATAATTTTTTATTTTTTGTTCTTCGAACCTTAATAGCGCTATACCGCTTTTAAGTAAATGCTGTTTTAGCTCTGCTTCTGAGTTCAATGTTAAATAACCATTAAAAGTTTTTCCTTGCTGGTCAATGCCTTTCCAGTAAAACTTTTTTTGTTGCTGCATTAAATGCTCATTTGTTTTTCCAATCCAAACTTGGAAAGAACCTCATTATAGGAAATATCAGCATCTATTTTGACTCGTTTTTTACGCGAAATTGCTCCCATCAAGATTGAAACTTGTTTACGATCTATACCTAAAAGCTTAGAAATAAGTCTTAAAAGTTCATCATTAGCTCGTCCACCCTCTGCTGGACTTTTAATAAAGCACTTAATTGCACCTGACTTCTCAAGAACAAATCGTTGCTTTCTCGATGAGGGTTCTACCTTCACTTCTATTATTAAAGCCATAATATTATGGAACCTCCTAGTTTAAAGTTGAGTGATTTTTTGTTTATAGTATACTTAAAAATCACTTCAGCGCCCATAGCTCAACTGGATAGAGTACCAGACTACGAATCTGGCGGTTAGAGGTTCGAGTCCTCTTGGGCGCACCAGTAAGGTTCTTTGGAGAGATGGCTGAGTGGCTGAAAGCACTCGCCTGCTAAGCGAGTATACGGAGAAATCTGTATCGAGGGTTCGAATCCCTCTCTCTCCACCATTAAATTTTATGATATACTAATCTATACGGAGAGGTGGCAGAGTGGTCGAATGCGGCGGTCTTGAAAACCGTTATTCCGGGAGACCGGAATCGAGGGTTCGAATCCCTCTCTCTCCTCCATATAATGCATATAGGGAATTAAAAAAATCTATGCCAACAAACGAACGCAGCCTTAAAACTTATCTGGTTATTACTCCTTTTGAAAATCCTGATTCACAAACCAGAGCAAGGCTACTTTCCGTTAAATCCAAACAATATTATAAAGATGCTATGACCTTATTTAATAGCAATTATTTTCGTATTAGAACAAAAAGGCATCATCGGTTTAACCTTTTATGGCCTGCAGCTTCATCATTCATACTTCTATATCATCTCGCAATTGAAATTATATTAAAAGCCTTAATTATTTTGAAAACATCCAAAGAACCAGATCATACTCATAATCTTAGGGCTTTATTAAAGACATCAGTCGAAAAATATCCTAAATTGTCTTCAATTAATGATAACTCGGAATATATGCAATTTTTAGACGAATTAGGCCCCCCCCCCAAATTTAATGGAGTGTCGTTATGGACCGTCAATAACAGTTTTCAACCGTAATAAAAAAAAGGGCTGGAAAAAAAAACCTCCTTTAGAAGAAATAAAGATTATGATAATGGATTTTTTTAAAGTTCTCTCAGAAGAATTAGATAAAAGCTTAGATATAAATATAAAAATAGAAAATAACTTGAAAGAAAAACTCCTATACTTTCCATCTAAAATTAAATCCATGCAAGTAACAACAATCGATAATATGTCCTTGATAGATTCAAAACTTTCATCAAATACCTTTAATGCTATCTGCGACGGAACGATCACAAAAGAATTAGCTCAACAAGTAGTAGACTATTATCAAAAAATTAATTCCCCAATGGCCTGGTGGATAGGACCAAATTCACAAAAAAATGATACTGATGAAGTTTTAAAATCTGCGGGACTAGTACACGATGAGACGGATGTTGGAATGTTTTGTGATCTATCGAAAATACCAGATAGTTATCCAATGCCGAAAACTCTAAAAATTAAAATCTGTAAAACCCCTCAAGACTTTATAGATTTTGGAGAAGCAGCATCTACTTGCTTTGACTCACCAGACAATATAAATGTTAAAAAATTTTACAAACAAGTTGGACTCCTTAATAAGAAAGATTTTTCCAACTCTGTTTCATATATTGGATATGAAAATGATCAACCAATAGCTACAGCTTTTCTCCTATTGACAGATGTTGCCGGTATTTATGATATTACAACACACCCTGAAAAAAGAAATAAGGGTTATGGCTCTGCTATGTTCTATAAAGTATTAGCTGAAGCCAAAGAGCGTGGATATAAAGTTGGGGTCTTAGAAGCATCACCATCAGGTCTGAATATTTATAAAAGATTTGGATTTGAAGAAATCTGCAAATTCAATGTGTGGAGCAACAAAGGAATTATTAAAAAATGAAGCTACTTGACGCGGTGCGTCAAAAGTGTTACACTTAAACATGAAATTGATAATTATTAATCGCTGGTCGAGATGGGGTTATTATGCCTACCAAAAATCCTAGAGTTAACATTACTTTTGAAGAAGCAACGGCTGCTATGCTTAGTTCTTTAGCAAAGCAAGAACAAAAGTCTTTATCTAGTTTAGCTAAAGAACTAATTCTAGAAGCATTAGAGAGAAGAGAAGATATGGTTTTATCTTCAATTGCAAAAACTCGTGATTCGGGAAAAGGAAAAAAAATAAAGCATAAAGATGTCTGGAAATAAGCCGTATAAAGTTGAATACCTAACCTCTGTTATTGATGAGGACATTTCTAAGCTAAATAAAAAAATAAAATTGATGATTAAAAGGGCAATAGAGAAACAACTAATGCTTGATCCTATTGGATTCGGTAAACCCTTGCGCTACAGCTTAAAGGGACATAGGCGTTTACGTGTTAGTAACTATAGAGTCGTATATCGTATTAACGCTAATTCAAATGTAATTCTTATTGTAGCAATAAAACATAGAAAAGAAATTTACGAAAAATTATAGTCGCTTCACAAACAACTATATAAAATTTATCTAAATACTTTTAACCCACACAACACTCTTGCTATATCTGATTCTAAAAAGGAGTAGCTATGTCCACCGAAAATATAAATTACGATTTAGTAAAACTACTTAAATCAAAAATGGATAATGTTTGGAGACTAGAAAAGTTTTACTGTAAAGACGCAGAAGACGCTAACTGCAAAAGCTTGGAAAGCTTAAAACAAATCTTAGAAAATGAAAGTCTGCATGTAAAAATGTTAAAAGAAGCTATAAAAGAAAGAATGGATGCTGGAATTTTTTAAATAATAAAGGTTTTTAGATTATGATGTACGAAATTAGTAAAACACTAATTAGATTAGGATTAGCATTAATCTTAATAGGAGTAATAGTACGGTTTATTCCACGATTTGATTTTGCACCACTTCCTGGAGATATAGTAATTAGAAGAGAAAATTTTACTTTTTATCTTCCTATTACAACAATGATTTTAATAAGTCTTCTCCTAACAGTGTTTGCCAATTTATTTTTTAGAAAATAATTATTCTGTACCAAAATATCGATCACCAAAATCACCAAGACCCGGAACTATGAATTTTTTATCATTAAGCTCCGGGTCTATTTGTGCCACATATATTTTAATCTTAGGAAACGCTTTTTGTATCCTATCTACACCTTCTTGTGCCGCAATTACGGCAACAAAAACAATTTTTTCCTCTTTGATTCCTGTATCCAGTAAAATTTTTAGAGCAGCCTCTCCACTTCCCCCTGTAGCTATCATAGGATCTAAAACAAGTACGTTATCTTCTGATCCAACCTTAGGAATATTAGAGTAATAAAGCTTTGGGTCTGCAGTTTCTTCATCACGCCTAAGACCAACAAAGCCCACACCTGCCCCCTGATAATAATTCATAAAAGGTTCCATCAACAAAATTCCGGAGCGTAAAATTGGAACCAAGATACAATCATTTTTTAATTTAACTCCATTGGCTGTGTCCACAGGAGTTTTGAGAGAAAAAGAATCTTTTTGTAAAAATTGCGATGTTTCTGCGGCTAAAATAGACCCTAGTTTATAAGCAGCTGTTCTAAATTCAGCACGTGCAGTATCTTTGTTTCTTAAAATAGTTAATAGTATGTCTTTCATTTCCAAATCCTACTTTTCTTTTCAAAATACTTGAATACAGAATAAAACATGCGATAAATCTAAGTCAACATGCCTTATACTTGAGGAAACTATGTTATTTAAAAATAGAAAAGATGCCGGAATAAAACTCGTCCGAAAACTTAACAACTATAAAAACAACAAGGATGTTTTAGTGATAGGACTACCTCGTGGTGGTGTTATTGTCGCATATGAAGTGGCAAAAAATTTAAATGCCAAGCTAGATATTATTGTTGTTAGAAAAATTGGTGCACCATTTAGACCAGAACTAGCAATAGGAGCAATCACTCAAGATGGTGAACTAATACTAGATAATGAACTTTTTCAGTCCCTAGGAGTAAAAAAAGAATATTTAGATCAACAAGTTGAAATAGAAAAAAAAGAAGCTCAACGTAGATTAAATTTATACAGAAAAAATCGTTCACCGTTACAATTAAAAGACAAAATCATAATTTTAGTTGATGATGGAATAGCAACAGGTTCATCAATACTGGTAGCTATAAAATCTATTAAATCCAAACAACCTCAAAAAATAATTGTCGCTGTTCCTGTTGCCCCACCAGATATTTTTAAAAAAATCGAAAAAGAAATTGACGAATTTATTTGCTTAGAAATACCAAGCTGTTTTGATGCTGTAGGGAGTTTCTATGGAACCTTTCCACAAACAGAAGATGAGGAAGTTATAGAAGTATTGTCTGGAGAAATTTAGATATGTTATCTTTCGTGAAAAGTTAAAAATAAAGGATAAAATATGAATAAAAATCTCACTTTAAAATATTCTGCTCTTTTTCTTGTAGCATTAATAACAATAAATATGGGTGGCGGTGGAGAAACAAGCATCCTTCCTGATCCTTACCATACAGAATTAGAAGATGATCAAAAGGTCTTCGTAGCAACTCTTTTACAAAATGGTGAGGGAAAAAAGGTTAAAAAAATAAATTTTGCAGGAAAAACAACTATTGAAAACGTTAAAGAAGAAGGGCAAAATCCTGCCATATCAATTTCTAGAACCATAGACTTATCTACAACTAAAAAACTGACAATCGTGGATATGGCTAAAGATCCTAAATACGTAATAGTAAACCAAGAAAAAACTGATGGCTCCACTGTCGACAACCTTTTGGTTCCTAAAAATATCATCGTATCTGGAATAGGCTTAGGAACAGGAATAAAAGGTGACAGAATCTATGGCCGTTTACATATTTTTAGTGCAATAGAAATACATCACGGTGAATCCGGGAGAGCTCAAGAAAAAGATATTATTAATTAAAATCTAATGGGCTCAAAGAATTTACCTACTTAAAATTTTTAATTAGTAATACAGTATGTTTCTTTAAAGTATCTCTTCGCGTCCTCCATGCCGAAAGATCTTTCTACCATCTCATCAAGGCTTTCGGAAGTATCATCTATATATCTATCCCATTCAAGTAAAGCTTCATCTACTTCTTCTACAGTCATTGTAGACTCTGCTAATTGATATACTAATGCCCAAGGCAATAATCCATTTGCAAGAAAATAGTCTCCTAATTCTTCGTCATCAGGAAAAGTACATGTAGAACCTACAGGCGCCTCTGTTGCGGATGCTGCCATTGGAGCAGTAATTAGCATCGATAAGAAAAGTGTCCCTAAAAAAGCTTTTTTTGATAATCTAAAACTGGGGTTTTTTCCAAAAGATCTCCTAATAAATTTCCGAACTAAACCTTTTGCTATTTCAAAAGATTGACCGTCTATGGCCTTTGGTTGTCCAATACTTGTTTTTCTCAAATATCTAGTTAGATTTCGGGAATCTTGCATTTGTTGATGTCTATCTGGAGTTTTATATGATCGGTAACCTTTTACAACTGCTTTATCATGTTTATATCTGTTACCACCAGGAAATAAAGTGCTTAAAGAAAATGTTGCTAATATTAGAAAAAGCATTTGTTTTAAAATATTCATTAATTAATCTTTCAATTTAATATGTTTAAAAAAATTCAATCTTATCAAAAATACATAATGCATTAACCTTATGGACACTTCTTAATAATATCTAAAAATTTAAATCACTTAAAACGGGCCTATGATCCGAAGGATACAATTCTTTTTTAAAATTATTATCCCAAAAAAACCGGTAGGTTTTACCTAATTGGCAAAACCTACTCTTTAATCCCTTAACAGCTATTGCTTAATTTTTCCATCTACAACATTAGAATAAAACGGATATCCTAATGCAATAGCTGCCTCTTTCATTTCTTTATCCATTTTAGCCAACTCAGGAACATATTTGAGGCGAAGAGCTAAAAATTCTTTAAGCATGTTCATAGAATCTGGATTCTTTTCAACGGTTTGACAAAATTGACGCATTTGCCCTTCCATAAGCCCCTTCATTGGACTAGCAGAACCAGTAATAGATTCTATTCTATTATGAATATTTTCAACATCTAACACAATAGAATCTGTTGGCTTTGCCTTTTCTGAAGCCTTTATGATAAGGACATCACCTTCGATTCTCAATTTTAATATAGAACCTTCACTTATATTAAGTAGCTCTAAAATGGCACGATCAAATACCAATGCATTGCTGTTTCCATATTTAACCAATTTTTTAAGCATTGTTTTTCCTATAAATCTTTATGCGTTATTACGATGTAGAGCCAAAACATGATACAATGTAGTAACTTTGTCAAATAGGGCGATATAATCGTATAAACAATTAAAATTTTGTACAAGGATTTAGTAAGATATTAAAGGCAAATTGGCTGGAGATAGCCGACACACTTCGAACTTTTGATTGGATAATCTTTATAAAAATAGATTTGATAGGTATTTTTCAGCGTCCAATATCCTGATTCCCATTTTCTTTTGTTCATGACGTAAAAATTGAACTAACTGAATAGCTGGATAATTATATCTTTCATGAAAATGAATTAATGATCTGCTAAGCACACTATTAGATAACTTTACCTCGATAATACTTTCAACCTCTTTCTGGCACACTAAGGCAAAATCTACTTCCAATCCATCTTTTGTTCTCAAGTAATGTAAAGCATATTCCTTAGCTTGATAATCAATTTTGGCACAAACATCCTTAAGTAAACTAACCGCAACTAGATTCTCTAATTTTGCACCATCATCGCCCTGAACAAGACCTGTATCAAAAAAATACAGTTTTGGTTCTTTTAATAGGCTTCGTGCAATATTTTTTGAATAAGGAGTCACCCTAAAAATAATAAATAAAGCTTCTAATATTTGAATATATTTTTTTATAGTTGTTGGTGACACTGCAACGTCTTCAGATAAAGACTGATAAGAAACAGGGGTTCCAACCTTATTTCTTAATAAATTAAAAACAAGCTGCATAGCTTTTACATTATAAACTTTGTCTATCTCAAAAATATCCGTACTTAAGAGACTATTAATGTATTGTAGTCGCCACCTATCAGCATTAATATCATCTTTTGATAAATAAGGCTCAGGAAACCCGCTGCGTGTTATTAACATCTCCATATTAATAGGTTCACCCAGCTGTTTAAGTTCAGCCAAAGAAAGTGGATATAAGCTATGGCGAAAATATCTTCCAGCTAAAGAATCGCCTAACTGATTGTAAATATCTAATCTCGCACTACCAGTTACCAATATGCGCATTGATTCTGGCTTTGTATCATATACCCCTTTAAGATAGTTCTTCCAGCCTTCCATCTTATGTAATTCATCAAGAATCAAAAGATCTGTTGTTGGCAACCAGGACTGCGCATTAATAACTTCACGATCCAAAACTTGATCATAATTTAGATAAACACCTCTAGAAAATTCCCTAGCAATCTCTTTTGCTAACCACGTTTTCCCTGTTTGACGTGGGCCCACAATAAGTACAATTTTCTTCTCTAGATCCTTAAGAATCATTTTCTTTTGTATTCTGTTCATTATCCCCTCAAATTTTTAGACCTTACTTTACGACTATAACATATTGCAATGGCGAAAAGTCAAGACTTTTATGCATTACGATGGTGAAAAGTCGGATTATTGTTATAGGAACATGTCTGAAATTTATTTGGCTGAGATAGCCCGTACACCGAACTATCGAGTATAATATTATATATGGAATGCTTTCTAACTTTGCAAAAAAGACGCCTAAGGAAGTTTCTAAACCAGCTAAACTAGGCTCCAAACATACATAGGAAGCCTTTCTAATATTATAACTCATTGTACAAACATTCTGAGTATCTTTAAGAGGTTGAACCGACTATTTAATAATTAATTTCATTTTTTTCTAATTCCTCATACTTGTAATGTATAAAAAACAGACGGCAACGCTTACTAACCTCACATGGTTCCCATGATAAAACCATCGTAATTCTATCGAAAGAAACTATTGGGCAATAATCACTCGGTATATAAGAATTTTCAGGAAGAACGGGATTTTCAGGATTACCATCTTTTGAATACAAAAGAAATTCATGTGAAAAATTTGTACCCTGCAATGTTAACATTTTTTCAAGAGATGTAATACATTCAGAAGAACTATTTAACGACTTTTTAAGTAAAGATGCCTCTTTTTCTAATTCTTTTAAAGTTTTATCAAATGACATTTCTACTCCTTATATTATAAATTTTATAAATATTATAAGTTTTATAACCGTAATCAAACGTTAAAAGGCCCAATCAAGGGAAAGAATTTTTTCTAAAAAGCATGAACTAACACAAAAATTTTTAAAAAACTCTTTGTAATCAATCAAAACAACTTAGATTAATTACCTTGGTCTTAGTTTATTTTAATAAAAAAATCTAAAAAATCAAAATTCCACGCATCCTAGAGGGCAATGCTGTTACCAAACCTGGCTGGAGATAGCCGGCACGCTTCGAACTTTTGACTGGCAAAGCTTATAAAAAAACCTAACTAATTCAAGACTTTATGAGAGAACTACCTAATTACAATATTTTTTCCAAAAATTAAGCCCCTCTTACTAGGACTCACTCAGTACTTAAACATTTCTGGGTAGCGTTGTTGAGGATGACTCTACTGAAATTAAAACAAGTCATAAACATGCTCTAAAATCCAAAATGTCATAATATTACCGTTCAGGTTAGGTACATTCATCAGAAGACAATGATACAATATAGGCAAACCCAACATTGCTATAAGTAACAAAAGTAAAGTTGCAGTAGAACTTTTTTAGGAGTTATTTTTATTAACGAAATAAAATCCGCCTAATTTAGTTCCGTATGCAAATGCTAAGAAAATAATTAATGCCAATAAATCGCAGAACGCTCCATTAACAAGTAGTGCCAAAACTGCAATAGGAATTATACCTATACCTAAAGAAGCAAGACCTATGTAAACACCTAGCGCACCCCAAATAGCATAAGTTACACAGATCCCTTCAAGGCTTATCAATAGAAAGAAAAAAACTGATGAAATGATCATTCCTATGCCAGCATAGTTTCTTGTTTTTTCAAAAAAGCCAAGAGGAAGAAGGATTAATAAATTGAAAACAAAAACTATCCACGGAAACCAGCCTAACCATGTTAAAAAAAAATCTGCAAATCTAATAAGAACAGCAAGATGCATTATACACAATAGAAACATACCAATGAGAATAATAAATCCAATAAATAGATTCTTCAAATTTTTTAACATTTGCACGACATACCCCCATTTTTATAAAAAATAATCGTTTAATAATTCTATTTGCTTCTTGCGTAGGGATTAACATATTTATATCCACTACTAGGCTTAAAATATCCAGAGACTATTTTTGTTTTTCTTAATCCATTTACACGACTAACTTGACCAAAGCCAGCATAAGGCGCCTTCTGTACATAACCTCTAGATTTACCATAATGCATGGAATAACTTCTTCTGTTGGAAAAATTAGTAGAATAAGCGCATCTTCGAGCGAAAAAGGCATTCATAGGAACTACAAAGAGACATGTAAAAATAAGAATTTTTTGTATTTTTGATATCTTCATAATAACCCTCCAATTTATTATAAAATTCCCTATAATTTCATGTTATATTAGTTAGAAAGCCCCGTCAAAAGGCCTTTTAAGTAAAAAACAACCAAAAGCATAGATTTTTTTAGAAAATTGCTTATTTTATCAAGATAAATAGAACTAAATTATTCATCGATTTTGTTAAAAATTTTAACAAAATAATGTGATTTAAAAATCTTTAGAGAACATACAAAACCTTACCAAAGTTGGCTGGAGATAGCCGGCATACTACGAACTTTTGATTGGAAAAATATAAGCCAACCCAACATTATTTATAAATTAAAGTCTTAATATCCAGGTTTTATTATCTTTCTAGTAGAGCTTTCGCCTCTTCATCAGTCAACCATTCTTCATGGTCCACTAGATGATTATACTGAATAGAAATAATATTTGCATCAAAATGGCTAGCCATATGCATTGAACCATTATAAACATATCCTTCAAAAAGAATTTTGCGTTTATATATCTCAGATGCTACCAATTTAACTTGCTCTCTATCATCATCAAAAAAAATAATCCGTTTAGGTTTATAATGCATATAATCCAAAAATGCCCCTAAGACCGCACCCTTTGTGCTACGATTTGTTAACAAAATACCTTTATAAAAAACCGGATAAAACCCCTTATCATCGTGATATAATGTTTTTAAAATAATGTCAGGAAATTTGGTTACACTAAAATTAATGCCAACTTCTTTCAGTTTATCATAGCGCCATTTGGGAAAATCTCGTATAACACCCATAGTACCCGTACTAAATCTACTCAAAGCAAGAACTTCTACTTTTCGCTCCTGTAATGTTTTAATCATCTCAGGCACAATAGCTTCTATAATAAGAGGAACCTCCTTAGCAAGACGCTTACTAAGAAGATATTTTTTATTTTTATCTGTTCTCTTAAATGCAGTATCTGCAATTTTTTCAATTTCTTTTTTATGTGCAAGAAAATTTGATTTCCAAAAATTTTTGCTCGGTGAAACGATAAGTGTATCATCAATATCAAATAGGACTAATGTGCCTTCATCAGCGCTATTTAATGCTTTTTGAACTTCTTTAAAAGATTCTATACTTACTATATTGAAGCGACTGGCTGAATAAGACTTAATAAAAATTAGTAAACCAACAAAAAAAATTAATGCACTAATAAAAATAAACTTTATCTTATTAACATTCATAATCATCCAGCCTATATTTAAGTGTTATAATAGAAACGGAATTAAGACCACAAGTAACTATAAATTTTTGAAAAAATAGCCCTTAAAGAACCTATCGAATTATGCGCCAGAGTTGATTTGGATTTGGTTGCCATAAGAGTAGTTGAAGTTTTTACGCCTTTATCTGCCATAGAAATAACATACTCGGGTTTTAAATTAATAGAATGTTGACTTATATAATCTAAAACATCTCTTTCAAAATCATTTTGCTCTCTATTTACTAAAATGATATTTTCTAAAAGATTGAATTTGCCAATGAAATACAATGGAGCCGTTGCCCCATGAGAAGCATTATCAAACGATAATCCCCCTATAGAAAACATAGCTAAATCCAAATTTTTAGCTATAGCATAAGGAATTGCAATTTTTGTTCTTGGGTGAAACCATTCACCTTGCCCATAAAATGACACTACTCTATCTGTAGGTGGGAAAAAAAATAAATTTTGTACATTATTTTTATCAACTTTAAGAGCATAAGCCCTCTTGGATTCTGATAGAAAAGTAAATCCCACCGCTCCCCTAGTGTCACTACTATCATAAACAATCCCAGAAAATAACCCCCTAGAAAATGAAATACTTCTAGGCCTATTTATTCCTGCCCTAATAAAACTATTCCATATAGTCTTTTCAATTTTCTCCTGTTCTTTTTGTGCATCTTCTTCATATTCTTCGACTTCCTTTTCTATGGCTTTATTAATATCTTGATAAGTTTTTTCTGAAGAATTACTTCCCCTATAAATAAGATACCCATTCCGTTGCCTAGACCTAATTTCAACTTCTAAAACTTTTTTAAGTAAATCTATACTTTCACTTTTTCCCAAAATAGAAATAAATGACTGAATATATTCATCACCTATTAGATTGCGATTTAACATAGAATGCAAAAAAGATGGATCTAATAATCCATAAAATGCTGATAGACAATTTTCACGTTTTATTCTAATAATATTTTCAATTAATTCATCGAGAATTTCTTTAAATATAGGAGTAAGTTCTTCTGAATTTTCAATAAGTTTGTTAAAATCAATACCCTTTCTCAAAAAAAACTGTGTAATAATTTTTTCTATAAAAAAATTGGCCTTTTTAACTGATTCGAATTGATTAGTTTTATTAAAAATTTCCCAAACTTTATCAGTGTTTCCATCAACGATTGTCGTTTCTATCTGTTCTGACATAGAATAAACATATTTATTAAAATCACTTGCATCTCTAAATAAACCATCCTCACCTCGATTTATAATAAAAGTATATTTTATAAACTCTGATGGTTTACGTAGTTTTTTTTCTTTAAAACGTTCATCCGCAATAAAATCTGGAGCAATAAATTGTCCTGTTTCAATGTCATAATTAAAATGAATTAAATTTAATAAAAAAAGTTCGAATAAAACTGATGGAATAAATCCTATATTCAAATTTTCACAATCTGTTCGAATTTTTCTTCTAAGAAAAATTTCTTCAGCATATGCTTCGTCTGAATAAAGCTTTTGCTTTTCTTCCTCCGTAATTCTATTTAAAGGATTCATACTCATAGGAAATTGATACTTTAACCGAATATCAATTGCCTTTCGATAATTTGTATTCAAATCAGCCAAGGGTACAACTCGAGAGCCAATCTCATTCCAAATAAAATACTCTGAATGTAAAAAATGAAAGGAAAAACTATATAATATAAAACAAAGTAATTTCTTATTTTTCAAATTTATCATCCTTAACTAAAATCAACATTTTAAAATCTATTAAGTTTCAAATAATTAATTTAAGTTATTTTAGTAAAACTAAGCAAAACAAGACAACAAGTTCAGAAAACAACCTTTAAAAAAACACATATCTCTGGCTGTTAAATGGCACTAAAGACAATTTAAATCTAATAGCAATACGATTGATTGCGAAATGATTATAACAAGAACTATAGCTGAATTTTATATATAACCTTACAAAACATTGGCTGTAGATAGCCTACACACTTCGAACTTTCGAGTGGAGTAATATCCCCTCTGTTAATATAACTCGCGTTTAAGTACCTTATAAAATTCCTCTTTTGCTTCTTTTTCAATCCAAGGTGTATGCCCACAATTTCTAAGAAGTATTAAATGAAATTTTTTTAAAGTCACTGATAATGGTTTTTCAACACCTTCAACTGGATGTGGATCATAATCACCATGTATTGCCACAACAGGGCAGTGAATTTTTTTACCAAAGTCTAGAAGTTTACCACTTTTTCTCAACTCACTAGCTTCTTTCCAAATAGATTCATAAACATCATAATTAAACTCTATCTCTTCATTAGTATCTTTTAATGGGTTATAAGAATCTGTTTTTTTAAAATATTTAACTAAATCAAGAAAAATTTTGCTCTTATCCATTGATGCTGAACTATTAATAATTTTCAAAAGATCGTTTCTTTTTAATTTATCTTCTTCTGTTAAACGCCTCGAACGGGTATTAGCAAGACTACTTACATATGATTCTTCAAACGGCCCACTACTTAAAAGTATAAGTTTCTTAACAAACGAAGGATTTTGTGACGTAAAAATAAACGCTAGCCATGCTCCCCATGAATACCCAATAAGTGTTATTGGTAAAGAAGCTTCTATTTGCAATATATTCTTTAATTCTTCAAGCTGACCATCAATTGTTAATTTTTTTGGCAATGGCTCCAAAATGCCATGCATTTTGGAAAGCTCTTTTGCAACGGGAGCCATTTCACCTGAGGCACCAGGTCCACCATGTAGAACGACAACATTATATGGTGACTTACCATATTTTCTTAAATTTTTAACTGTTTTCATTAATAAGGTCCTATCTATATAGTAGCAATAGTCTTTGAATTTTATAGCTTTTAAGAATTCTTATATAAAGATTAAAAAATCAATAACTACGTCTAATATTAACGTGAAAAAAGATACTATACAAAACCCTACCAAACCTGGCTGGAGATAGCCGTAACACTTCGAACTTTTGATTGGGATGAATACAAATTCAATCAAAAATTATTTGTCAAATAAAAGATTCCTAATCTGCTCTGCCTTAGAACCCAAAACCTTGATATTGAGATGGCACCATCGACATAAACTTATCGCAACCTATGTTAAGAACATCAAAAAGAACTTGCAGTTCCTTAGCAATACTCGATTTATCTGAACTAGTTACCCCATTAAGTAAGATGATCATAAAATATGTCACTTCTTATTTAGTAATAAAACTACTTTCGTTATTTTAAATTTTTATTTCCTACAAATAAAGAAATTAAAATTTCGTTGAATCTTTCAGGCTCTTCAAAAGGTGGATGATGTCCAGAGCAATCAAACCAAATCAATTCTTTTTTAGGAGCATTCAATTTCTCTAAATATTCTGCTGCTAATTTTGAAGATACTTGATGATCATGCCTACCTAAAAGAAAATAGACCGGAACATTTAATTTTAAAACTTGTTCAAATAAATTCACATTAAATATTTCTGACCAAAGAAATTTTAATGATATTTTTGATCCCAAAACAAACCTTATTATATCTTGCCAGGAATATTCCTTAATACTCAGCATTTTAGGAGCCCAATGCATTATATATCCATCTCTACCATAAGCACTCCCCCCAAACTTCGTAAGCCATTTTCTTTCAATTTTTACATCCTTAATATCTTTACCTGGAGGAAATTTAATTTTGCTTAATTCAGATAACGCTTTTTTATTATTTCGCTTTTTTGCTTCTACTAATGCAAATTCGTAACTAAGTCGTTCTGAATCTTTTACATTTGCAACTTGTCCTGTTCCAATGTAAGCTATTAGATCTTCTGGATATTTATGTGCATAAAAAGTACCTAAAATAGATCCCCAAGATTTACCTAAAAGGTAAACTTTATCTCGTTTAAATCTTTTTTTAAGATATTGAATTAATTCATGAAGATCAGATACAAATGTATCAATGTTCATAGATTCTGGGGGAATGTTTTTATTATAAGACTTTCCACATCCTCGTTGATCCCAACCAACTGTAAGAAAATAATTTTCAAGGTCGTTATTATAGTAACGAAAAAGTGCATGCTCAGATATTCCGGGACCACCATGCAAAAAAATAAAGATTGGATTGTTTACATTAGAACCACGCAGGAGAACCCATTGTTCAACTCCGCCTAAAGAAAGATATATTTCTTCAGCTATACTATTTTTTATCATTTTACCTTCATTATCAAGAAATGGACTTGTAGAAGTATTTCGAGATATCCAGAAAATAACAAGAATAAAAATAAATATTATTATAACTATTTTCAAACCTAATAAAATACGATCTGGCATTAATTAATCTTTTAAAATTCTATTTATTTTCAGACTTTTTTTGCCTGACAATCTCTTCTTCAATACATTTTACCAGAGGATATTCTTTCAATTCCGGATAAAATTCATGCTGTTGATCATAAGCTAATTTTGATGGTATTTGTCCAGCACTATTTTTAATATCATTTGAAGCACCATGCTCTATAAGCAATTTTATAACATCCCTATAATCTTGTAATCTTTCTTGATAGCATTTATGATATTCTGGTTCTTTTGATGGATATATCCACATTTCACCACATGCTGCATCGTGAAGTGGAGTAAAACCATCCTCACTTGACTTGCAGTTTGGGTTGGCATCATTATCAAGTAAAACTTTAACAGCTTTTGCATTACCTCCACATGCAGCGATACTTAAAGAAGTACAGCCACTTCCGTTATTTTCAATATCTGCACCAGCCTTAATCAAAGCCTCCATTACCTTTGAAAGATTGCGCTCAGCGGCCCACCACAAAGCCGTTCTTCCATAGCTATCTGGAAAATCAACTAATGCCCCTTCACTAAGAAGTGATTCTATTTTCTTAATTTGTATAGGTGCCATTTTCTCTGCTTCAGCTCGAACAGATTCAAGATGATTATTCACAAAAAATTCAACATCTGATGCAAAAATTACATTATGTAATGGCGCATATCCATTTTTTAAAATATTGTGATTAGGTTTAGCTATAATAAAATTCTGATTTACAAGAAAAATTAATGTGAATAATGAATTAATAAGTTTTCTAATTGTCATGATACCCCCAGATGTTTAAAAAGAATAATAATACAATTGTATCTTAGAAATACAAACTTGCAAAAGGGCTATTTGGGCTCGAAAAAGCATAAAACATAGGTTTTTTAGAAAGTTACTTATTTAATTATTCATCCAAATCTTTTTTACCGTCTTTATATCCCTCCATATAATAGCTATCATTAGAAGATTGAGGCGCTATTTTGTCATAAGCATCATCATGACCATCATCATACTCATCATAAGCGTCTTCACTATTGATTTCTTCTAAACCATTATGATTACTACAAGAACCTAAGCATAAGACTGCAAATAATAAAAGAGCGATTGATAGATTTCGAAAATGCACCAACAATCCTTGATTAGAAAAATAAAAAATCTGATTAAATTTCTTTTAACTTAATCTCTTGAATTATTAAACACTTTAAAAATTTCAATCGAATTAAAACCTTCTCTAATAGAAAGCCAGGATTCATTAAATTCCTTTTCTTTTCCATAATCACATAAACAATCAACTGCAGCCACGGCCCTATTTTTTAGTTCAACAAATTTTACTGCTTCCACATGATTTGAAATAACTACCTTTTCAAATTGTTTTACTATCCAATTTTTATTACCCTTTTTATTATGCTTAAAAGCGAGTGTATTTTTTGGCTTACTTAAATTTATTTCTTTACATCCTTTAATAAAATTTGCTGATGGTTCTTCAAATAAACTGAGAAGCTTTTTCATATTTTCTACCTGGACTTGAGAGTTTTGCCCTTGGGTATCAGAATAATTAAGAGTAATGTTGTCTCCAACATGTGATTTATTATTTTCGCCAGATTGAGAAATGAGATTATTGTCATCTCTACCAAAACTCAAGGATTTATTATCACTACCAAAATCGCCCAAATATTTTTTAAAAATTTTTATCCTTTCACAAATAAATTTAAATATGCTCATCGTATTCCTCTTTAAAAAATTTAAATTGAACCTTGGCTGGGAAGAGAGGATTCGAACCTCTGTTGCTGGATCCAGAATCCAGAGTCCTGCCGCTAGACGACTTCCCACTTCACCATAAGTTTTAACAGATTTTTATCTTTTGAAAACCCACCAATAGCTTCTTTTCACATTATCTTTATAGAATAAGACCTTTTACACACTGATAAGATATATAGAGGCATGAAACAACGCTCAAATAAGCCACAATCTTAGGTAGCACAATTTGATCCCTTTTAAATTTATAAAACTTGAGGAAAGCAAAAACTGTTAGGAAATAACATACAACTATTCCAAATACAACTATACGTTGCAAACTAGGTAGTTGCATCATACTCAGCGCAAAGAAAAGAGAGACTATTACTTGTAAAACTATACACCAAATAGGCATACCGTGCTTATTCGTGCGAGTAAAAATTAAAAATTTATTTAAATCTTTTGCTATCGCAAACATATTCCAATTATTAGCCTGCATAATTCCATAATAAGCTCCCATCATTGAAAGTAAAATAAAGCTATTTGCTAACATTTTTCCGGCAGAATCTAAAAATGGAATACTTTCTAACTTTGTAAAAAAGATACCTAGGGGAGCTTCTAATCCTGATAAGCTAGGCCCCAAACATGCATATAAAGAAAATTGAAACAATGCTAGTAGTGAAGCAACGAGTAAAAATGATGTTACAACTATTTTATATAAATGTTTTTCTCCACCCTTAACTGTATGTCCAATAGAACAACAAGTTTCAAATCCCATCATTGCATATAGCGCAATTGGAAGAGCTGAAGAAAACCCACCAACAGTTGGCAGTGTTTCAACAGTAAAATATGATGGTGTAAAGATAAAACCTAATAACAATATTGCTGCTAATACAGGAATTCCTTTTAAAAACATAAAGATCAATTGTAACTTACTACCAAACTTCATACCCCTGGCATTTAAAAATCCAAAGAGAATAGCAGTTACAATAATTAATAGAGAACCAGAAAACTTTGAAAATATAGGAAATATACTAGGTAAATATTCTAAAACAATAGCCCTCAGCAAAACTGCTTGTGAAATAGTTTTAGCAAAAAAGTAAGTAACCACACCTATAGTTCCAGCAGTTACTCCTAAGCCTTCTTTACTGTAAGAAAACAGCCCGCCTTCTACGGCTGGATTAATTTTTGCAAGTTCTGCTATAACTAAAACTAATGGCAAAACCATTAATGCCATTACAACATAACTTAATGCACTTAAAGAACCTGCTAAGGATGTAAGAGGCGACAAATTAACAAAAACACCAGCCCCCATCATAACATTCATATTCATTATAATAACAAGCCAAAAATGAATATTATTTTTCATAATTCCACCCACCACTTAAAATAATCTTGAAAATTTAACTACTATTTTTTTATTCTTTAAGAAGGATTTATGATTCTTGCCCAATCCTACGCCCCCAAGATTTTGACACAAGACTATGGCTTCAATTTACTATCAGAAGAGAAAAAATTCAACCAAAGGACAAAAGACAATGAAAACCTACTGGAATAATGGTTTTAAAAAAATTATAGGCATTTTACTCATAATTATAGGCATTCCAGGGCTTTTTCTTCCATTTTTACAGGGAATAGTTTTTATTATTATAGGAACAACTTTGTTAGGAAATAAAAAATTAATTAGTTATCTAAAAAAAATAAAGCATCACTTCAGTAAGTAGCTCCAACAACCTGATATAGTTTTTCTTCTACTACTGGAGGACGTGTTTTAAGTCTCTCCAATAGAGAACTCAACCTTCTCCTTTGCTCTGGAGTTAAAACTGAAACATCTGCAACAACGCCACCATTAAACTCCTTAATAAGGGGATTTTCTCTTTTAGAAACATCCTCAACAAAAGATGTACTTTCTTCTGCTACAGTAGGTCCACTGTTATCTTCTCCCTCACTACCTGACCCTTCAACTGTTTCAGACGGCTCGCTTGGTGGCTCTCCAACATTTTTATCATCCTGGTCCGCACCACCAGAAGAAGCTGAACTTACGGAACTCTTATCAGTCTCTAAAGAATTTGATTTTGAACTGAACATTTTCTTTAACGACTCAAAATCTTTGTTCTGTAATGCTATTTTTATCTTATCAAGCTGATCTACTAAGGACGAGTAATATTCGCCACCCATATATTTTTGATCATATAGATATAAAAGATAAACAGTTGTAACAGCCGTAAGACCTAAGGCGGTAAATTTCAAAAGCTTAGAACCTTTTTTCTTTTTTCTTGCAACAGAAAAAGAACCCTCTCTCAAATCAGAATCTTGAACAACTCCACCGTAGCTACTCTGACCGCTCCGTGACTTGTCATCATATATTGGCTTTTCATCTTCGACATCTACCCTTGGTTCTTCTGTTTTTTCTTCAAGTTGAGGGGTTATTTCAACCGGCTCTATAATCTCTTCCTCTTCTAACTTTTCTTCATTTTCTTCAAGCTCATTTAAAAGGGAATCTATATCGACAGAAGAGTTTACAACTCCACCTTCTTCTTTAATTTTCTTTTTGAGCCTTTCAACAATGTTATCCTCAACATCTAGACTAGAAAAAATAGACAGCATTTTTTCTGCAGATTCCCGACCTACCTTTTCATGCATTTTTTCCATTAGTGCCCGGCTAACAGCTGCCTGTAAAATATTTCGTTCAATTCCTGATTCTTGGGCTTTAATAAGGGCCCAGAGAAATTTTTCAACGCTATTTTCTGTAATAGCGGTACCCAACTCTCTTTTTAAACTTTCTTCCGTTCTAAGAAACTTGAGAACATAAACGTTTGAATCTGGCTGTTCTGGAAAAATATATGATTTAGAAAAAATTGAAACTACCAGGGAAACCTGTAATAAAATAGGAAAAAGCTTTTTCGTCATTAACATACCCTCGATGCAAGTCAAACAAACTCTAAGCAAGCCACAACTTACACTCAAAGAATATCCCTGTCAACACAAAATAAGTCGACCCTTAAAAGCTCCTTTAAAAAGACAATCTATAATTCTAAATAAGCTATGAATTCAAACATTGAATACCAGAATTTAAACAAAAAAAGAAGGTGCCGAAACACCTTCTTAAAGTCTATTTAGTATACTTTTAATTAAGCATCAAGACCCATAAATTGATCTTTAAGCTCTACTGCATTAACAGCAGAAGCAGCTTCAACAGCAGAAGCAGCTTTAACAACTTCACCAGAAGTTCTACTTAACCAAACTGGCTTACTAGGCAAAGCTGGCATATGTAACCAAGCTGGCTTACTTAACCAAGCTGGCTTACTAGGCAAAGCTGGCATATGTAACCAAGCTGGCTTACTAGGCAAAGCTGAACTACCTAATTCACCAAATGTTTTACCTGTGTAAACTTTAGCTCCAACCACTAAAGCACCCGCTCCAGCAACTATTCCCACTGGAATAAGGATAGCTTTTTTGTGATCCGCAGACCAAGCCCAAACAGCTTTACCACCATTGGCTAATCTGTTTCTCAAACCTTCAGCAACTGATGCCTGAGCAACAACTGGTGCCTGAGCAACAACAGCAGCTTCGTCAACAACTGGTGCCTGAGCAACAACTGGTGTCTGAACAGCAACTGGTCCACGTGCTTCAGCTATTTGTCTTGCTATAACCGACTCAGCATTTTCTGGATAACCAGCTATTAATGCACTACCTGTTACAGAAAAAACCACAGCTACCAAAGCAACTTTAAGAATGTTCTTATTCATTGTAACCTCCATTAGAGTTACTAGTTATACTAACTCCAAAGCCCTACAAGGACTCTAGAAAAGGGCGATATACCCTTATTCACGAGATTACATCCACCTATATTCCTGTCAAAAGCCCCAAACCAAAGAGACCTAAAAAAAGGGCTAAAAAAAGATATTTTTTGAAAATTTTAGAAAAAAGCAACAAAAAAGGAGGAAGTTTTACCTTCCTCCTATAAATTTAAAGCTTGATTATCAAATTAGAATGATAATGAAGTTTTTCCGTATACAGACCATTGCTCTAAAGCAGTGTTTCTGTCTGCAAATTCGTAAGATCCGCCAAGACCGATCATTCCTTTAGCATCAAATACTTTACCTGTTAACCCTACACCAGCAAAAATCTTGTGTGTAAGTGCACTCTTATGAGTAGCAGAATCTAGGTTGAACTTAGTATCTGGATCTACAGCTGTTACACTGCTATCGGCTGTAGGAACAACTTGACCAACTGTAGCATCGCTATAGGTACTTGCTGTTCCACCAAAGTTGATACCAACGCTTTGATCAAATGTCTTGTCGAGGCTAATTTTTTCACTGTCTTTCCACCATAGGTTGTAACCGGCTTCAACATTAAGAGAAGACTTTTTGTAATGCAATGCTGTGAAAAGATCTACTCTACTACGAGGTGTTATTTTAACATCTTGTGTAAAGTAGTTAATTCCTGGAACTACTCCTGCAACTAAAGCTGTTCCAACTTCATTTAATTTTCTCAATGTAAGATATCTTGTCCATGGACCATTGGTTAAGTCGAATGAACGTCTTTCAGTATCAGAGAAAAGATATCTATATTTTGCATCTAACTGTACAGAAACTTTAGCCTTTTTCCACGTAGTAAGTTCCCAGTCAAGATTTGTTCCTGCTCCAAGTCCCCAGTGTACATTACCAACTGTTGGTTCAAATACATATTCTGAAGATGGTCTTACACCTGTAGGAATTAATGCATCTAAATAAAGACCCCAGTGTTTTGCTTCATTTTTTCTCCAGAAGTTCCAACCCAATTTAATTTGAGCATCATCAAGTCCTGTATGACTCATTGATGTAGGTTTGAACTTACCGAATAACCAATCCGAATTGTTCAAAGCATTGATCATGCTTGTTTCTGCGTCATGTATGGTATCAAATGTAGCTGTTCTGGTTTCTGTTATATCTAAAGCATGTCTTACATGAACAATAGGAAGTAAAACGCCTAACCACAAACCCTTAACCCACTTACTCATATCATGATGTGTATTTATTATAGCACCATAAGCTTCTCTATCAGGTCTGATAGCAATTGTTGATTTATATTGACTAGAACTTGATTGGACACCGAACCAACGAGGATTGATATCTCTATCTGTTGTTGCCGTTAAACTCACACCAAGTTCAGCTACCTGAAGGGAAGTTTTATTTCCCAATAAGAAGTAACGTGCTAAATCCTGTTCATTGGTTGATCCTTCATAGAAGTATGTATTTTGCATCTTGATGATAGATCTGTCTTCTGGCTGCACATAATCTCTATCTTCACGCATGTCGTGATACAAGCAGTAGTTGTGAAGTGCTAACTCCTTTTCAGAATTTTCTGCATATGAACGTGGCATGAAGAACGTTTGTGAGGTTACATCTCCCGCCATAAGGTAAGAAGTAACCGATGAAAGAACCGCCACAACGGTCAAAACCCTCTGCAAAGATTTCTTCATACTTTGCTCTCCTTTTAAATAACTCAATAAAATAACCCACAGAAATCTCTTCTGTCGTAGCAATGATAGATTACTTTTTGCAACAATAGCAAGATTTTTTCTATTTTTTCTTCACAAAACGTACGAATTAATTGTAAATAAAGGACTTTTTAACATGTTTTTTTTTATTAACTAAAAAATACTTTTCAAAAGATTGTCTAAACCCTAATTTACAAAAGATTAAATATGGAAGGTGAACTACCGACCACTAAGCTTGAAGCTTTAGTGGCGGCTTCCTGCTTCGCCC
>JAGMEA010000002.1 GCA_023128415.1 Candidatus Babeliales bacterium
ATCTATACCTGTCGGTCCAATATTTCTGGATATTATTCCTGCATTTTGAATGTTGAGTTCTGATCCACTATTTATTTTTAGCTTACAATCTAGATATCTACTTGTTCCAAATCCTAAAATTAAAGCTTGGTTAGTGTCGGTTGAAGTGTTATCTATTATGCTATTACCATTAACTTCTAAAACTCCATCGCTTAAATGAAGCCCGAAATTGTTATCTATTTTTAAAGTGGCACTGTCGAGTTTAAAAATAGATGTGGAATCTTCGAATTGGATTCCAAACTTTGTTGTTGATGTTGGAGTGTAAATAAATGTAACTCCGTTTCCTATTCGCAAAGTTGATCCGGTATTAATGCGTAAAAAAACAGAATTAAAGTAAAATTCTTTACCTGAGCCTTCTATACTAACGTCTCCAGTTATTTCTATTGTCCCATGACTAAATGTAAATGAACTATCTAGAGAAAGTGTTGAATCTTCTAAAACTAGGTGAGAACTAGTTGTAAACGTCACAAGAACTTCGCTTCCAGATAGATGAGTTAACGTGTGATTTTTAATAGATGTTGTTTGGCTGTGATCAAAGCCAACATAGATAGGATTGATGGATAAATCCCTAGGTCGTCCTACAGGATCTGTAGAACCGTTAATTATGTCTGAATTAAGCGTAGTATTTAATATTAATAATACAAGTAAATAGATTTTTTTCATTACAATTACTCAAATGTTTGGGAGGACAATTTTTTAATAAATATTTATCCTAATTTTAATATGACGTCCTTTAGGGTTAAGTTTTTATTCAGATTTAAAGAATCAATGTTTTGCATGCTTGCTTCTGCCGGTTGAATAGAAAAATTTGCCTTATGAATGAGAATTTCATTTACATCTGAAGTATCATCTTGAGTTCTTGCAATAGCGATATATTCACCACCTTTAGACCATACTATTCCTCTGATTGCTGAACCAAGATCAACAGGAGAAGTTGAACCGCCGATATTAAGTGGGGTAAGGGAGCTACCGTCGAATTTGAATACGGATAACTTACCGTTGTTTTCTCCTATTGCTATGCCTCTACCATCAGGAGACCATGTTAATGATCCATAAAGAAGGGCGGTAGTGTTTGATGCAACTTGAGTTGCTGTTGTTCCATCAAAATTGTAAACAATTACATAAGGACTTACTGTTCTGTATACGGCAAAGTGTCTGCCATCGGGAGACCAAATTGATTTGCCATGTTGTCCTTTAGAAACAGAGCTTGATACTGTTGTTATAAGTTTTGTAGTAGGGGTTTCATCAAAATCATAAATATTTAAAGAACTACTAACACTATCCAGGGCAGCAAGGTATCTTCCATTGGGAGACCATTCAAATAATTGATATGAATCAACAAGTATATTTGTTGCAAGTTCTAGCTTAGATGATTCTTCTGGTAAAAATTTATATAGATACAACATGTCTGTTGATCCACTTTCTATACCGGGGCATAAAAAATATCTACCATCAGGGGAAAACTTTGTATCAAAGGCAAAGTCGACAATACCATTGTCGACAGTGACAAGAAACTCTAAGATGTTATGGCCCTCATCATATTGGACAACACCTTTAATGGATTCAGTCTGCGTAGCAGCAATATAACGTCCATATGGATCCCAATTAACAATTCTGGACATTGAGCTGAGTTGTGCAATTGTTTGGGTTAATGTTTTATCATATATAGCACCACCAGCAGCTTCTATTAGGTAGTCATCTTGCGGTCTCCAATCTAAAGAGTTTGGGGTAAAAAATAACATTTTTCCATATAATTCAGGAGAATCAACAGATGAAACGGCTCCTTTTCCAACTTTGCTACTAAGTTGTGGGGAAGAAAAGTTAAAATTATTGTTATTCAAATCTAAATTTTGTTCGATTATGAAATTGCTGGTTCGTTCAACTACCAGAGTTCCATCACCTTGAATGTTTTCTAAATTACGAAGGATTAATCCGGCATTTTTGATAGTTAGCTTAGCGCCAGAATTAATTTTTAATGGTCCATCCGTATTAGTTGCTGTTCCATATCCTAAAATAAGCGCTTGAAGAGTATCGGTTGATGCATTATCTATAATGCTGTTTCCGTTGATCTCTAAGGTTCCTATGTTCATTTGTAGACCAAGGCTATTGTCAACCTTTAGAGTTGCTCCATCAAGTTCAAAAACGCTATCGTCATTGTAGAATTGTATGGCCCCTTTTGTTTTAGAGGTTGGAGTATAAACAAAAGTTACTCCTTCTCCAATTCTTAATCTTGAACTTGAGTTAATTCTCAAAAAAACGGAACCAAAATTGAATGTTTTTCCAGAACCTTCTATGTTTACTGTTCCAACAATATCTATTGTTCCATGACTAAATGTAAATGAACTATCTAGAGAAAGTGTTGAATCTTCTAAAACTAGGTGAGAACTAGTTGTAAACGTCACAAGAGCTTCGCTTCCAGATAGATGAGTTAATGTGTGATTTTTAATAGAAGTTGTTTGGCTATGATCAAAGCCGATGTAAATAGGATTTATAGATAAATCCCTAGGGCGTCCAACTGTATCAGTTGAACCATTAATTATATCTGAATTAAGCGAAGTGTTTAATATTAATAATATAAGTAAATAGATTTTTTTCATCACTTACTCTCAAATTTTTATCTATAAAATTCTTATCCTAATTTTAGTAGGATATCTTTTAAGACTAAATTTTTTTTAAGTTTTAAAGATTCAACATTTTGTAGGCTTGTCTCTGCTGGTTGTGTTGAGCAATTTACGTCATAAATTAAAATTTCATTTTCACCTGCAGTTGCATCAAAGCCCCTTCCAAAGGCTATTCTTCTATTTGGAGCCCAGGAAACACATCTTATTGTTGTTCCTAAATCAACAGGCGAAATAGATCCTCCAATGTTTAAACGTGTAAGAGAATTTCCATCAAATTTTAGTACAGAAAATTCTCCAGTAATTTCTGCTACAGTAATAGCTCTTCCATCAGGAGCCCAAGCAAGGGATCCTGCTATATCCGTTGTCATAGATGCAACTTCAGTTGCTGTAGTTCCATCAAAGTTATAAACAATTACATATGGACTTATAGTTCTGCATATAGCAAAATGTCTCCCATCAGGAGACCATATGGATTTTCCATGTTGTCCTGTAACTGTATTGCTTGATACTGATGTTATTAGGTTTGTAGTAGGGGTTTCATTAAAATCATAAATTCTATATGCTGCCCCGGATTTTGGCATAACAGCAATATATCTACCATTTGGAGACCATTCGAATAACGCATTACTGTCAATTTGTATAGTTGTGGCAAGTTCTAATTTAGTTGATTCCTCTGGTAAAAATTTATATAAATACAACATGTCTGTTGAGCTACCCTCTATTCCGGGAAATAATAGGTATCGTCCACTAGGAGAAAACTTTACATCAAAGGTAAAAGTTGCAATTCCATTATTTACAGAGTCAAATAAATACAATGCTTGGTGCCCTTCGTTAAAATTTAAAATCCCCTTTATCGCCTCAGTTTGTGAAGTTGCTATGTAACGTCCATACGGATCCCAATTAACTATTCTTGTTTGACCGCTACCTGAAGCTAAGCTTATGATTTGGTTTAGGGTTGGGTCATAAATTTCCCAAGTTGCTACTTTAACGACAGCAAGGTAATCAGCTTGAAGTCGCCAATCTAAAGTATTTATGGAGGTTGCAATATTGGCCCCATATAATTCAGGGTCATCAACTGATTCAATTATTCCCGTTCCAATTTTGCTACTAAGTTTTGAAAAATCGAAATTTAAATTATTTCCATCTAAGTCTAAGTTTTGTTCTATTATAAAATTTCCTGATGGTTCAACAATTAAGGCCCCATCGCCTTGAAGGCTTCCTAAATTACGAAGTATTAGCCCGGCCTTTTTGACTGTTAGTCGAGCATCCGAGTTTATTCTTAATGGTCCATCTGTGTTAGTTGCGGTTCCATAACCTAAGATCAATGCAAGGGTTGTATCTGATGTTATATTATCAATTATACTGTTGCCATTTATTTCTAGGGTGCCAATATTCATTTGTAGGCCAAAATCATTACTAACTTTTAAAGTTGCTCCATCCAATTCAAAAATTCCGCTATCATCATCAAATTGTATGGCTCCTTTTAATTTTGAAGTAGGGGTATATATAAAAGTTACTCCGTCTCCGATTCTTAATCTTGATCCTGAATTAATTCTCAAAAAAACAGAATTGAAATAAAATTCTTGACCAGAACCCTCTATATTTACAGTACCAACTATATCTATTGTACCATGGCTGAAAGTAAAAGTTCCATCGAGAGAAAGAGTTGTATTTTGTAAGATTAAGTGCGAGCTGGTTGTAAATGTTACAAGAGTTTCGCTACCAGATAAATGAGTTAAGTTGTGATTTATTATTGATGTTGTTTGGCTATGATCAAATCCTACATAGATAGGATTTAAGGACAAATCTCTGGGCCTGCCTACAGTATCGCTGTATCCATTAACGATGTCTGCAGTAACATGAGGATTATATATGCAAAATATTATAAATATTAAAAACTTTTTAATCATTATCCAACTTCTAATTTTATATTACTTAATTTTAGGTCTTTGTTTAGGTTTAATTTTGAATTAGTAATTTCTGTTTTGGCTTCTGTAGTAGAATAGACAACAGGGTTGTTGAATAATTCATATACACCTGGGGTTGCATCACTAAGTCGAGAAATTGTTATTTGGGTTTCATCAGGTGACCAAGTTGCATATCTTATTTGCTCTCCAATATCTGTCATACCAGATATACCACCATATTCTAAAGGGGCTGCATTTGAACCATCAAATAAATATATGCCGATTCTTCCAGATGTATCAAATAATAAAAAGGCTCTGCCATCAGGTGACCAGCTATTGGAAGGAGAATAATTTTCAATTTCTAGTGGCGCTAATGCTGTAGCTGTTCCACCATCAAATCTATAAATGTAAAGAGATCTTGTTGTTCCGATGCCCGGATAATCAATAAATGCTACATGTACGCCATCGGGAGACCATGATCTGCCAACGCCTACAGCCGATTGAGCTAGATTTACTGTTAAATCTTGTACAAGTTTAATATTTTGACCATCAAATTTATAAATTTTAAAAGTATCGGCCACTTCATTATAAGCTGAGAAAAACATCCCATTTGGAGACCAAGATAATCCCCAGGCTTTGTCATATATTGAATCTACTTCTTCCAGTACAGTACTTTCTTCTGGTAAAAACTTATATATTTTTATTTGATCACTGCCATCGTTTGCTACAGTAAGTACAAACCTTCCATCAGGAGAAAACTTTGTTGGATTCGAATCTGTACCTGTTGGCTGACTACCCATTAAAAAAGCTTGTCTATGGCCTTCTATAAAGTGAACTACATGAGCATTTGCGCCATCTACACTTGTTATATATCTACCATAAGGATCCCAAGTTGCTTCGCGACTACCAATTCCAAGGGAGGGCACAGCCACTGTTAGATCGTCATTGTATATCAATACGCCATGAACAACTAAAAAATCGGACTGAGGCCTCCACTCACAACAGTTGTGTTGTGTTCCATCAACATATTCTGATTGGGTATCACTTACAGAGTCAACAGCTCCCGTGCCAATTTTACTAGTTAACTTTGAAGAATTTATATTTAGGTTTGTTTGGTTAGTATCTAAAGTTTCTTCAACAATAAAATTGCCAGTTTTTTCAATAACTAATGAGCCTTCTCCGTCTGATGAATCTAGGCTTCCTGTACCCTTGTTTCTCCAAATTGCCCCGGCATTTTTAATTGTTAATTCTGCTCCAGAATTTATTTTTAATTTGCAGTCAGCTAGAGAATGTGTTCCAAATCCCAGCACAAGTGCTTGGGTTGTATCTGTGGATGCATTATCTATTGTACTATTTCCTTTTATTTCAATATTTCCCATGCCAATTTGTAGGCCATATTGATTATCAACTTTTAACGTTGCATTATCTAATTCCAATACGCCAGATGAATCTTCAAATTGAATTCCAGATTTTATGTAAGAAGTTGGTGTATACACGAATGTTATCCCATTTCCTATGCGTAGTTTTGAACCAGATCTAATTCTGATAAATATTGAACGTAAATAAAATTCTTGATCTGAACCTTCTATATTAACGTTTCCAACAATTTCTATTGCACCATGACTGAATGTAAAAGTTCCATCTAATGAAAGGGTTGTATTTTCTAAAACCAAGTGGGAGCTGGTTGTAAAAGTTATAAGGGTTTCACTTCCAGACAGGTTGGTTAAGGTATGATTTTTAATAGAAGTTGTTTGGCTATGATCAAAGCCTATATAAATAGGATTAATAGACAGGTTGCGAGGATTTCCTACAGGATCATCATCACCATCAATAATATCTGCTTTTATGGAAGAGATAAGCAGTAAAACCAACAGAAATTTTTTCATACTACTCTATCAAGTTTAAAATTCTTTGATTTTAAATAATCTAGTTTTGTTTTTTATAAGGATCAACATTTTTGATTTATAATTTTTTAAAAATGTTTATTCCCATTGATTAATCATTGTTTTTAAATCATCTAGAGTATTGATTAGGTAAGAACATGCAGTTTCAGATTTTTTATCTATAAATGAGAAGTTACAATTTTTTTCGTCTTTGTTAATTATTAATTTTAAATCGTTAGAAGGTTTTTTTATGTCTTCATTAATTAAAATTGGAGTAAATGCAACCAGTGGTATTGGATATAAAGGGAATTTTTTTCTATATAATTCTATGGGAATTGTTCCTAATAACCATAGTTCAGAATGTGTTGGTCTAAACTTATTTACAACAACTTCTATTTCGGTAATATTACTGGCCAAATTTTCATTGTTTTGTTTAAAAGACCGTTTTGAAAAAAAATCATGAGTAGAAAAGATGTCTGCTACTTGAATTATGTCACCTTTGGAATAAATATTGTAAATGTGTTTAAATATTTTGGAATTTATGAAATTTTTTGTTTCGCTTTGGACAGGTCCTCCAAACAACACCAACTTATCTATTAAAAGATTATTTTTTAGTCCATTTTCAGCTCTTGCTAAATTTAAAGCGACATTGCTTCCGTGACTATGAGCTAAAATAATTATTTCGATTTTGCAGTTTTTTGTTTTTTTGATTTTTGTAATTTCATTGTTGAGTTCTTCATACAACTTGAAAGCTGACTCTATTCTGCTTTTATCATTTAATTTTCCATTCCAACCAAAAGTATAGAATGAAAGATTGTTTTTTATGCTTAATTTTTCACATGTCAATTTATACATGTTTGAAAACAAAGATGGTATAGTTTTGGAAGTTTCATTTACTTTATGGAGACCCTTTTTAGAGATAGCTTGAAATGGAAAATATTTTAGATTGAAAAGCTTTTTCTCCCTAGGAATATCAAGAGGTAGAGTTCCGTGTATCCATACAACCACAGTTTCCGTTTGGGGCTTTTTTTTCGTAAAAAACACACCCGCTAATATAAATGAAGAAATTAGTACAAATATACCAGTTTTTCGCTTGACCATATTTTTCCTGATGTTGCATGTATCTTTGTATTAAGGTTACAATGCATTTTAGCATTTATTGTCTATTTTAAAAATGGGTTTGATGCAAAATGTCCTTTTTAAATCAGTATCTTTACAAAAAAATGCCATTGGAATAGCTTTAGACGTAAATAAGATGCCGTATGCGCAAAAATAAAAGGTTTTTGAATGGAAAATAGTCCTAATAGCGTTGGAAAAATTTTGAGCGTTAATGGAACAATTGTTGACGTCAAATTTGATCAGAATAATATTCCAGAAATCTTAAATATGCTTATAATCAAGGCTCCACCTGAACAGGGTTCAGATAAACCTTGTGAAATTAGCCTAGAAGTTGCTCAACACATAGGCGACAATATTGTTCGATGTATTGCTTTAGAACCACTAAGTGGTGTTGGTAGAGGCTTGAAAGTTATAGATACCGGAGCTCCTATTAAGGTGCCCGTCGGAAAAGAAGTTTTGGGAAGAGTATTTGATGTTTTGGGTGACCCTATTGATGGAGAAAAGTCTGTAAAAACGGAACATTACTGGAATATACATAGATCTGCGCCTGCCTTAATTGAACAAAAAGTTACAGAAGAAATTTTAGAAACGGGTATTAAAGTTATAGATTTGCTTTGCCCCTATGTTAAAGGTTCCAAGATAGGATTGTTTGGTGGTGCTGGTGTTGGAAAAACTATTTTGGTTCAGGAGTTGATTCATAATGTGGCAGTAGAACATGGTGGATATTCTGTTTTTGTGGGTATTGGTGAGCGTACTAGGGAAGGTAATGATCTTTGGTTGAGCATGAAGTCTTCTGGCGTTATAGAAAAAACCGCCTTGGTATTTGGGCAAATGGGTGATATGCCGGGAGCTAGATTGCGGGTTGGACTTACCGGGTTAACCATGGCAGAGTATTTTAGAGACGAAGAACAAAAAGATACTCTTTTGTTCATAGATAATATTTTTCGTTTTGTTCAAGCTGGATCTGAAGTTTCGGCTTTGTTAGGAAGAATGCCTTCAGCCGTAGGTTATCAACCAACATTGGCTTCTGAAATGGGAACTTTACAGGAGCGAATTACAACCACACAAAATGGTTCTATAACCTCTATTCAAGCAGTGTATGTTCCAGCAGATGATTATACTGATCCTGCTCCTGCTACAACATTTCAACATTTAGACGCAAGTACGGTACTTTCCCGCAAAATAGCTCAAGCTGGTTTATATCCGGCAGTAGATCCTCTAGAATCATCCTCGAATGGTTTAAGGCCGGAAATTGTTGGACAAAAACATTGTGATATTGCACATGCTGTTATCTTTATTTTGCAAAAATATAAAGATCTTCAGGATATTATAGCTATTTTGGGTATGGATGAGCTTTCCGAGGAAGATAGGCTAATTGTAAGTAGGGCGAAAAAAGTTGAAAAGTTTTTGACACAGCCTTTGTTTGTCAGTGAGCAGTTTACTAATATTCCAGGTAAATATGTTTCCAGAGAGCGTGCTATAGAAGATTTTGAAAAGATAATTTCTGGCGAATGTGATGATATTCCAGAGCAAGCTTTTTTTATGGTTGGTACATTAGATGATGTTTATATAAAGGCCAAAGAGCTATAAAGATTTAATATGGAAACAGAAACTTTTGAATTAGAAATTGTTCGTCCTACAGAATCCAAAAAAATTTCAATTTTTTGGTTAGATATTGAGGGTTTAGAGGGAAGCTTTGTTGTTGGCCCAAACCATAGCTCCTTAATTTCGATCTTAAAACCAAAAAGTCGTATGATCTATAAAACTATTCAAAACCTAGAAGTAGAAATAGACATTTTTGGTGGTGTTATAAAAGTTGGAAACAATAAGGCCCTAGTCATATTAGATAACTGAAAACCACCTTTTATAGGTTTAAAAACTGAAATGTGTTGAAATACATGCAATTCAGAGTTAGAATAATCTCTTTCCGTAATCAAACAATATTAGTGTTTGTGTTTCGCAGGGGGCGTTACTGACGGATTTTTATCTTCCATTTTTAATTATTTAACCGCATAAGGAGAATTATTTATGTTAGCGAGGTTAAAAAAAACCATGTTTGGAGATATTGCTCCTGTAGAGGTTAAGAAGTATTTACTTCTAGCTCTTACATTTTTCTTTACAATAGGAGCGTATTGGTTGCTAAGACCTCTTAAAGACGGAATTTTCTTCAATACCGTTGGAAAAGATTTACAACCAAATGCTAAATGGTTTTCATTAGTTATAGTACTCTTTCTTGTTTTTGTTTATAACAAGATGATCGATCTTTTTGAAAAGCATAAGCTCTTTTACATTCTTGGAATATTTTATTCAGCTTTATTCTTCTTGATTACCTACTTTTTAGCTCATCCAACAATAGGTTTAGCTAATAAAGCGATTGGTTCTCATAGATGGATAGGATGGCTTGTATATTTTTCCATAGAAAGTTTTGGTTCCTTAATGATTGCTCTTTTTTGGTCATTTGTAGCAAGTATTACTGATGCAAACTCTGCAAAAAGAGGATTTCCTATTGTTATAGCAGGTGGCCAGGTTGGTGGTATTCTTGGGCCTACGTTGGCTATGAATGCCAAATTAATTGGTGTAACAAAGCTTTTCTTCTTAGCATCCATCTACCCGCTTTTAATGGTTTTGATGATTATGTTATTCATGTACATTATTCCCAAAGAAGCTCTTATGGGCAGTGAGGCAGATCAAGAAGCGGCTAAAAAGCCCAAAACCAGCTTTATGGAAGGTTTAAAGCTACTTGTTACACGTTCTTATCTTTTTGGAATATTTGCAATCGTTAGTTTGTTCGAGATTTTATCGACAATTGTTGATTATCAATTAAAAGTTCAAGCTAAGGCGCTACCAGAATATTCTGATGCAGAAAGTTTAACTCGATTCCTTGGTATTTTTGGAATCAGTACTAATGGCGTCGCTTTAATTATGGCTTTGTTAGGAACTTCCTACTTAATGAGACGTTTTGGGCTTATATTTTGCTTACTGGCATTTCCAACAGTCTTAGGATTTTCTATATCTGGTTTATATTTCCGTTCTATTACACCTGGCATTACTCCACATGCACTTTTATGGACAACCTTTTTTGTAATGATTCTTGCAAAGGGTTTAAGTTATGCATTGAATAATCCAGCAAAAGACATGATGTATATACCTACAAGTAAAGATGCTAAATTTAAAACAAAGAGTTGGATTGATGCATTTGGTAGCAGATCGGCTAAGGCGGTTGGTTCCGGTGTGAATAAAGGCCTGTTGCCAATATTACAATCCAGTGGCATCGCAAGTTTTATTGGTATTGGAGCAATAAGTTCTTTAGGAATGATAGCTGTATGGCTTTTTGCAGCCTTATTTGTTGGTAGAAAGTTTGTCTACCTAACTAAAGAAAACAAGATTATTGAATAAAATATATCTTTGATAAAAGGCTCAGCTTATTAAAGCTGGGCCTTTTTTATTGTATAATCGCGGATCCAAGGCAATTGTCATCATCATAAAAAACAGCAAACTGTCCAGAAGCAATTCCTTGGTCTTTGTTACTTAAAATAATTTTTGCTTTATTATCAAAAAATTCTAAAAAACATTTTTGTGGAATGGCACGATGTCGCAGCTTAATTAGCAGATCTTTTTTTTCTGGCTGTCTACCATTAATCCAATTAAAATTTGTAACGATAAGCGATTTTCGCGGTTCTGATATTGATTCATATTTGTTTGAGACATAAACAATGTTTTGTTTTGGATCTTTTTTAACAACATACCACGGACCATCAGAGAGTCTAATGTTTTTTCTTTGGCCTATTGTGTAAAACCAATGCCCTTGGTGAATACCTATTTTCTTATTTGTTTCAAAGTTTTTTAGTTCACCAGGTTTTTCACCTAGATAGCGTTTTAAAAAGTCTTTAAATTTAAATTTTCCTAAAAAACAAATTCCCTGGGAATCTTTTCTATTTTTATTCGCTAAATCAAATTTTTCGGCAAGAGTTCTTACGTCTTGTTTTATTAAATGTCCAATAGGAAAAATAATTCGTTTTAGCTGATTCTTTTCTAAATTACATAAAAAATATGATTGATCTTTTATTGGATCAGGAGAACGTCTTAGTTTTATAGAATTTTTGGTCTCTAATATTTGTGCATAATGCCCTGTGGCGATTTTGTCGAATGAGGTTCCAATGTAATCCAAAAAAACGCCAAACTTAATGAATTGATTGCATAAAATATCCGGGTTGGGAGTTCTGCCAGCCTTGGCTTCAGCAATAGTGTAGGATACCACCTTGTTGTGGTATTCTTTTTGTAAATTAACGATCTTTAAAGGTACGTTGAGTTGTTTGCATACTGCTGTTACATAACTTAAATCTTCTTTCCAGGGACATGAGTTTAAATTGCTTAACTCATTCTCTAGCCAGATTTTTAAGTAAAATGCAGTAATATCATGCCCTTGGTCTTTTAAAATTTTTAGGGCCACAGAACTATCAACGCCACCGGATACTAAAGCGGCTATTTTCACGTTGTTTCCCCTGTATTGTTTTATTTTTATGATACCATTAGTTAAATTTTACACCAGGGCCCAATTAAAGTTGACAAGGCATTTAAATACCCTATTCTTAAAGAACAATTGAAAAATTCATCGCGGGGTAGAGCAGCCTGGTAGCTCGTTGGGCTCATAACCCAAAGGTCGCTGGTTCAAATCCAGCCCCCGCAACCAGTTCCCAGATCTTCATAAAATTACGACAATAAACGGGAAACTCCACGATCTTTAGTCGTGGGGTGAAAGTGTCTATGTATTTTTTTGATTTTGAACATATTTTTTAATTGTATTTTCGTTAA
>JAGMEA010000020.1 GCA_023128415.1 Candidatus Babeliales bacterium
CATTTATATCTCTATCTAAACTAAGATTACATTTTTCACAATTGTAAACCCTTTCAGATAAAGACATATCTTTTATGCTTCCACATCTTGAACAACTCTTTGAGCTAGGAAACCACCGATCAATCATTATCTACAGGCTCGAAGAAATTTGCAAGCGACTTTGCAAAATGTAGTATATTGATTTATTAGAATTCGATGACGAAGAAGACCACATACACCTACTAATCGAGACGCATTCCAACACTACACCCTCTAAATTTATTAACAGTTTCAAGACTGTAACCAGTAGGCACATTCTAAAAGAGTTTAGTCAGCATATCTCCAAATATTATTGCAAACCTCTTCTATGGACAAGGGCATATTGTATCCTTTCTGTTGGTGGAGCACCAATTGATACTTTGAAATCTTACATTGAAAAACAAACTATTTTAAAATAATTTCTCCAGACCTATGGTCTTACCGCTATCCATCTCTACCTAAATCAAATAGATTATAGGTGGAGAATTCCGCGGTGTCTTGTTAAAGTTAAAAACTGAAACAGGTTTTAAACCAAAGAGATAAATTATTCATAGCAGCATTGTCTCTACCAAACTCATAAGCGCCTCCGGCGCCAAACATCCACAATGAGTCTAATAATTGTGTATCAATCGAAGCCCCTAGATACAAAGTATGAGAGATAGAAGTTTTTTGTGCAGCAGAATCTAAATCTAAATTACTTTCTGGTATAGCAACAAACATATTGTTGGGATCAGGCTGTACATCATTAAATCCTTGACTAATTTTTGCAGTACTTGCTGTTCCGTCTCCAGATTGAAGAGCAAACGGATTAAAAATTCCAACATCTACATTCCAAGGATTTTTTAATTCTACTTTTTCACTATTCCTCCACCACAAATTACATCCTGCCTCTAAATTTAAATTGTTATAATTGTAATGAAATGCAGCTAAAACCTCGGCTCTATCCCTAGGAGTAATTTTTAAATCACGAGTCAAATAATTAATTGCAGGCAAAGGTCTTGTAGCGTTGCCGCGTTTTGCAACTAAAAGATATCTGGACCACTCTCCGTTTTGTTTTAGATCAAAAGATCTTTCTTCTATCCCAGAAAAAAGATATCTGTATCGCACATCACCAATTAAGCTTAAAATATGTTTGTTGTAATCAGACAAAGTAAGTTCACAATTTGCCCCTATACCAAGACCCAAATGTCCTCCACTACCAAGAACATGATTAAATACGAAATTTGAATTGGGTTTTCCAGTTACTGGAAGAGTAAAATCTGTATAAATCCCAGCACGGACATCCCCTTCCTTCAATACATTAGCACCAAACTTAAACAGTACATCATCCAGCCCTGTATAAGATATTTTTAGGGGACTAAATTTACCAAAATTGTATGCCCACTGATTCAGCGCACTAGTAATGCTTCTTATATTAGGATCTTCCCCCTCAGAGCCCAGGGTAAATTCTTTAATGTTTAATGTATGCTCAGCATTAACTATAGGGAGCATAAAACTAAACCATAGCCCCTCATAAATCCTACTCAAATCTTGGTGGTAATTTAAAATTGTTCCAAAAATTTTTCTTTCTGGATGTATCTTGAACTTTGAATTAAAGTCTCCATCACTACGACCCAAACCTAACCATTTGGATGCGACAGTACCCTTTCCTCCATCCTGCTTTACCCTAATGAATGGTTTCCCACCAGGTAAAAAATATCTAGCCAAAGCATCTGAATTATCTGAGCTACTATAAATATAATTTGTCTGAATATTTAGAAGAGATTTAGACTTTGGATATGTGTATGGTCTTTCAGTTTTGTCATAATCACTGTGATAAATTCTATAACCCTGTAAAGCCAATTCAATCATTGAATTCTCAGATATACCCCTAGGCATTAAAAAGGATTGGCCTGTTCTATCATCAGCAAAAATAAAAGAATTTAAGAACAAAAGAGCAAATCCAAAAAAAATGTTTCTCTTAAAGTTGTACATAACGGCTCTCCTGAAAAATGAAACCTTAAAAATAAAGTCGATCAATTTAAACACATCATAAATTAATTGCAACAATTAACTTATATATCCAAACCATTTTTATCGGACTCATTGCTATTCGATTCCTATTGGACTAAAATTATATTTATGGAGGAAATCTCTTAATTAAATAATAAAAAATGAATAAAAACGAAAAAATTATAGAAAAAACTTTTTTTAATAAAAAAATAATTACTTATGCAGTAGCAACAGCCTGCGTATTAGCAACTTTCACAGCCTTTTTTGTTATAAGAAAACACGACTATTACAATAAAGAGCACTGGGTTACCATATTTATCCATGGAAACTTCAACACGGGCCTAGGAATGTTAAGCCTTACAGATGTTTTTAAGGATAACCTTAACAATACAACGTATAAAAAAATCATTAAGAAAATCCGAAAAGATCCATTCTTTTATCAAGAACAACCTATTTTACAAAAAGGGCTGGTCAAGGTAGAACCATCCTTTGATGTATCAAAAATAAAAAATAAGTTTGGAGTTTATCCTATATTAAGCGGCTATAAAAAAATATTAGAAACAATCAAACCAAACAAAGAGGCTAATCACTTTTACACTTATGGCTGGAGCGGGCTCATGGGACAAACAGAACGCCGAAGGTGGGCCATAAGATTTTATAACGCTTTAACTGAAGAATTAAAAAATTATGATAAAGAAGGCATTAAGCCAAAAATAAGAATTTTGGCGCACAGTCATGGAGGTAATGTATCTCTAAATCTAGCGCTCATCAATGATATTACAAACAATATTTCTTATGAAGAAAAATCGGATGAAGCTATAGAATCTCTATTTAAAATATCGGAAGCTGTTAGCAAATTGCCAGATAAAGAAACTTCAAAAACTTTTAAGAACCAAAAAAAATTCGATTACAAACCTTCCGTTCAAAACTTAACAATTGATGAATTAATAATATTTGGAACCCCTTTACAGGCCGAAAATGTTCACTGTCTTGAGTCAAATGTCTTTAAGAAAATATATAATATTTATTCTGATCAAGATGTGGTTCAAAAAATGGATTTTATTTCTACAAAACAACGTACAAGCAAGCAACGTCTTGATTTTAAAAATTTCAAAAATCAAAACATGGTACAAGCAAAAATAATGGTAGATAAAGTTTTGAAAGTAAATGAAGAAAAATCATCCTGGTGGAATAAAATATCATTTAAAAACATTTTTGAAGACAAAACCAAAGATCCCACTCATAAAGATCTTTGGTTTTTGGCTTGGAATCCAGATTACTGCCAACCTGGCTTTCCATTAAATCCGCTTCCTCTAGTTACAATAGCCCCTTTAATTTTGAATGCTATCGAAAAAATAAAATTTCCAGACATAGATATTAATTTAAGTTTTTTAAGTTCTCATTTAGAGATTTTGATTTTAAGGCATGATACAAAAACAGTAGAAAATAAAATTCGAATTCCGCTATCAATAATAGATGAATTAAAAGCACAAACATTGCCTTGGAAACCTGAAGATCTTACCCGAGAAAATACCTTCAAAAAAATGTACTCGCAATTATCGTAGCTTTTTTATACTAAAATTGTATCCTAACTTAGTACAGGAAACAAAACTTTCATAAATCACACAATTTTTTATAATTAGCTTTCACTGGCAAATTAAATAGATAAGTTAATTTATGCAGTTTATTAACTAAATGCACAAAAAATAAATTTTAGAAAATATGATAAGTAAGAAACTTTTTTCCTTTTTTATTTTATTTGTTTTTACAACGACCCTTGCTGCTCAAAACTATCCAATAATTAAAAAAATCAAGGTCGTGGGAAATAAACAGATAAAAAAAGATTTAATTCTAAGTAAAATTCCATACAAAACAGATAAAGCATTTGATAAATCAAAAACTTATGCTGCAATAGAAAATCTTTATGCCCTTGATCACTTCAGTCAAATAAAGATAGAAACTGAAAATCTAACTGCTAACAATATAGAACTTATAATAACTGTTAAAGAAAAAAAGTTACTCGAAAAAGTCGTAATCAAAGGTAACAAGTCAATAAAAACAAAAGAACTTTTAGAAAAATTCAATTTAAATAATAAAGAAGCAATCAGTAAAGAAGACATAAATTATATTGCAACGGGAATGCAATATAGATACAAGGATGAGGGTTTTCTGTTTGCTAACGTAACCGGCTCACTTCAAATAAATAAAGATAATCCAAACAAGGCAGTAGCTCATTTTGAAATTAAAGAAGGTATCAAAACTAGAGTAAGAAAAATTATTTTCAAAGGCAATAAAAAATTTACCGATCGCAAACTTAGAACTATGATTTTGACAAAAGAATATTGGCTCTTAGGTCCAATATTTGGTGATGGAAGATATATACCTGAAATGGTCAATATTGATAAAAATAGAATAGAATATTTTTACAAAGATCATGGCTACTTAATGGCAAAGGTAACTGATGCAGAAGCTATATTTTCAAAAGATAATACTGATATCACTTTAATATTTAAGGTAAAAGAAGGCGACCTATTTAAAGTAAGAAAAATTGAAGCACCAGGTGACGATATTTTCTTAGAAGAAGATCTTTTGCCGCATATTGAGATCGAAAAAGGCAAAGCTTATCCACACACAAAGATTTTAAAAACAATAGAAAGCTTAAAAAATCTTTGGGGGGATAAAGGATACATTAATGCCGACGTTTATCCTCAAATAATTCCCGATGAAGATAAAAAAGAAGTTGATATAACTTTTTATGCTGACAGAGGAAATAAGGTTACGGTAGGCAGAATAGATATCACAGGAAATGAAATAACAAAAGATAAAGTTATCCGTAGAAAGATCGACATCGAAGAAGGCGATGTAATTACAAACAAAAAACTTGACCGATCAAAAGACTCCGTTGAATTGCTAAGTTATTTTAAACCCGGCCAAGTTAACTGGAGAATGCACAGAATAACAGACGAAACAGCAGACCTAGAGCTAAATGTTAGAGAAGCTCAAACTGGGAAATTTGAAGCTAACATTAATTATGGAAGCTCTCCACATTCTAATAAAAATGCTGTTAAAGTTGGCGTTGACCTTGAAAAAAGAAATTTTATGGGAGAAGGTTTTGATATTGGATTTCATTCACAAATTCAATTAGCAAAACATGGAAGCAGATGGTTCGAATTTTATGTTGAAGAACCACACTTATTTGATAGCAACGTATCTTCAAGAATTAATGCATTCAACAGAAATCAAGAATTTGATGAGTGGGTAAACGTATCATCTACACCGGGCATCCAAGAATATGGTGGATCTGTAACATTAGGTTTTGTTTTGCCTAAGTTTGATAAATATACAGCCTTCACCTTCGAATCTGGTCTAGAATATATAGAGGCAAAAAAACATAATGGGCATAAAATTCTTGTAACACAAAATGACAACGCTGATCTTCAAAAAATTGTTGATAATTCTTTTAAGAGTTCTACATTTCAATGGTTTGGTCTTCGTATTTCAAAGGACACTCGTAATCATTTAATATATCCAAGTACAGGTTATAGATTTGAATTCAATAATAAACTTGGAACTCCTGGATTAAATGAAGATTATTCATTTATCAAAACTGAAGCTGAAATGAGTTATTACACATCTCTTATTAATGACGATTATTTGATATTAATGTTATATGGTAAATATGGAATGGTTTATGAGCTAAATGGAAAACTTATACCATATAAAGAGCTTTTTCACATGGGCGGACAAAATACGGTTAGAGGATTTAAATTTGGTCAAATAGGCCCATCATGGTTCAATCAAGATCCCCTAGGGTCTAGAAATGCTTTACTCTTTAAAATGGAATTAGTATTCCCTATATTTCCAGACAAAAGCATGAGAGCTCACCTTTTCTATGATGCAGGATCCGGTTGGGATACCCCATCAAGAGGAACTAATATAAAATCACTAAAAGATCAAGAATTGCTTAGACGTAACGAGTTTAATTTTAGACAAGCTGTAGGTTTTGGATTTAACCTTCTTCAACCACAACCAATTAAAATAGATTGGGGTTATAAACTTGATAGAGATAGAGCATCAGGAGAATCTCCACATGAATTCCATCTTAGTGCAAATTTTGCATTCTAAAAAATTTAAATTAATAATTTTAATTTTTCATTTAACCAAATTGTGTGGGAATATCAACCCTTTGTCAAAAATTACAATTTGCTCCAAAAGCGCAATTTGTTCACAAAATAAAGAAAAAAAAGAATTAAAAATTAATTATAAAGATAATGTAGTGGTAACCCTAGCAGACAATACCACGATTAAATCTAATGTTTTAGAAATTTTGTTAGAATCCTCATCGTTAAGCACAATTAAACCGGATCTCAACTCAGCAGCTGATTCTTCTCAAATAAAAAAAGTTGCGTTTAATGGTTCGGTAGCAGTACAACAACAAAATAGAAAGCTTTTTGCTGACTCTGCAAACATTTATCCTCAACAAAAACAATGCAAACTTTCAGGTAATGTCAAAATCCAACAAACCAAAAAACTAGATACTGACATCCCATTAACAACAAGAGCTAATGTTGCTACTTTAGATCTTAATACTAATGAGTTAGTACTTTTGGGAAATCAAAATACTCCTGTTAGCACAGTAATTAACATAGACAATCATCCATTGGTAAAAAAATTAAGCACTAGAAAATGAATAAAATAAAAATTTTATCTACAGAAGAAGCTCAAAAAATAGCAGCTGGAGAAGTTGTTGAAAGACCTGCAAGCGTAGTCAAAGAATTAATTGAAAACTCAATTGACGCAGAAGCTTCTCAAATAACTATTTATATAGAAAAAGCAGGAAAAGATTTAATACGCATAATAGATAATGGCTGTGGAATGTCACCAAAAGACGCATCAATGTGTTTTTTGCCACACGCAACCAGTAAAATAAACAATGTAGAAGAGCTCTTCTACATAAACTCTTTTGGGTTTCGAGGAGAAGCCCTAGGGAGTATATCTTCAATAAGCAAGGCCTCTTTAACAACACGTCAAAAAATCAATCCCTTAGCAATAAAACTCGATTATGTTGGCAAAACTTTTTCAAATAAAGAAGAAATATCTGCTAACGTCGGAACAAATATTGTCATAAAAGATTTATTTTATAATGTACCTGCCAGAAAAAAATTTTTAAAACAAGACGAAACTGAGTGGAACAAAATTAGCTCTTTAATAGATGCGTTTTGCCTTAATAACATGAACATCCATTTTAGGTTGTACAGAGATGATAAGCTTATTTTAAATGCCCCTAGTGTTACAGATTTGAAAAGTCGTGTTAGTCAAGTTTTTGGTCACAACCTCTCAGAACAACTCATATCTATAAAAGAAGAAAGTAAGGGTGATATAAAACTTAACGGCCTTATTTCCAACCATCAATTTTGGCGTTATAACAAAAATTTAATTCTTTTTTTTGTTAATAATCGTTTAGTAAAAAACCCCAAGCTCACAAGGTCTTTAATAAAAGGCTACCTAAATGTTCTTCCACCAGACAAATTTCCGGCTGGAGTTATTTTTATTGAAGTAGACAAATCAACAGTGGACGTAAACGTCCATCCAAGAAAAGAAGAGGTTTTATTTTCTAAGCCCTTAATGGTTGAAAATAAAATCAAAAAAACAATTAAGGAAACTTTAGAAAATCATATATCTAATCAAATAAGCACTCCAAAAGAACAGGGCGAGTTAGAAAATTTTAATTTTGACTCTCAACCATTTAATCAATATTCAACTAGTTTAGAATCAAATAACACGCACAGTATCCCCCAGTTTTACAATACTCCATTTGAAGAAAAGTTAACTCACAATGTGTCTGCATCTAATAACAGCAATATTGTAGCTACTACAGAGCAACCTGAAGAAGAACAACTCGCAACTCACCAAGAAAATATTAAAATAGTTGGACAAATTTTACAGACCTACATTTTAATTGAACAAGAAAATTCTCTAATAATCATAGACCAACATGCTGCACATGAAAGAATCTTGTACGAAAAATTTGCAACAAAATTTGAGGGACTAGATGGGACAAGATTGTTGTTTCCTGAAATTTTACATCTTGAAAACAAACATATTAATTCAATAATTAAAGTACAAAGCCTATTTGAATCTTTGGGAATTCAATTTGAGATTTTTGGGGATAACGAACTTGCAATAAAATCCTCTCCTCCTAAAATTCAAAATCAATCATTAAAAGAATTATTTTTAGAAACGGCACATCTAATAGAAGAACACGAAACTTTAGATGAAATCGAATTAAAAAAGAAAATTACTGAACATATCCATAGCCACATGGCCTGTAAAGCTGCAATAAAAGCTGGCGACATTCTTTCAATTCAAGAGATGAAAGATTTGATTATGCAATTAAATAAAACAGAAAAACGTTTTATTTGTATCCATGGCCGACCAACAATGTGGATAATTTCTCAAAATGAATTAGAAAGAAAATTTAAACGGAAGTTATAATTTCATTTTTTTCTAAACTAACTTTTTCTTCCCACCTTAAAGCACTTTTTAAAATAAACTCCAAGTTGGAAAATGCTGGTTTCCAATTCAAAATGTCGCTTGCCTTGCTTAAATCAGCCACCAATGCATCAACGTCTCCATCTCTGCGTTCTGCATAAATTAAGTTGGCCTTTGCAGCACAAATCTTTTCAGCCGAATTTATAAGTTCCTTTACTGTGTAACCAGTCCCTGTTCCTAAATTAAAAAAATCAGAGGCGCCTGTTTTTTCTAAATGATCTAGTGCTTTAACATGAGCATCTGATATATCCCTAACGTGAACATAATCCCTAATGCAGGTTCCATCTTTACTGTTATAGTTATCTCCAAATATTTTAAACGGCTTTTGACTTAAAATTGCTCTAAGCAGTAACGGAATTATGTGAGTTTCAGGATTATGCATTTCTCCTAATCCAGCTTCTGGAAAAGCTCCTGCCGCATTAAAATAGCGCAATGCAATATATTTTAAATCGTATGCCTTTGAATAATCCTCTAATATAAATTCTACTGCTAGTTTATTTTTGCCATATGGACTGACTGGATTTTTAGGATGGTTTTCATCCATTGGAATCTTTATTGGGTTACCATAGACGGCACAACTTGAAGAGTAAATAAACTTTTTCACACCATGAGTTAACATTGAATCTAAAAGTTCAAAAGTTTTCAATACGTTATTTTCGTAAAATCTCTGCGGATAAATAACAGATTCTCCAACCTCTATAAATGCAGCAAAGTGAACCACTGAATCAACATTATAAGACTTAAATATATCTTTCAAAACATCTTTATTTGCAAAATCCTCTTTAATTAAAGTGCACCAATTATGATTAAATGGTTGATTATGCAAAAGCTTATCTATAATGATTACATCGTATCCCTGTTGTGCCAAAAGATAGGCTGTATGCGAACCAATATAACCTGCTCCACCAGTGACAAGAACTGTTTTTTTCATAAGGACTCCAATCTTTTTATAATAAACAGGATACAAAAATTTTGTTCTATCGAAAAATATTAGTAGTATATTTCTTATGTTTAATAAATTTCAAAATCTCAAAATTTACTTTATAAGGACTAAATGATGATTTCTCGTGTTAGGGGCACAGAAGATTTATTGGATTTAAAATTTCTTAATTTTATTATCGGAAAAGTAAAAAAACATTTTCAACTTTATAATTTTAAGGAAATTGATACTCCAATTCTAGAATCAACCAACCTTTTCATTCGCTCCCTAGGGGAACAAACAGACGTAATCTCAAAAGAAATGTATGTCTTTAAAACTACTTCCGGCGAAAGTATTTGTTTACGACCAGAGGCAACTACTCCTACAATGAGGGCATTTTTAGAATCCGGAATTCAATCAATTCCCTGGAAAGTTTTTAGTGTTGGCCCTATGTTTCGTCACGAACGTCCACAAAAAGGTCGCTGGAGACAATTTACCCAAATAAACGCTGAAATAGTTGGGACTAATTCAATTTCTCAAGATGCACACTTGATTAAAATACATGACCGTTTTTTTAATGAAATTTTAGGATTAGAAAATTATGTTTTAAAAATTAATTTCTTAGGAACATCTGACGATCGAAAAGGGCATAGAGAAGCACTAATTAAGTTTTTAAATGATGTAGAAAACCAAATATGTGAAACATGCAAAATCAGAAAAGAAAAAAACATTTTGAGAATTTTCGATTGCAAAAACGAACAATGTAAAAATGTTTATAAAAATGCTCCAAAGATAACAGATCACTTATCAAAAGAATCTGATAAAGAGTGGACTTTTCTAAAAGATCTTTTAGATATTTTATCTGTTTCTTATATCCATAATGACACTCTTGTTAGAGGATTGGATTATTATGATAAAACAGTATTTGAATTCACCTCTAAGGAACTAGGTGCACAAGATGCATTTTGTAGTGGCGGACGATATAATACTTTGGCAACACAAATAGACTCAAAACAGGATTTCCCATCAATCGGTGCAGCAACAGGTTTGGGAAGATTATTATTTTTAACAGAAAAAGTTAAAGATAAATTAGCTGTTCCTCAAGAGCCTGTTTTAAGCATTGTAATTCCTATGGCTGAGGAACAACAACCATTGGCACTACTTCTTGCTTACGAACTTGAATATAACAATAAATCTGTTGATATTCTCCTAGACGAAGGTTCTATGAAAAGCATGATGCGCAAAGCAAATAAATTAGGCGCAAAATATGTTTTAGTCATTGGCGAAAAAGAGCAACAAGAAGGAACTGTTTCTATAAAAAATATGCAAACAGGAGAAGATTTTTCTATTAAACAATCAGAAGCACATCAGATTCTAAAATAAATAACACCTAAAACAACAAATACTGTAAAGAAAACAGAATCGAATCTATCTAACAAACCACCATGCCCAGGAAGAATTTTTCCGGTATCCTTTAAACCAACTTTCCGCTTGAGATATGAAATAAAAATATCCCCAAAAAAATCCATTACTGCTAACAATAATGAAAATGAAATTAACAATAATAAGCTCATACCAGAAAGAATTGTTAAATAATTATAAAGAAAGATGTTAAGAATTAGAATTCCTAAAAATCCGGCCATTAATCCTTCCCATGACTTTCCTGGGCTAATTTTCGGACAAATTTTATATTTGCCTATCCATTTTCCAATTATAAGACCATTTACATCACATACCCATGAAGCGAAATAGGGATAAAGCGGTAATATTAAACTATATGAGCGATAAGAATAATTTAAAAAAATCAAAGCTAAGACAGGCATTACTGGATAAAAAATAGTGACTACCCAAAAATATTTTGGTTGTCCAATTACAAGTTGGGGCCACTCAAAAATTAAAATATATCCTAGAACAAAAAGAAGCAAAATCGAATAAATACTAAAGCTGTACAAATGGCTTCCTATTAATAAAGCTGCATAAATAATTCCAGTCAAAGCACGCTTTAAAAATTCGCTCATTCTTCATCTCTTATAAAAAATTTTGCCTAAAACAAGTCCCTTCCCATCTGCCTTAATCAAGGTTTGTCTTGGCTCTGGGTTGTCTAAAAGTTCCTGGATATATTGTATAGAAAGCTCAGATCTCCTTGCAACATCTAAAGCATATCCTATCATTCTTCTTATTTGAAAATGCAAAAATGAATTTCCCTTAATAACAACTTGTAAAATTCCAAACCTCTTAAGCTTGCGTACATAAATATTATTTACGGTGCGAACAGTATTTTTTTCCTCATCTATTTTACAAAACGAGCGAAAATCATGAGTGCCCTGATAAAGGCTAAGAGCCTGCCCAAACTTCTCCCAATCAACTCTGCCAGACAGTTCATATAGCCAACCGTACCTAGCAAAAAATGGCAGCGGTTCTGACAAAAACAGATTGTAATAATAAACTTTCTGGATAACATTTTTAAGAGGATGGAATTCTTGCCCAACTTCCTCTATATTTTTGATCAAAATACTTTCAGGCAAAGCGTTATTCCAAGCCCTAATAATTTTATCTCCAAAAGCATCCAAATCTGTTTTAAATGTAGCAACTTGACCAAGCGCATGGACTCCAGAATCTGTTCTAGAAGCTCCAATAATTGAAACTTTCTTTGAGAAAATCTTTTCGAATGTTTTCTGCAAGCAATCAGAAATTGTTCTTTTATGTGATTGACTCTGCCATCCCTGAAAGTCTGTGCCATCGTAAGATATAATTATTTTGAACTTTTTCATATGCGAATAATAAAAAAACCCCTATCCAGGACGAAGCCTCGGACAGGGGAAATGGAGGTTATTCTTTTAATCTTTTATACTAACTTGTAGAATATACAAAAGATTTATTAAACGCAAACTTTTTCACCAAGATTTTTTACCAATAACTTCATTGTAAAGTTCTTCATATTGCTTAGTCATTTTTCGAATATTAAATTTTTCATCAACATATTTTACATTTTGTTTTCTCATAAGAACAATCTGCTCAGAGTTTTCAAAAACTTTGCATAATGCCGAAACTAAACTATCAATATTTCCTGAAGGAATAAGGAATCCATTAACACCATCAACAATCACATCATGGCTCTGACCTTTAACTGTCGTTATAACAGGCAAGCCAAAGGATAATGCTTCCAACATTGCTATAGACATTCCCTCACTTTTTGAAGAGAGAACAAAGCAATCAAATAAAGGGTAAAATTTCTCCGGACAATCCTGATTACCCATAAAATAGACCCTGTCTGACACTCCCAAAGAATTTGACAGTTTTTTTAAATTGGCCATATCAGGACCATCTCCAACTAAGCATAATGCCATGCCTTTTTCATGCTTATTTGAAAATTTTTTAAAAGCTTTTATTAATAAATCATACGACTTAATAGAAACCAATCTACCAACAGTACCAACAACAAAGGCATTTTTGGGTAAACCAATGTCCTCTCTTAATAATACTCCCTCCCCTCTATTCCTAATTTTATTAGAGTCAATGCCATTTGGAATAATTTTTATTTTAGCTTCTCCTATTTTTTCTCTAAATGAATCAGCTACCGAGTTGGCAACAGCTATATACCTTTGGGGAATATTTTTAGTAAACCTTTCAAAAAAGTTTCTAATAGCACCATGATCTTCTACATCTCCGTGCAAATCACTCACTAGGGGAATTTTAAAAAATTTTGCCACAAAGCTTCCAAAAATGTTTGCTGACCATAAAGCAGAGTGAATTAAATCTGGATTACATTTATGAACATATCTAAATAATCTATATATTCCAAGTGGATCATATGGTGAAACTAACCCTTTTATATGATAAGTATTAATTCCAAGATCTTTTATTTTGCTAACATTGGCTCCTGCATAAAAATAAGCAACCACATGTTCATTCTCATCTAAATCTAAATTAGATAGCAAAGAAACCAATGAGGATTCAGCTCCTCCAACTTTTAAACTTGTTATTATATGAAGTATCTTCATAACGACCTTTCTGCGGCAACAGTGGGAATATTGTCTCCAACAGAAGCTAGATCCTCGCCTTCCCACTCCAAAAAAAACTGTTGAAGGTAAGTCTCCATAAATTCATGCCGATTATCTGCTATTTTTTTAGCGGTATTGGTATTCATCAAATTTCTTAGCAATAACAGTTTTTCATAAAAATGATTAATTGCAGAACCGTTATTGTTTCTATACTGCTCGAATGTCTCATGTTTTTGAGGCTTTAAATCCGGGTGATAAAGAATCCCTCCTGTATGTCCAGCATATGCAAACGTCCTAGCAATGCCAATGGCACCAATTGCATCCAGTCTATCAGCATCTTGCACAACTCGCCCCTCCAAAGACTGCATTTTAGAACTTACACTTGCTCCCTTAAACGAGACAGTCTCTATAATCTAACAAACATAATTAACAATACTATCTTTTACATTTGGACTGTCTAACCATTTTCGAGCCATCTCAGATCCAACCAAAACATTCCCATCCGCAAACTTCCAATCAAAAATATCATGCAAAAAAGCAGCCAGCTCTACAACCAATAAATCGACGGACTCAAATTGCGCTATCTGCTTAGCATTATTCCATACTCTGTAAATATGCCACCAATCATGTCCAGAAGATTCACCACTTAATGTTTTCTTCACATAATCTGCAGTAAGTTTAATAATTTTGTTTTCACTCACAAAACCCTCCTTGCAAAAAAAATGGGTGTGTAAAATACACACCCATTTTATCACTAAATATTTAGGATGAAACTATTCTATTCCATCATTATTAGAATCAATTTCTTTTTCAAAAAACGTCTGTAATTTTTTGCTTCTAGATGGATGTCGTAATTTACGAAGAGCTTTAACTTCTATCTGACGAATACGTTCACGAGTTACAGAAAAATCCTTTCCTACCTCTTCCAAAGTATGCTCAGAAGCAACATCTATTCCAAAGCGCATTTTTAAAACCTTTTCTTCCCTAGGGGTTAAGGTTTTTAAAACTTCTCTTACCCGCTCTTTCAAATTATCATTAACAACAGCATCTACCGGTGAGTATTCATTTTCATCCTCAATAAAATCTTTTAATGAAGTATCATCACTATCACCAACAGGTGTTTCTAGAGAAACAGGCTCTTGTGAAATTTTGACAATATTTTTAATCTTCTTTTCATCAAGATTTAATTCTTTTGCCAGCTCTTGAAAACTTGGCTCTCTACCATGTTCTTGAACAAACACTCTTGTAATCTTGTTAATTTTATTAAGAGTTTCAACCATATGGACAGGAACACGAATAGTTCTTGATTGATCGGCTATCGCCCGGGTTATAGCCTGTCGAATCCACCAAGTAGCATAAGTCGAAAACTTAAATCCTCGCTCAAACTCAAATTTTTCTACCGCCTTTAAAAGACCAATATTTCCCTCTTGAATCAGATCAAGAAAATGCAAACCTCTATTAATATATTTTTTTGCAATATTAACAACAAGCCTTAAGTTTGCTCGAGCTAAATCGTCCTTGGCTTCCTTATCTTTTTGCCTACCAATAGCATATTGTCTATACAATCCAACAATTCTATCTTTTGCTATTCCAGCTTCGGCTTCTGTTTTCTTAATTAGCTTACCAGCAGCTCTTATAGTTTTTTCTAAAAATTCAATCTCGATTTTATCTGAATCAGTGGGATTTTTTATACTTGTATAAAACTTTGATTTTTCCTCTAAATTAGCAATTTCTAACTCTTTTTCTTGAATGCGCTTAACAAGCTTTTCTACTTTTTTACCAAGTTTTCTTATCTGCTTGTTGGAAAATTTAATTTCCTTTACAACACCAATAACCTTTTCACGGTTTTCCCTAACACTTTCGAACATTAACTCTTTTTGTCCTGGCTCTTCTAGTCTTCCGCGGAAAAGTTTATAAATCTTGTCTTCATTCCCAACAAGATCCCTAATTCTTTCAATAATTTTTAAAAGACGAATACGCTCTTCTTCGAACTTAGGAGAATTATCTTCGTCAAAATCTGAAAACTGAATAAGATCTTTTAATATAATAGGATCTTTTATTAAACGCTCACCTAAAATAATGACCTCTTTGTGAACAAAGGGAAAGCGTGCAACAGCATCAATAGATTCTTTTTTTCCCTCTACTATTTTATTAGAAATTACTTTTTCAGTTTCTCTATTTAAAAGAGGAATTCTACCAATTTCTTTAAGATAAAGTTTTACTGGATCATTTAATTGGGATGGCTCAGCAAGGCTTTTAATTCTTAATAATTCTTTGGCTCGCTGTTCTTCGTCTTCATCCTCTTCATCTTCTTCATCACTAGAATCTGAATTTTCTAAAGAACTAACAATTTTAGCCTTAACGATATCAAAAGAAGAAGAGCTATCGTCATCCTTATTCAAAACATCTATTGACGTATTTGAATCCAACTCTTCTTGAGATATAAGATCAATATTTTCTTTATCTAAAAGACTTAAAAGCTCATTAGCTGCTTCTTCTGAAAGTTTGCTTTTTTGAATAAGAAAAGCAATTTCTTCAAATGTTAAAACTCCCTCGGTTTTACCCTTTTCAACCAAAAGATTAACTTCATATGCAGCATCTTTTAGACTTTGTTTTTTTTCAGTCTTTTTAATAATGCGCTTACCAATAGAGGCTCTTTTAGATGTAGCTTTTTTTTTCCCAAAATCGGCCTTCTTTATCTGGGGTTTAGCTTTAGATTTAGCTTTTTTAACTTTGACAGCCTCAGATTTAACAGTTTTAACTATCTTTTCATTTCCAGACAGGCCTTCATCTTTCTTTTTACTTACGGCCTTTTTTATAGCTTTTTTGGCTTTCTTTAAAATTCCCATAATTCCCCCACTTTATTTTTTATTCTCAGAAGATTTATTTTGTTTAGCAACAGCTCTTTTGCTCATATAATTCCCTTAGCCTTCATCTTATCTTTAAGATCTACAAATTGCTTTGTAAGCATCTGGAGTCTTTCGAGATTTTGGGATTTATGTGCTTGTAACATTTTAAACCTAATGTCAGCAACAGTTTCCCGCCATTTCTGCTTCCTAAATTGCACCAAAAGATCTCCAAGTTGCGAAGAAGTTATTTCACCACCAAATCTTAAGCAGTTTAAGCTTACCCATCTTTTCTGGTCCTCATCTAGGCTTTCAAAAAATATATTGAACCGCCTAACCGGATCCTCATTAGATATTATTATTCTAAGCTTTGCTAAAAAAAATCTGAGTTTTTCGGTAAAATACCCCTCTAGGTCCTCGTCTATAGAAAACTCATCAGACGTTCCCATATTGTTTATTATAGCAAATAGTATTTTTTTCTCTAGATCACTAGTATTATCATTTTCCTCTACTGATTCAAGTATATTTGGCGGAGCTTGTACAATTCCCTTATGATCAGCCAAAAGCTCCTTTAGAGACTCATAAGGAATCTGCATAACAGAAGAAGCTTTTTGAAGTAATAAATCCTGCTTGAAGGCATCATCCTGCCTAGAAATTACCTCAACAATCCTGCCGCTTAGCTTAAGCTTTTCTGATAAAGACTTACGAACAAAAGATTCACCCTCTAATTCGACAAAAAATGAAAAAATATTATCTGAATTTCTTATTAAATCATCTATCTTGCCACCATTATACAAAAACGATGCTGGATCATCTGTAGCAGAAAATTTTATAATTTTTAAATCCAAATCAACATTCCAACATAGTTCTACTAATCTTAAAATTGCTTTTTGACCAGCTGAATCACCATCATAAGTAACATATAATGTATTTACATACCTAGATAAAAGCTTTAGATGTTCTTCTGTACACGCCGTTCCAAGAGTTGCAACAACATTAGGATAGCCATGTTGATACATAGCAACACTATCCGTATAACCTTCCACTAGAAACGCATACTCTTTGTTTCGCATTTCTCTTTTTGCCAAGTCAAATCCAAAAAGTAACTGCCCCTTTTGAAAGTAAGCTGATTCTTTGCTGTTATAATATTTTGCACGCTCATCATTCTCTCGATATATTCTGCCTCCAAAACCACATGGCCTACCGAGTAAATCACTTATTGGAAAAATGATGCGCTCTTCAAACGGTGAATAACAAACTTTTCCACCTTGAACTAAAACTCCCGCATAAAGAAGATCTTTTAATAAAACTCCTTTATTAGACATTTCTCTTATAAATCTATTTATTGAAGCAATGCCTCCAGGAAAAAACCCTACCTTAAAATAATCAGTAGTTTCGGAATCAATAGATCTAGAATCTAAGTACTTTTTTGCCCTAGGGCTGTTTTGTAATTCGTTATAACACCACTCTGCTACTGAGGAACAAAGAAAATGAAATCCTTTTTTTTCCTTCTGTGAGTCAGTATTAGAATCTAATTCCTTTCTTAACTCTTTTGGAATTGTAACTCTGTATCGATCAATTAAATGCCATGCCGATTCTATCTGAGAAAGACCTTCAACTTTAGCAATAAAGGCGACTAAGTCCCCACCCTCATGACAGCCAAAGCAATAAAAAATTTGTTTATCTGGACTCACAGTAAAAGAAGCATCTTTTTCTAAATGAAACGGGCACTTGCCTTTCCAATAATGTCCAGCCTGTTTTAGTTGCACATATTCCAAAACAACATCAAGAATAGATAATTTAGATTTAAGATAACCAAATAGAGTCATAGGTTGTTAACACTCTTACTTCTGCTTACAAATAGAAGGCCTATAATACTTATAACAAAAATGCCACCAGAAACTACTTGTGAAAAAGAAAATCCATTAAAAAATGGGCCCCAGTCACCCCTCCAAAAATCAATAACAAATCTCATAAAACTGATTAATATTAAAAATGAAAAAAGAATCTGCCCTTTTTTAAAAAATATTCTTATAACTCCAAATCTCAGAATAAAGAAAATCAAAAGCGCCCCTAGGCTCTCAATTAACTGAGTTGGATACAATGCAATATTTAGGGGTGCAATACTTTCAGGGTGGGTATAAATAATCGAAAATTTAGAACAACATGCAGCTACACCATAACAACACCCGGCTAAAAAGCATCCTATTCTCCCAAAAACAAAGATAATTGGTGCATGCATACAAATCAAATCAAAAAAACATAAAATAGAAATTTTATGTTTATATAAAAACAAAGAGCTAACCAATAAAACAGCCAAAATGGATCCCAAGCTGCTAAATCCGCCTATCCATGGATAAAAGGCTTCAAGCCAATTATCTTTATAAGCATTGAACTCTTCCAAAATGAATAAAATCCTACCACCAACAATCCCAGAAATAATTCCTAAAACCAAAACATCCGTAAATTGGCTTTTAGAAATAAGTTTTTCCCTTAATGGGTGATTAATAGATAAAAATAAAAAAACTATAATCCCTAGGGTAACCATAAATCCATAGCTATTAATCCAAATGGGGCCATAAATGTGTAAAAGTTTTGGAAACATTATTTATTCTTTTCTTCTATTTTTGCTTGAAAAATTAAAATAGAAATTGCAGCAGGAGTCATACCCGGTATAAGCTGTGCCTGTGCTATTGTTTTAGGTTTAAACTTAATTAACTTCTCTCGAAGCTCTAAAGTTAATCCTTGCATAGTTTTGTAATTTAAGGAACTAGGCAAAATCATTTCTCTATAACGTTTCGCCTTTTCTATTTCTTTTTTTTCCCTAGCCAGATATCCAGCATACTTTACTTCCGCATGAACGCCTAACAAAACCCGGTCGCTCAAATCAACATTTAGTTCTTGTTTTAAAATTTCCTTAACTTGCTCTTTAACAGCATCAGAAAACTCTATAGCAGCAAAAAGCTTATACAAATCAGCAGACTTTCCACTTTTTTCAACTAAGTCCAAAATTTTAGTTTTTGATTTTTGCTCAACCAGAAATAATTCGAATTCTTTATCTTCTATTAGGCCTAACTTTTTGCCATAAGGCATTAATCGCTCAAAAACATTGTCCTGCCTTAAAACTAAACGATGCTCTGCTCTAGAAGTAAACATCCTGTAAGGTTCATCTGCCCCTAGGGTAACAAGATCATCTATCATCACTCCTATATAACTTTCTTCTCTTCCCAAAACAAAGCTTTCTTCATTTTGAATTTTTAAAACAGCATTTATTCCAGCAACAATACCTTGAGCGGCAGCCTCCTCATAACCCGTAGTACCATTAATCTGCCCCGCGAAAAAAAGATTTTTTAGATTTTTAGATTCTAAAGTGTGTTTAAGGTGTGTTGGCTGAATAAAGTCATACTCAACGGCATATCCCGGCTTTGTTATAACAGCATTTTCTAAGCCTTTAATGCTATGAATGTAATCATTTTGAACATCTAGAGGTAAAGATGTAGAAAGTCCAGCTGGATATACCTCATTACTATCTTCACCCTCAGGCTCAATGAAAACATGATGCATTAATTTATCTGCAAATCTCGCAATTTTATCTTCTATAGATGGACAATATCTTGGCCCTACACCTTTAATATTCCCCTTATACAAAGCAGACTTATTTAAATTATCTTGAATTATTTTATGAGTCTTTTCATTGGTAGAAGTAATATAGCATGACATTTTTTCTACTGGCTCTACTTGTTCAAAATCAAATAGACAAGATAGTTTATGGGCATTTTGCTTTTCAATGACATCAAAATTAACGCTAGACCTTAACAACCTAGGTGGTGTTCCTGTTTTTAACCTACCAACCTTTAAGTCTAAAACTTTTGAGATTGATTCTGACAGCCCAAGAGAAGGACTTTCTCCCATACGACCAGCAGCCTCACGATGATCACCTATATGAATACAACCATTTAAAAAGGTTCCGGCTGTTACAATAACCACCTTTGTACCAAAAAGAGAACCGTCTTCACACTTAACCCCTGAAACAGTTTTATTTTCTGTAAGCAACTCATTAACTATACCTTCATAAATTGTTAGGTTTGGCGTTTTGCTAAGAAATTCAGAAGCTAAGGCTGCATATTTATACTTATCTATCTGAAGCCTAAGTCCCTGAACAGCCGGTCCCTTACTGGTATTTAGCATTCTTGATTGAAGAAAAGTTTTTGAACAGAGTTTTGGCATTAGTCCCCCTAGGGCACTAACTTCATATACGATATGCCCCTTGCCTAATCCTCCAATAGAAGGATTGCAGGGCATCCAAGCAATTTTATTTTTATCAATGGTCACTAAAAGAGTTTTGCATCCCATCTTAGAAGAAGCATAGGCTGCCTCAATTCCGGCATGACCTCCCCCGATAACCACAACATCAAATTTTTGTATCATATAAACCCCAAAAAACTCTAACTATAAAGTATTTTACGACAATTCAGTTATTTTCTCAATCGCAATAAAATGTATAATTTAAAGGATTTGGAGGATATTTTCAGGAAGTGATATAATATATCCTTAACCACAAATTTTTTTACTATGATTAGTTTATAATGTCTGGGTGAACAGTGATATACCATTTATCTCAAAAATTATTGCATAGTTACCATTTTTTTAACGTTTTGCACTACGTAAGTGTTCGTGCAATTTGCGCTCTACTATCATCTTTGACCTTTTCTTTTATTTTAGGCCAAAGATTTATTGAAGTATCTCAACGCAAATTTCGTTCAAAAGTACGTGAAGAAACCCCTAAAAGCCATCAAGTAAAAAATGATACCCCTACAATGGGTGGCTTATTCATATTAATAATTTTTACTATAAATACTTTGTTGTGGAACAATCTTTATAAAAGCGAAATTTGGATATTTGCGCTCACGCTCATATCTTTTGGCGCCATTGGTATTATTGACGATATTGCAAAAATAAAAAGCAAAAAAGGCATTGCTGCAGGCACAAAGTTCAAATTACAGATTTTGCTAGCTACAGGAATAATGCTTTTGTGGTATTTTGTATCACAACCCAATACAGCCTTATGTATACCTTTTTTCAAAAATATAACAACACAATTAGGATGGATAATAATTCCATGGGGAGCTTTTATAATAGTAAGTATGAGCAATGCCGTTAACTTAACAGATGGACTGGATGGCTTAGCCACTGGACCTTTAATGACTAACTTTTCAGCATTTTCGGTTATATGTTATTTAACTGGTCATAAATCATTTGCAAAATATTTGTTTATACCGTTTACAAACAATGCAGAACTAACAATTTCAGGGGCAATTTTAATAGGAACCTTATTGGGCTTCCTTTGGTACAATACCTATCCAGCACAAATTTTCATGGGAGACGTAGGCTCATTGGCACTGGGAGCTGGTTTAGCCTTAATGGCTTTGATGACAAGACAAGAATTAATATTGCCGTTAGCCGGCGGAATCTTTGTTATAGAAACCATATCAGTAATTGCTCAAGTTTTTTCATTTAAAATGTGGAAAAAAAGAATTTTTAAAATGGCTCCAATACACCACCATTATGAATTGATTGGATGGACTGAACCCAAAATAACAGTTAGGTTTTGGATAATATCGATTGTTTTATCTTTGCTTGCACTACTAACTTTAAAATTAAGATAAACCAGCTTTATTCAACATAGCAGATCTTAGAACACCAATATTTTTAATTTTTCCTATCATTAAAAAGCCCCTCAATTGGTCTTCTGTTTTTATAAATTTATGATAAAAGGCATTACCTGACTCAATTGATGCTTTTTTATGTGACAAAGTTCCACAACTGACAAAAGGCACACCAAAAAAATTAGAGCTTTCTAAAATTAAAATACCAGGATATTTTTTCTCAATGCCAACCATAGAAAAGGCAGCATACATACCCTGTTGTACAGCATCTGGCCATAAAACACTACGTTCAGCTTTTCCAGTAACTGACATACACCCAACAATAATGTAAGTTTTCATGATAAAAATCCCCAATAATAAAAACCTTACAATAAATATAAGTAAAACCCAAACCCTTCAATATTGAAAAAAACTAGGATTGCTAAGCAAAAAATGCCCCTTGTTGACAATAATTTGCAAGATCAATCAATCTGATATTAGGGATTTTTTCGGGGGGAAAGATTATGAAAGCTTTTAAAATAGCTTTAAGCTTGTCTTTATTACTGGTTTCTAATGCTTTTTCGAGCAAAACGCTTCTTTTAATTGATACTGCTCATGGAGAAAAATATCAACATCAACCAATAGTATCTATGGCGAAAAGTTTAGGATTTGAAACAAAATATATTTCTATATCTAAAATAATGGACTCAACAAACGTTACTTTGGCAGCAACACCATTTGATGCTGCATTCTTTCTATTCTCCATAGAGTTTTTGAAAAAAATGGAGTATTCACCTGTAGCTAAAAAAGTTTTGTCCCTATTAGAAGAATTTTCATCCCAGCCAAAAAAATTAATAGGGCTTATCTTTCCATCCGGAATTCACCAGGGTATAAGTCCCTTTAACCCAATATTTGAAAAAATAGGAATAAAGCTAGAAAGAAATGCTCTAGATATTATTCCAGGAAAAACTACCGTTCCATTTAAAGCAAAACCACATGAACAAAAATCAATTGTAAATTTTGTTCAGGAAACCAACAAATTTTTATCTTTTCCTATAGCATCAAGAGGTGTTGAATATGACACAATGATTTTCCAACCTCAAACATCCCCAAAAAATTCAAAAGATTTTTCTGGCAATAGCACAACTTTAGCAATGCTCCCAATTAAGAAAAATTTTAAATCGGAAACTGAAAAGCTGTTACCCTTTGGGATTTATTGGCACAATCCTATTAAAAATAATCATTTGTTTGTATGCGACCAAAGTTCCTTGGGACATTCTTCTATTGCTGAAGATTTTCGTATTACTCCGGCTAAATTTTCCTTAAGAAAAGATATGCTTAATGCGGTACATGAAATGTTTTGGGAACTTTTTTCTGTTTTTAACTCAAAAGAAAAATTTTGTGGAATAAACTTAGTAACTGTTAATGATTTTAAAAAGCCAAATTTACCAAAAAACTTTCAAGATCTTGGTCAACAGGTTGAACCTGACACTAAAATTAAAGCTCCTTGGATGGCAATTGAAATATTTTTTGATGAAAAAAATTTGGACAAACAAAAAAAATTGGTTGATTACATTTTTTCTTCAGATCTAACCCATTTATGGCTCAGCATAGCTCCAAACTGGTACTATAGCCCAATAGGACTACGAAAAAACACAACTGGACCCGATGGCCCTAATGGTGTTAAAAAAATGATTAACTCATTTACCCAAAAATTAAGCGCCAAAGCCAAAAGACTCAATAAACCAATTCCTAAAATTTTAATTGGTTTTGAGATAGCAAATAATTTGAGAGGCAAAAATATTCCATACAAAAATAAAGCTTATGATTTATACGGAAACTTTTATGATGATGCACCCGCCCCACTTAACGATGAGTTTTGGAATGAAGAAGTTGTAACATCTTTAGAAAAATTTGTAGATGACTGGAAGCAAGTTAGCAACAACATACCTATTTCCGGTGTAATGCTTGACTTAGAAATGTATGTTAAGAGTACTGGAACCTTTTTAAGCACAATGGGTTTCGATCTAAAAACATTTAATAATTTTTTACATAACCCACAAATACAAATTTATCTACTTGTATCTTCGGTTGTAGAATCAATGAGATATCCAGGCAAAAAAAATATTTTTGCTAGACCTAAAGATACTTATGAATTAACGCAATACCTAATGAACAATAAGCTTACTACAAAATATTTTGACTTTTTAAATAGTGGTGCTGAAAAATTAGCCCTGAGATTACAAAACACTTTTAAAAGACTCATACCTAACTGCATTATTGGATGTTATGCACCAAACATATCTCCGGCCTGGTTTTATAAAGGCTTTTATAAAGGGCTTAGTGATTTTGGAAAACCAATGATGTTATTTACGTTTAATGCTGAATTTGATTCTCACAAAAATTGGCTACAAAGTAACGACATACATGTAAAACATTGTGGAGCATTAATGTTATCCAAAATAGAAAAGCCTAAGCATTATGCTTGGGTAGATAAAATTTTAAAAAGACATGATGGCCTCTGGTTAAACCGATTCTCTAGTTTAGTAGAAAAATATGTTGTTTATCCTGAACATACGCCACTAAGCAAAAAACCTCAGGAATTAAAAGGCTTTATGGATCATCTTTCTAGAGCTGGAAAATAACAAAACATTTTCTTTAATTGATTTTAAAAATTAAGATAGGCATGTATAATAATAAGCTTCGTTATTGGCTACACAACAGAAAGGATGTTTATAATGCCAGTTAATATAACAAATGAAAATTTTTCAACAGAAGTAGAACAATCTGAACTGCCCGTTGTAATAGATGTATTTGCAACTTGGTGTGGTCCATGTCAACAAATGATTCCTATATTTGAAGAACTTTCAAAAGAACTCGACAGCAAATATAAATTTGCAAAATTAAATATAGATGAAGCACGTGAAATTGCCATTCAATACAATGTTTCTTCGGTTCCAACTTTTATTTTTATTAAAGGTGGAAAAGTTGTTGGCAAAGAAACAGGTTATATGAGCAGAGAAATTTTGAAGGGTAAAATTGAAGGTGCTCTTAATTAATTATCTCATGGAGGTTCTTTTAAAAATTGGAGAATAGTAATGCAAAATATCTTTAAATCTAAATCTTGGTCACCATATGCTGCGGGAGCAGGAATCGGTGTTTTAACCTGGATAACTTTTTTACTAATGGGTCATAAGCTTGGTGTAAGTACAGTTTTTGTTAACATCGCTGCTTTTATTGAAAAAATATTTGTACCAATACATTTTCAAAAATCCGCATATTTTTTACAAGCTGGTGGAACTCTAATTGATTGGCAGTTTGCCTTTGTTTTATTCACATTCGTTGGCTCACTTGTCTCATCCTATTTAGGAAAAACTAGAATGAAGCAAGCCGTTCCATCTGTTTGGAAAAAAAGATTTGGTTCATCAAAAAATATACGTAATTTCTGGGCATTTATAGGTGGAATACTTCTTATAATAGGAGCACGTATTGCTGGTGGATGTACCTCTGAGCATGGAATATCTGGAGGATTACAACTCGCCGTAACTAGTTGGATTTTTGTAGCTGTATTATTTAGCACAGGAATACTTGTAGCTTTACTTATTTATAGGGATTAATTATGTGTGGATGTTTTTCAAACCTTTATTCTCCATTAGCAGTACTTCTTCAAGGCACCTTAGCCGGACTTCTTTTCGGTTTTTTTCTTCAAAAAGGAAAAGTTTCAAAGTTTGATGTTATTGTAAATCAACTTTTACTTAAAGATTTTACGGTTCTAAAAATAATGCTAACAGCTGTCGTTGTTGGTGGTCTTGGCATATATACATTTTTGAATCTAGGGTGGCTAACAAGTTTATCTATTACACCAAAAACCATTGTTGAACTAATTGTCGGTGGAATAATATTTGGAACAGGAATGGCTGTATTAGGATTTTGCCCTGGAACCGTTGTAGCCGCAGCAGGTGAAGGAGCAAAAGATGCCTGGTTTGGTATTTTAGGATTAGTTACTGGCGTAATAATTTATGCCGAAATTTATCCCTGGGTACAAACTAAAATTTTTAAGGGAACACTTATACAAGGAACTTTGACTGGACTCACAGGCGTATCTCCTTGGTTTCTATTTTTATTGTTAGGAATTTTGATTTATTTTGGATCAAAAGCAGTTAAGAAGCTTGAACGGAAGAGATAATTTTAATTTCTTCTTTGCTTAGATAGCGCCATTTGCCTACATCTAAGCCTTTTTTAGTAATTCCTGCATAAACTACACGGTCAAGTTTAATAACTTCATAGTTCAATTTTTGAAAAATTCGCCTAACAATTCGGTTTTTACCGCTATGCAAGACAACCTTGGCCGTTCGTTTATTTTTTAATCTAACGATTTTATCAACCCTTATAAACCCGTCGTTAAGCCTTAAACCTTTTTGTATTGTGAGCAAATCTTGATTTGTTAAAAGTTTATTTAAATCAACACTGTAAACCTTTTCTACTCCATATTTAGGATGAGCAAGTTTTTGTGCTAATTCACCATCATTAGTTAAAATGATCAATCCACTTGTATCTTTATCTAAGCGGCCAACAGGATAAAGGCGAAACTCTTTTGAAATATTAATCAGATCTAAAACAGTGCTTCTGCCTTTTTCATCAGAAGCAGTTGTGACATAACCCTTGGGCTTATTAAGAATAATATAGACTTTTTCTTCTAGAAATATTTTATTTCCATTAACAAGAACATCATCACTATATGAAACTACAGCAAAGGATTTTATGACCACCTTTCCATTAATTTTGACCTTACCGGTCTTAATTAAATCGTCAGCTTTTCTTCTAGAACAGACTCCCGCGTAGGCGAGGTATTTATTTAATTGAATCTTTTTTTGCATTTTTTGCTACTTTTAGGGCTTTTGACCATCAATATAATCCATACTATCATTCTTTATATAGAATTTATATGGGTTATAGAGCTTATTTATGGGGGCATTTATCATGAAAAATAAATTATTACTAATTGCGGTCACAGTTCTTTCATTTATTACAAGTGATGTAAAATCTGCTGGTCAAATAATCTTTTTTCTTGGATCTTGTTCTGAAAAATCAACTCTAGTTAAACCATCACAAAAAGCAGAGGAATTACAAAAAAAGCTTGGTTCCGAATGGCTTTATTATGGACTTCATGAACATTTTCACTTATCATACTTGCCCGATATAGTAAGAGCTATGAGAAAACCACTATGCATCACAGATGAAGAAGAATTTAAAAAACAAAAAGAACAACTAAAATCTGAAAACAAAAAAAGCTTTATAGATGCAATGAACAAATTATTAGAGAAAAAGAATTTAATTGTAGATATTGCAGCTTTAACTGAATTCAACGTTCTAAATATCCTAAAAAATTTAAAAACAAAAACAACAGTATTTGTAGATTCAAACTTAACAATAAAAGATGATGTGCAAAGCCTAGTGGCCAAACCTAAACTAGATAAAAACCAAGATAAAAAATATTATGATCTCAGAATAAAAAGTTCAGAAAAACAGTTAGAAGAATTTGCAGATATAATTTCAAAAGAACTTAAAGCTTCCCCTGAATACACAAAGAAATTCTATATCACTATTAGTCTATTCGCGGGAATCTTTGATACAGCTACACCTAAATTAGAGCGCTTTTTAACATAGATAATTCTTGTTTTGATATTTGAAGCGTATTTTGCCCAAATTAGATCTTGATTATTACTAATCTAAATGTTTATCGTGAAGTTCTACGCCCATTTCAGATAATTTATCACGAATAGCATCAGCCTTAGCCCAGTCTCTATTTTTTCGAGCATCTTCTCGTTCATCCATAAGCTTTTGTATTTCTGGAGTAATTTTAATCGCTTCTTCTATTGGTTTGAAACTCAATCCCATAGTTGAAACCAAAAATGATTTTACTTCAGATGCCAAATCCTTTGATTCTTGTATTCGGTTTAGATTTTCAAACAATATACCTAAAACCCTAGAAGTATTTAAATCATCACATAATGCATCTAACATTCTATCCACAATGTCATTTTGAATTTCTGTTTGATCAACTAAAGGAATTTTTGAAAAAACATTTATTAATTTTTTATATGCCTTTTGAACCGATTCTAGACCATCAATAGAAAAATCTATCGGAGTTCTGTAATGATGCTGTAAATAATAATAACGCAAAACCATAGGATCATATTTTTTAAAAACTTCACGCAAAGTAAAAAAGTTCCCTAGGGACTTTGACATTTTTACCTTATCTAAATTAAGGAGCGCATTATGAATCCAGTAGGAAACAAAAGGTTTTCCAGTCAAAGCTTCAGATTGCGCTAATTCATTTTCGTGATGTGGAAAAATTAAATCCATTCCTCCACCATGTATATCTATTGAGCTACCAAGAAATTTGTTGGCTAATACGCTACATTCAATATGCCAACCAGGTCTTCCATGACCCCACGGGGACTTCCAAAACAACCCTTCCTCATTTCCCTTCCATAAGGCAAAATCTCCTGGATGTTTCTTTTTTTCATTAACCTCAACTCTAATACCAGCTATTAAATCATCTAAATTTTTACCTGAAAGTTTTCCGTAATTTGAAAAACTTGTTGTATCAAAATAAACATCTCCATCAACAACATAAGCTTTATTTTTTTCAATAAGTTCTTTTATAAAAGATATAATTTCCGGAATATTATCCGTTACCCTAGGCTCATGTGTAGGTATTAAGCATCCTAAAGCAGTAACGTCTTCTTCAAACTCTTTTATGTAACGTTCAGCTATTTCTTTATACTTATTAACATCATCAGATTCTTTTTTTGCTTTGTTTATTAACTTGTCATCAATATCAGTAAAATTACGAACATAAGTTACGTCGTAACCAATGAATTTTAATACTCGAAATAAAACATCAAAAACAACATAACACCTCCCATGACCTAGATGGGCACTATCATATGGTGTAATACCACAAACATAAAGTTTTACCTTTTTATTTTTTAACGGCTTAAAAAATTCTTTATCTTTTGAAATGGTATTCGTCAGTCTTAAATTCTTCATATTCAATTCATAAACTCAGTTCTCGGGGTTAAATAAAGTCCACTCATAACATCTTAAATAATGAGCTTAGTAAAAAATAATATACATTTTTAATAAATATTGTGAAAAGCCAAGCACAAAGAATAGGCAAATAACAACTATTCTTCTATCTCTGCCTGTAACTGTTTTGCTTTTTCAATAAGTTGCTGCTTGGAATTAATATCATCACGTGTAGAAAGATACTTATCTAAAAGATCAACAAAATGCATATCTACCTTCAGATCTGCCCTACGTTCATGCTTGGCTGCAACCCTAACAGGAATGATTCCAACTAAGTACTCAGCATTTTGACAAGCACCTTGCACTTCCATTAAATCAAGCTTATCTTTTTTACCTGCTGGAACATGATAGATAATTTTAACAATAGCCCCATCAACATCGTGTTTTTTTATTTCATTCAAAACTTGCTCAGTATGATCTTTATCTGAATCCAACTTTAACTCTATTTGAACAAACGGTCTGGTTTTAACTTTAATAAATTCGTAACTTGCCAACGTACAATACTGATTTAGACTTTTTTTGGGTTCTACATCTATTTTAATTTGTACCTTACAGTAACCCTTTGTTTCTTTTCGCTCACCAAAATCTATTCGGTCACTGGAACCAGAATAAACAACTGCAGGATAGCCATTAGGATTTAAATTTTGATGTCTATGTAAATGCCCTAGGGCAACATAGTCTAATGCAGGATCAGCTAATTCAGAAGGCATAAATAAAGGATCCGTTCCAAAAACTGCTCTTTTTTCAGATCCGGAAAAAATTCCATTACTAACTGTTAAATGTCCTGCCAATATAGCCGGAAGATTTGGATCAACTTGAGACGTTAGCTGTCTAATAATTTCACTCATTCTTTCAGAAATATATTTTGTTATATCTTCTGATTTTTTAAAACGATGATCTTCTTTGGTAATAACATTATTTCTCGTAGGCCAAGGAATACCAACAACTTGAATAGAACCATTTTTAGTTTTTATAACTTCTAAGGCCGGAATAGAAAACACATGAAACCCATCAACTGGAAGTTGATTAAAAACATCTAAAGCATTAGCTTTTCCAAAACTTAGTGGATGATCATGATTACCTACAATAATCACAACTGGAATTTTGGCCCTATAAAGTTTAATAAACTCTTCAATTAAAAGTTTTTGTTGTGTAGGTGTAGGATACGCAGTTTTATATGCATCTCCGGAAAATACGAATAAGTCGATATTTTCTTTAACAGCATTATCCACACATATTGAAAGACTATTTTTAAAATCTAAAAGTCTTGAATGAATTCCTGTTTTGGAATCAATCTTTCCATAGTTCTCTACACCAAAATGAATGTCCGCCGTGTGGTAGAATGTAATCATTTTTAAAAATTTGTCTCAGAAAAATCATCTGACCTGACTGCTGCAAAAAAACTAAACCGTTTTGATTCTTCTTGTTTTTCATGCTTAGGAGCAGAAACTACATGTCCATTTTTAATAGCATTTTTTTCACGCATTTTTTTTGCATAACCAGTTTTATTAACCTGACGAACACGCGCAATAGCTAAATCATTTTCAGGAACATCTCTAGTAATTGGAGATCCAGCAGCTGTATAAGCTCCTCTTCCTATAGTTACCGGAGCAATCAACGTACTATTACTACCAATGTATGCACCATCTTCTATTCTTGTTTTATGCTTATTTACCCCGTCATGATTACAAGTAATTGTTCCTGCACCAATATTTACACTATTTCCAACAGTTGCATCACCTAAATAGGACAGATGTTTAGCTTTTGTTTTTGCACCAAGTTTACTTTTTTTTACTTCAACAAAGTTACCAATAACAACACCCTCTTCTGTTACCACATTATTTCGAAGGTGAGCAAAAGGACCAACCTGTGAGCAAATTCCAACTTCACTATCACTTAAAACTGAGTGGGGGTGAATTATAGAGTTCTCTTTTATTTTAGAATTTTTTAGTATCGAATATGCACCAATAGATGAACCGCTTTCAACAATCGTGCCTGCTAGAAGCTGAACGCCCGCATCAATTGTTACGTTTGGAGATAGCTTTACATTTTGATCTATATGAACAGTTTGAGGTAAAATAAAACGAACACCTTTAGCCATCCACTTTTTAATAAGTTCTGATCTCTTGATCTGTTCAACAACCCAAAGTTCTTCTAAAGTATTAACACCTCTTACATAATCATAAGGAACAGAAAGAGTTTGAATTTTTTCGTTTAAATTTTCTGCTATTTTAATCAGGTCGGTTATATAAAATTCACCTGATATATTTTTGCAATCAAGTTTATCTATATTATTTTCCAAAAATTCTTTTTTTATTAAATAAATCCCAGAATTTATTAAATCAATATCTTTTTCTTCTTCAGAACAATCTTTTTCTTCAACAATTCTTACTTTTCCATTTTCCCTTACAACTCGCCCATATCCACCAGGATCAATTACGGTTGAAGTTAAAAAAGTTATTGTAGAATTTTGTTCTTTGTGTTTTTCATAAAAGTTTTTAATTAATGCTTCATTGATAAGTGGAACATCACCATTAAGAACTAAAATATTTTCTTTGTCCCATGTTTGCTTAGAACATTTAACAGCATCACCCGTTCCTAATCTTTCTTCTTGATATGCATAATCAACAAGTTTCATATCAGAGTCATTGATAACTTTTTTAATGTCTTCGCTTTGTCTTCCAACAACTAAAGTTGTTAAAATGTTGAGACTGTTAAGAACCTTAAGGGGATACAGAAGCATTGGATAGCCACAAATAGGTTCAAGTTGTTTTGTTCTCTTAGTATTAAATCTGCTTGAGTTTCCAGCAGCCAATACAATGGCTCTTATATTCTTATTAATCATCGAAAAATCTCCCTTAACTCATTAAAGTTTTCTAAAAATAGAAAAAAGAATTTTTTATTTTTTAGTCGATAAAAATTATCGTAATTCCTTCTCATCTATACTGCAACACATTTTAAAAAACTAAATTGAATGCCTTACTGAGTCATCGTAAATAAGTGCCCCCAATTTACGAAAATCAAAAACTGTATTAGATTGATTGAAGCAATATATGAAAAAATTGCAAATAATTATATTTCTTTTTAGGAGAGATGGCTGAGTGGTCTAAGGCGGCCGCCTCGAAAGCGGTTGTTCCAGGAAACTGGAATCGTGGGTTCGAATCCCACTCTCTCCTCCATTTGAAACCAATCCGCACCTTTGCTCTCTTGATCAAGTAATGCTAACATTTCTATATTGAATGAGCATGTATAATATTTTTTATTTTTATGCTGTAAGGATTATTAATGTCAAAAAAAAACAAAAAAATTATGAAAACATAGCCGACAATGAACTAGCAAAACAATTTGCAAATGAGGCTATTGAAAGTTTATACATATATGGACATATATCAAAAGATGAATTTTCTTCACCTGAAAAAACTCGCAAGTTATTGAAGAAAATGATTACATCACTAAAAAAAGAAGATTTTCATATGATTGTTGATCATAAAGAATCTCTTTTGGAAATAGCTGATCAATTTAAAAAAAATGACAATATTAATTTTGCAAAAGTTTTTTATGCTATGTTTTTTGAGCATGCTATAAATTCAGTCATTGATATTATAACTTGTAGAGAAAAATGGACTGAAAATCTTAAATTAAAATTATTAAAAAAAAATTCTTTAGAAGAAAAATTAACTTGGGTACTAGAGTTACTTCATTTACCACAATTTAATGAAAAATATTTAAATATAGTCAAAAACTTAGTAGCTGATAGAAATGCTTTTGTTCATTATAAGTATAAACCAGATTTAGATATCCATCTGACAGTAGATCAACTAAATAAAAAAGAAGAAAAAACTCAAAAAGAATTAAATGGAATTTTAAAAGCAGTAAACTATATGAAAAAATATGAATCACGAATTACATATTACGAAAAGTAAAACAAAAAAATGATAAACCTAAGATACACACAAACCTTAAAACTCATTTACTCAAAACTAAAAGCAGCCAAAAATAGAATGGAATCTAATAGGTAAAACCAACCTTGCATTTCAAGGCATAAACATAAAACCCCCTCAGCTAGGAATTATTATTCATGAAAGAGATTTTAACAAATTCATGAATCTTTTTTCTGAATATAAACATACACTTATAATGGAACTTTCTAACGGAGACGCTAAAGAAACAACATTATTTATTGATCAAACTAAAGTTTTAGTCTGCGGAGAACATTCCCATGGAATTTTCTGGAGCGTATTTAAAAACCCAATTTATGTAAAACTGGATAAAATTAAAATCCCGCGCTTCCCCCTAGAGGCCAATAGAGATGCATACATAAAATTACGAATGCTAGAAAAAGCCCAAATTATAGACGAACATCTTAAGCAAAATTAGTTTGTTACTCTACTACCCATTAATAAATTTTTTAAACCTTGAAAATAATTTCTTGAATATGAATATTAATTTACTTTTTAATCTTAAAACAATATAAATATCCCTTTTAAAGCCTAGTAATCCCCTATCTTTGAAGCAATATCATAATTGTTCGCCTCAAGGAAAGTTTCCAATTCTTTCGCTGAAATCGCTTCACCATACATAACTTGAACTAACATTTTATGCTGTAACAATAAATCGGCAACCAATTGTGCCTCAGAAAGTCGGTATTTTTTTCCGCGGAAATCTGTAGCAGTAAATTGCAATCCCGATTTAGTCTTTTTTAAAGCCTCAAGGGCTGACTCTTGAAATTCTGTAAATGGCGCCCATTTGGCAACAACAACTCCTACAACTTCATTTGTCCCCGCCCTTAAAAGAGGTCCTCCAGAATTCCCATTGTTAAACGCTGCATTCACAATAATGCGAGTAATAACACCTTTATCTTTTGCAAAACTAAATCCAGAAACATGCCCTACTGAAACTAATGGATTTGGCCCATCATAATACAATGGAAATCCCCAAGTCTCGACTTCCTGACGAACTTTAATATCTAAAACATTCAAAATTAAGCCCCCAGAAATTTTGACATTGGGAATTAATGCTGCAAGATCACGGTCTTTATCTAATATACAGTGCTTAAATTGATATCCTTCTCCTGAAGAAGAAATAGCCTGTATTTCGGTTGGCGAACACCCACTAACCACGTGTTCATTTGTAATAATTATACCACTGGGGGACAATAAAAATCCTGTACCTTTTCCTGCCTTAGATGAAATTAAAAAAACATTTTTTATTGCCTGCTCATCACAAGAATAACTATTCTTAATAATTGATTTTGTTGCTGTTGGAAATTCTCTTGTTTCATTGTCGCTCATGCTAGCAATCCTTCTCTTGAAGTTTTTATTTTTATTAAATTGTTTGTTCTCATTCCGCTGTTAAGTAAAAAAATCAACGGTCAATATAATCTTTCTTGTTCAACAAGGCAATAAAAAGCTCTACTTCTTTGGGAACTATAGGAATCAACTGTTTAATCATGTCCTTTTTAACATCTGTATTAATTTTATTTCCATCACCTGTGGTACAAAAAAAAAGAAGGCTTTTAACTCCACCAGATAAAACATGATTAACTAAAGAAATAAAACTTTTAATATTGGCTGATGTAATAAGAGGTACTATAACATTATGCTTTTATTTTTCTTCTGCAAATACAAGGAGGTATCCATCTGGATCTTCAATAGCAAACTCCTTCATTCCATATGGGGTAACATGAGGAACTTTTATAACTTTTACTTTAGAACTAATTTCTTTATCAAAATTTTCTAAATCACTAATTTTAATGAATAAAGATAAAGAACCCCCTAAAATTCTATTCGTAAGATGAGGATACTCTTCCAACAAACTTTCTTGTTGTTGAAGCATAATGGAAACGTTATCTCTTTGAAGAAGAGCCCAGATAAGCTTGCCTTGTTCAGGCATTTTCATTAAAACATTAAATTTTAAAAAATTTTGATAATAATCTATAGATACTTGAACATTTTTTACCATTAAAATTCGGTGTTAATGATTGCATGGCCATAATAACTCCTAAATTTTTAATTTTTATAAAATAAAACCATTCCAAAACTTTACCCAATTATCTTAAGTTGACATTAGCTTAGCATTATTAAATACTCCTATAATTTCAAAAATATCAAAAAGGAGATTGTTTATGAAAAAACTCTTATCAATTACCCTAATATGCACACTATTACTCCCATACCTGCAACCTAACTCCGTTCTTTCAGAACAAGAAAAAAGACGTTTTCTAATTTCTCCTGAGTCAAGATACGAAAAACTTCTAACTAACTTTTTCGATAATTCTAAAAAAGCAGCTCTACGCGATAACGATCTAGAAGCTTTGAAAAAAGAAGGATTTTATATTTTAGATTTAATGGAAACAGAAAATTGTTTTCTTTTAACACATAAAGAATTGCCTGGAATAGTAATAGGATACGGAGAAAAACATTTAGAAAAAATACATAACGAAGAAGATAGTTTAGAAAAATTAATATATCACATCCCAGGTTCTGGAAGCAGCTTTTGCCAAGACAACTATTTAGTAATATATAAAATTCCCAATGACCCTGAGGGAGTTCTTTGGAATTATAAAGCAGCTTTAACAATCACTGGCATAGCTGTCTTCGGACTAGCACTATTGGCAGTTGACCAAAGAAGAACTTTAATTGAACGTAGCAATAGAGGGGAGCCTGTTCAACCTATTCAAGTAACAATACAAAATCTTGATGCCTTGGCAGCACTACTAGCTCATAACGCAAATGGTAATGGAGTCATGGTGGAAGATGAACCTGGCGAGCCGGGAGCTCCCGACGGAGATGATGACGGAGTAGAAGTTGAAGTAGCTGGAGGTTAATTTCCAAAAATCCTAGAATAATAAAAAGTCGTTTTTCTTATTCAACATACGCTGAGCTATCGTTGTAAACTCGGAGTCTGGAAACTTATCAGCAAGAACTTCATATTTTTCTTGTGCCGCTTTTTTATCCTTTTTTCTATAAGCTAGCTTACTTTCAAGATAAACAATTTGTGGTTCTACCTCTGCATGCTTAGAAATAAAATGCTCTTTCAAATATTCTATTCTTTTTTCTGCTGAACTAAACTTTCCTTGTCGAATATAAAAATTTAAAACCTGTATTTCATTATCTATTAATTTTTTTTCACAGGTATAAATAATATTTTTAACTTCTTTCGTATATTTTCCAGAATCAAAATCAGGTGTATTGATAAATGCCTTTGCTAACCCTAACGTTTTTTTAGCCATTGAAGGATCTCTATACTTATCTAAAGTCTGCTTAAATTTTGATAAAATAGATTTATAGGCAGCATACTCACTATTACCTGGATTCATTTGAGCATATTTTTCATAACATCTATCTGCTGCAGCATAATTACGCTTTATAAAATGTAAGTCTGCTAGTATTAAACGATAATCAGAAATCTCTTTTTTTTCTGAATATTTTTCTAAAATTCCCTCTAAGGCAACAATTGCATGATTTTTATCACCAGACTCAATAAACGTTGTTGTTGCACTCTTTAATTCATTAAAGCTCATATCTGCTATATTTTTTTCTTTTTCTTTTGAGCAACCTGATAAAATAAAAATTCCTGACAACAAAACTAACGAAGAAAACCTTTTAAACATAAAAAACCCTTTTTTAGCCCAGAGCTGATAATAAATAACAAGATAGCATTTTATTGAAAAATTGTTAAAAGGCTCTAAATATTGAAGCCCATCACACACTTTCTTGCTATCATCGACAAACATCCTATAATTAACGAACAATCAGACAATATTTTAGAAGATAAAACAGTTGGCCGGAGGAATCTCTCTCGGAATAGCTACTGGTCCAGTTTGATTGAACAAATTTATAGGATAAAGTATGTGGTATTGGTATGAGTTTTTTTTAATTGGAGCTACAACGAGCATTTTAACGACATATTTAATGAGAAATTATGGTGAAAAATGAGTGAATTTTATCATACCCTCATAGGACTGGCCTTAGTATCAATATTCTCTAGAATCCTTGCAAAAATAACTTGGCGTAGGAGTAAATAATATGGTTATTACTTCTATGCATGTAATATCAGTTATTGTAACTCTAATGTTAGTAAGCTTAATTCATTTTATTTTAAGTCTTTATGATTTATAGAAAGAATACTAATAAATAATAAGACACTATTTTTATTAAAAATTGTTAAAAAGCTCTAAATATTGAAGCCTATCACTCTCTCTTGCTATCATCAACCAACATCCTATACTTAAGATGAACCATAGGAAAAAAATGGACAAAAAAAGAAAAGATATAATAGATATTCTCCTAGAAGAAAAACTAATAACAAAAAAGTTATTAGATGAAATTCTTGCTGAAAAAGAGAAAACTGGCACGCCATTAAACCAAATTCTATTAAATAAGGGAATTATTAAAAAAGAGCAGCTAGCAAAGGTTTTGGCTAAGCAAATGAATCTTCCCTATATAGAAAAAATTACTGAAAAAATGGCTGATCCTACTTTATTAGGAAAAATACCTTTAAAATTCTTAAAACAACATGCTGTTATTCCAATAATTTTAGATGGACGAAAAGTTATTGTCACTTCTAACCCTAGCGACTTACAACCCTTAGATGAATTATCCATATTAATCAAAGGAACTGTTGGTCACGCTATTTCTACAGATGACACAATAGTAGATGGAATAAACAAATATTATCCTTTAGAAGCTTCTAAAGAGATGATGGAAGAGCTACCAGAAGAAGAGGGCGCTTTAGATCTTGGAGCAATAGAAAGTAAAGACATTTTAGAAATGGCAAACGAAGCTCCTATTGTAAAACTCGTTAATCATATTTTATATCAAGCCGTTAAAGAAGAGGCTTCCGATATTCATATAGAACCATTTGAAAAAGAATTAAGGGTAAGATATAGAATTGATGGAGCCTTGTACCAAAAAGTTTTACCTCCTAAACGTTATCAGGGAGCCATTGTCTCACGTATTAAAATAATGGCAAACCTTAATATTGCAGAAAAACGTTTACCTCAAGACGGTAGAATTTTAATAAAAATTGCAGACAAACCAATAGATATTCGTGTTTCAATCCTTCCCTCCAACTATGGCGAACGTGTCGTAATGCGTTTATTAGATAAAACAAAGGCGGTTTTTGAATTAGAAAAACTTAATTTGAGCAAAGAAAATTATAAAATTATAAACAATATTGTTACACAACCAAACGGAATTATTTTAGTAACTGGACCAACTGGATCTGGAAAAACAACAACATTGTACGCCATCTTAACAAAGCTAAATCAACCTAATGTAAACATCATTACTGTCGAAGACCCAGTCGAATACACAATTCACGGAGTAAGCCAGGTTCAAATTAATGAAAAAATAGGTTTATCATTTGCAGCTGCATTAAGATCTATATTGCGACAAGATCCCGACATAGTTCTTATAGGAGAAATACGAGACCAAGAGACGGCTCAGATTGCAACACAAGCCTCTTTAACTGGCCACTTAGTATTAAGTACTATCCATACAAACAGCGCGCCTGCAACCATTACAAGATTAATTGATATGGATGTAGAACCTTTTTTAATCGCCTCAACTGTTATTTGTATCGTTGCACAAAGACTGGTCCGAAATCTTTGCGACAAATGCAAAGAAAAATATTCTCCAGCAAAAGATTTAATTAAGCGCTTAGGAATATCTTTAGAAGAAGCAAAAAATATTAGCTTTTATAGGGGCATTGGATGCGAAGAATGTTTAAATACTGGATATAGCGGAAGATCAGCTATTTTTGAGGTAATGTATATAACTGATGAGCTCAGAAAATTAATTATGCAGCGTTCAGATGCCTCTGTAATTAGACAAAAGGCAGTAGAAGAGGGCATGAAGGTACTCGCAACTGACGGGCTTCGTTTTATTAAACAAGGACTTACATCAGTAGAAGAGATTTTGGCTGTTGCTCAAGTTGAAGAAACTGATCTAAATATTACCTTGGATGTTGAAAAAGTATAAAGCATTTTCTTTAATCGAATGTCTTATTGTTATTACCATAATTGTAATTCTTACATCAATAACAATACCAACAATAAAATTTATCGATAAAAAAATATTAAATGCCGAGGTAACTAATCTTTATACAACTTTTAACTATTTGAGACAAAAAGCCATAGCTTCAAACAAAGTTTTGGAACTAAAATTCAATAAAGAAAAAAATTCGTATCAATATTTTGTAAATTCAAAAGAAATTTTTATAAAAATTTGGAATTTGGAACTTTGCCTAATACCCTAGGACCACCATCCAAGAAAGAAAATTTAGTAAAGAATCCTATCACTTTTTCAGAAAACAAAGTTGTATTTCATCCCAATGGATTTATATCGCCAGGTTCTGTTTATATAAAAACAAAAAATAATGCTTTTATGGGAATAATAACCTGCCCAGTATCACAAGTCTCATATATTAGAATATATTCTACGTAGGCATTTTTTCTTGTTCTAAATTTTTACCAAATTTTGCACTCGACTCTTTTGATTTATTGGCACTTAAGTGCTCTGACCTTTCCTCTGAATCATTTTTTTGGCTGCTCATCTCCACTTCTCTCATTTTAGCTTTATACTCTTGCTCCTTTGCCATGAACTCTTGAGTTTTTTGTAGAAGAGATGATCGCTCTCTCATTAAAATATCTAGACGTTGCTGGTTTTCAGCTACACGTAAACTTTCATTTTTAACGTCTTTTTTTAAAGAAACCAAGTTTGATTTTAGTTTTTCGTTTTCCATTTTTAGAGCAAGTCTCATTTCTCTTTCTTCAATAGAAGATCTTTTTATCTTTTTCTTTTTTTGGATAATAGAATGAGAAACTCGAGAAAGTTTACCAACCTTATCTAAAAGCTCATAAACCTCTGATTGAAATTGAGGATTATCTTTACGAATTTTTAAAAGTCCTTCACTGATATTTCTATGCAGGCCCTTAACTTCACGCGTAGAAACACCAGCACAAAGATTACTCACCAATATGGAAGTAAATACTAATATTACACTTTCCTTCATAAAGTTCCCTTTTTCAAAAGTATAATAAAATTATATCATGCAAGTTTAAATCCAATTAACTTTAATCCACAAAAAGAACAAAACTCAATAAAAAGGAAAGTTGTGCACATCAAAATAAATAAACATTTTAAAATATCTTTGTTTTCCCTATGGGCCGTACTAACTATTTATTTAATAATTAATAACTTTCATCGTCCCAAGATAACTGTTTCCAATACACGCTTAATAGAAGCATATTTTTCACCACAAGATAAACCCCTCAAACCTCTGTTAAACCTTATTAATAAAACTAATAAAACGCTTTGGGTGGCTGTTTATACATTTACCAGTAAAGATCTAGCTGAGGCTTTAATTAAAGCAAAAAATAGAGGGGTTGATGTTCAAGTTATTACAGATCCATACTCATTAAAAGCTAAGTCTGGCCAAGTAGAAAATTTACAAAAAAATAAAATTCCCATATTTGTATTTCATCCGGAAAAAGCAAATAGACTATTTAGACCGCTGATGCATAACAAGTTTGCAATATTTGACTTCGGAGACTCTCAAAAGTTTCTTTGCACAGGCTCTCTTAACTGGACCAAATCTGCCCTAAACTCTAATCAAGAAAACATTATAATTACTGATTGCCCTAGAGCTTACGAAAAATATAAAATCTTTTTTAATAAAATTAGAGAAGAAGCAACGGTTGCATAATTCAAAATTTAATTATGTTTTTGGGTTTTAATTTTTAAAATTAAATTTTTTAGATCTTCCGGCATAGGACAAGAAAATTTGTGCAACTTGTTTCCATATTCAAAAGATAGATTCCAGGAATGCAAAGATTGCCTATCAATTAATTTTGAAGATTTTCCATAGACAACATCTCCAACTAAACTATGTCCGATTGCTGCAAAATGCACTCTGATTTGATGTGTACGACCTGTAACAATTCTAACAGCAACCAAGGATGTGGCATCGTAATATGCTAAAACTTTATAATGAGACAGGGCGGCACGACTTTCCATTCCCTTGTGAGACATTTTATGCCGATGTATACGATCCCTTCCTATAGGAAAGTCTATAGAGCCTTCTCTTGGCGGATGACCCTCTACAATGGCAAGATAAGTTTTTTCTATCTTACGATCCTTGAACATTTGAGAAATTTTAGCTTTGGATTTAATATTTCTTGCAATAACCATTAAGCCGGAAGTTAATTTATCTAACCTATGAACAATGCCTGGTCTTTCCTTATCCTCAAAGGACCCCAGCTCTTTAAAGGAATATACCAACCCATCACTCAAAGTCTTCTCATCCGAAGAACTAGAAGCTCGATGAACCAATAAACCTGCTGGTTTATTTATAATAATAAAGTCTTCGTGCTCGAAAATTACCTCGAAATTAATCTTTTGAGGTACTAGTTCAAGAGATGGTTCCTCTGGGAAAAAAACTTCTATTTCATCTCCGTACTTAACTATGTGACTGGATTTAGATGTAACAATCCCATTAACCTTTACATGAGCAAATTGAATTCGTTCCTGAAGGTATGTTCTTGAGTAATCCAAAATATTTGCAACTAAAACCTTATCAAGACGCGTTTTTTCGGAGCCTTGATAAGATATTCTTTGTATATTTTCCACTCTTTATCTCACATTTACTTGAAAAACAGGTCACATTCTCTTTTAGATTATTATGTAGTAGACTAGAAATCAACCGGTCTTTTGGGGAAAATCACTGATTCTTATACTGGAAGAAAAAGATTATGGTAATTGAAAAAGGTAATCTTACTAATATTGAAGAAAGAATAAATATAGTCCTTAAGGGGGACGATCCTATTGGAAATGACCTCTGGAATAAGCTTCTTTTGGAACATCCAGCAGATATTGCCGAACTAATAGAAAGATTAGAGAAAGACTGTCAGGTTGATATAATCAAGAAACTTCCTAATAAACTATCTCCCCAAGTATTTGAACATCTTCCCCCAAATATTCAAGCTATAATACTTCCCAAAGTGGATCCCGATAAGGTAACTCTCTTGTTACAGGAAATGCCCGTTGATGAATTAACCGACCTATTCGAATATTTGACTGACGAAAAAGTAAAAAAATATTTAAAGCTTCTACAAACAAGACAACGCAAGCAGGTAATTTCGTTATTACACTTTGATCCCGAATCTGCTGGCGGAATAATGAACAGCGATGTATTAACACTAAATCTAGACTTCACTATAAAAAAAAGCATCAGTTTATTACAGAAAGTCCAACCAACAAAAGAACATCTTGAGCGAATTTATATAACAGACAATGAAAACGTACTTCTAGGACACATTCATATAGACGATTTAGTAATAAACAAACCAGAACTTTCACTAAAAGACATTGTAACTAAAAATGAACTAATTATTTATGTTAATGAGGATCAAGAAGAAGTAGCAAAACAGATAAAGCACTATTCGCTGTATTCTGCTCCAGTAGTAGACAAAGAAAATCATTTTTTAGGCATTATAACAGCTGATGATGTTTTTCATATTATAGAAGAAGAAGCCAGTGAAGATTTATATAAAACTTCAGGTATTACACCAATAAAACAAACTTATTTCCAAACATCTTTTTGGAAATTAATTCAACAACGCAGTCCTTGGCTTGTCGGATTATTATTATTACAAAGCGTCTCTGGCATTATAATGGCTCAATATAGCAAAGTAATAGATAAGCACACAGTTTTATCATTTTTTATAACAATGCTAATAGGTACTGGTGGTAATGCAGGAAACCAGACAGGTGCTTTCCTTATAAGAGGATTGGCAACAGGCGAAATAGACAGAAGCAATGGTTTTAAATTACTTTTTAGAGAATTTAGAATTTCTATATTTATGTCTTTAATCTTATCCACAATAGGCTTTATCCGGGTAATCACAACTCATTCAAGTCTGGTTATTGCTACAACAATTAGTATTTCGTTATTTTTAATAACTATAGTTTCTATGGTCATGGGAGCTCTATTGCCATTGATCCTAGAACGCATGAATTTTGACCCTGCTAACTCTGCTCAACCATTCCTTGCTACACTCATGGATATAATCGGAATATTTATATATTGTATGGTGGCCAGCAAAATTTTGGGCTATTAGTAGCATTTATAGATGCTTTTTCTTGACAGCTAAATTCGTATCCTGTAGCATTTTAGCTATCATTCAGTGAGCCGCTAGCTCAGTCGGTAGAGCAACAGCCTTTTAAGCTGTGGGTCGTAGGTTCGATTCCTACGCGGCTCACCATAGTTTAGTGTCCCCATCGTCTAGTGGCCTAGGACTCGGGATTTTCATTCCCGCAACCGGGGTTCGAGTCCCCGTGGGGACGCCAATAAAAAGTTACTCTTTCTTTAATTCTTATTTTTTGGGTAAATAATTAAATGCAAAAGTAATTGCACGATACCATTTCAAGTAAATTCAAATATCCGCAATTTTTACGACAATAAACGGGAAAGC
>JAGMEA010000021.1 GCA_023128415.1 Candidatus Babeliales bacterium
CTTGAACATTGTTGTGATGTATATTTAGGATCAATCTTGACTACTGGTATACCTCGCAGCTTAGCCTTATATTCTATAAATCTCCTTAATTGATAGAATGACCAACTGTTCAAAGCATGCCTGAAACTTTTATGATTCTTTTTATTCTTTCTTATTCCCTCTAAGTCTTCTAAAACTATTCCTGATTTAACGAAAATACAATTAAAAAATATGTTCAAAATCAAAAAAATACATATACACTTTCATCCCACGACTAAAAATCGTGGGCTTTCCCGTTTATTGTCGTAAGTGGTCTTTATTTAATTCTTTAAGCCTCCAGTTAACCATATCCCATGTAACAAAAATAGTCTTCCTTAAATCATCCGCACCTAACCATTTTTCATCAAAAATAAATGTCATATCCGCAGCCTGCCAGCCACTTTGCTTTCTATTTACAACAAAATGTCCCATGGAAAATTTTTCAAAATTTCCCTCTTGCCACTTATAAGAGCTCATAATAAAAAGATTTTCTGGATCAGGAGAAACAAATCTATAACCCCTATCGGCTGGAATTATCTCAAAGTTTTTATTAGTTGTTGTTTTACTATAAAACTTTGATTGAATAACGTGATAGGCCAACAAGTCTGGATTATTAAAAAAAATTCTTGATGCTTGAGTAACCCCAGATTGCATAAGAAATATTTCGTCATTGTAGCAATGTAAAAATCCTAAATATACTAATTTAACATCCTGGTTCTTATATTTTTTTGCCAAATTAAAATAAGCATTATCCCTCATTGATGTATATAATTCACGTCTGGTAAGGGAGTAACTCGCATGATATCCACCCCATAAAATAAAAAGAATCAATCCTGCTGCTATAAAATTCTTCCTTTTAGATATTTTTATAAAAAGGGACAAAAACTTAATGACCTCAAAGAGGATCAAAGCAAAAAAGACCACCGCTATATAAAAATAACGTGTACAACTGCTTCCTAAAAAAATATTCCAAGAAGCCATAAAAAAAGCACCCACATAAAAAATAATCTTTTTTCTATCTGGTTTTCTATAAATAACGTTAAAACAAACGATTACTATAAAAAGAAAAGTAAGCGCAGCAACAAATAATTTTGACATCTGTTGCATACCCCAGAATGGCTTTATTGCTTGATGCCAATTAAAAAAAACTGCTAAAAATCTATTTTTAAGATTAAGCAAACCTGACTGAGAAGAAATAAATTTTCCAAGACCTCCACCCAAAATTAAATATCGTAAAAATAAATATATAAAAACTGTAGAAAAGAATAACAGTGATCTTTTTACAATTTGATTGTAATCAAAAACAATCAAATAAAATAAAACGATAAAAGGCACAATAAGCGGTAGCTCATAGGAAAACAAAGATAATAAAAAAAATATATTGGAAAATAAATAATAAAAAAATTTATCTGACTTCAAATAATGGCCATAACATAAAATCGATAATCCCAGGAAAAAATAAACCGGTAAAAGTTCACAGGTTAACCCTATATAAGAAGGCACTAGAGCTGGATGAAGCGCAAAAACTAAAGACAGCAATACAGCCCAAAGATTTTCTAAAAAAAATGTAAAAATTAAAAAAACAAATGAAGCTGTAAATGCATGCAATAAAATATGTATTAAAAAAAATCCATAAGCATTGAATCCAAACAACTTATAGCAAATAAAATACAATATAGTGCCTAATGGCCTGTAATAAGTTCCTAAGAATGAGGGTTTCTCTATTTGAAACTGCAATTCATTAAGCGGAGCATAAGCTTCCTGAATTGGCTTAAATAAGGAAGCCCAGAATTCTGATAAACTCTTAAAACGGGAACAATATTCTACAAATCCAAAGCAATCTGAATCAAATCCCATTTTAATATATGGAACTCCCAAAAATAAAAAAACTCCCACTCCAACTAAAGTAGCAATCAAGCCTTTTTTCATATTAATTTCCTTTACTGGGATAAACTTCCTGAAAACTACCGTCTGCTTTTGCTAAAAATGACTTATCTGGCAACAATTTCATATTTGTTCCAAAATAATAATTAAATAAACTTTTAAACGTATTTACAGGCGTAATGGAATCATAAAATACTTTTTCTCCGCCATAAGGTAATAAATATGCATTTAAAATTTCAAATCCCCACTTTAATTTTTTTTGAGGACCAAAACCATGGTCCCCCTGTAAAATTATTATCGGATGATTAGATGATTTTTTAATGTAATCTACAATTTTAAGTATTTCTTTATTGATATATTGAATCTGATCTATATAGCCTTCATCAGGATCAACATAAGAACTTTTAATAGGATCTCCGTTTTTAGAAAACACATATGGTTCATGCGGACAAAGGATGTGTGCAAAAACAAAACAGGGATCTGATCTTTCACTTAGCTCTTTGATTTTTTTTAACTGATAATAAATAGTATTCCTAACTCTAGAATCCCAAAATTTCATCCATAAGGATTCTGTCGCCTCTCCACCAAAGTTCAAAATACTTTTTTCTAAAATACCGGCTCCAGAAAAATCACCAATTAACCCATATTTGAATATTCCATCAAAAGTATCAATATTTCTCAATGGACCCCAATCAGAAGCAACTATAAAACTTTTATAACCTACTTTTTTAAGAAGATTAACTACATTATTACCCATTAAATTAGTAGTAACCCCCCAAGATGAAAACTCATTTTTAACTTCAGGGAAAAAGGTCATATTTAAAGAGCTAGGAATTGAATACCGCGTTTCCGGATAATTACTATAGCTATTGTCTGGAATGAAAAACCCCCTAGCCTCTAGTGCTTTTACAAAAGTGCTATTGTCGTAATTAAATGATTCTTTGAGAGACTCAACACCTGCATATTTGTCTAGAATAATGTAAAAAACATGGGGCAACCTATCAGGGATATATCTAAAACTTAGTTTTTTATCAGCATCATTCAAATCATAGAAAGCTTTACAATGGCTAAGTTCTATAAATATATCTTTTTGACGAACAAAAATCAGAATTAAATTATAAACCACTAAAATAGAAAATGGTAAAGCAAAGCATGATGCAAGAAAGTATTTGTGACTACTGCTATTGTAAAGCTTGATGCAAAAATATAATCCTAGGATTATACACGTTAATAGCAAATATCTAGCTCTTAAAACCCTAATACTCCCTATCTCAATTCTAGTAATTATTTCGGATATCGGAACAAGCAAAAAAAATGCTAAGACCATAAAAGTGGTAAAAATAGAACCTTTTTGAAAGCTTTTAAAAAATAAGCTTGATATGAAAAACAAAAATATTGCAATCAAAACTACAATTAAAGAAATAAAAAAAAATTCACCTAAAACAACCTGCCCAACATTGGAAGCATAAGCAAATAAAGAAAAATACAAAGCAATTAAAAAAACCTGGATAAAAGAGGTTATTTCAAAATCTTGAGGTACTTTTATCATTGTAATTTAAAATACAACTTTACTTAATTTATCTATAACGAAATCTATCTCTTCTCTATTAAGCTTAGGATACAAAGGTAGTGATATTGTTGATGCTCCAATACATTCAGCTTCAGGAAAATCACCAATTGAATATCCATACTTGTTTTTATAGTATGTCATTAAATGTATAGGTGTATAATTTACAGCAACACCAACCCCATCTTCTTGAAGAGCATGCAAAAGACTTTGTCGCTTACTAGCATTAACTAGAATTGTATATAAATGATAAGCATGTTTTACGTTGGATAATACTTTGAGAATAGTTAAATTACTAAAATCGTTTAAAGCTTTATCATATAAATTTACAATCTCGGCTCTTTTATTGTGAAGACTATCTAAACGATCAATTTGATGTAACATCAGTGCTGCTTGAATGTTACTCATGTTGCACTTTATTCCAAGAAAATTTACATCATAAGAAACATATTTTTTCGTGTATCGACTTGCAGCATCACTAGTTATTCCATGCTGTCTGGCCTGTAATAGCCATTTATACATTTTAACATCATTACAGGTAATAGCTCCACCTTCACCACAGGTTAAATTTTTTGTTGCATAAAAGCTAAAACAAGCAGCATCGCCTAAATTTCCAGGTCGAATATCATCACGCACACCCTCTACACAATGTGCACTATCTTCTATTACCTTTAACCCGTGTCTATCCGCAATCTTCCGGATATTTATCATGTCACATATTTGCCCATATAAGTGAACCGGAATTATTGCCTTAGTTTTAGAGGTAATTGCTTCTTCTATAAGATTCGCATTGATGTTACCCGTAGTCTTTTCAACATCAACAAAAACTGGCTTAGCTCCCACATACTCTATAACGTTAGCAGTGGCAACAAAGGACATAGGAGTCGTTATTACTTCATCACCAGGACCTATATCAAAGTATCTAAGAGCTAACTCCAAGGCATGTGTGCACGACATAACGCCGACAGCAAAATTACTATTTATATATTGAGCAAATTTTTCCTCAAAAAGCTTGGTAATATCACCTGTTGTAAGGAAAATAGAATCTAAAACTTTTAAAAGCTCTTCTTTATCTTCACTAGAAATATTATGCCTATAAAATTCAATCTTCTTTAATGCATTTCTACAGTGTTGTTCTTTGTGTATATAGGAACTTGCTTCATCCACTCAATCTTCTCCCACCAAGCTTTATTGTTACCGTACCATTCTATAGTCTTATCCAAGCCTTTATCTAAAGTAGTTTTTGCTTTCCATCCCAAAAGATTATACGATTTTTCTGTAGAAGAGTTATGGCAATCTACCTGACCAGGCCTATCACCTATAAATTTTAACATATCATTTGATAGATTAAATTTACTCAAAATCATTTCAGCAATATCTATATTAGACGTAGAAACACCAGTACCAATATTGATAACTTCATTTTTAATTTTGCTAAAATCTTCTATATGTAAAGCCCTATCTAAAGCCTCACAATGGTCTTCAACATAAATCCAGTCACGCATAGCTTCACCAAGTCCATGTATAGTTAAAGCCTTTTGGCTTACAGCACTTGTAACAAACCTAGCTATCATTTTTTCTAGATGTTGAGCTGGACCATAATTATTAAAAGGTCTAATAATTGTTACTGGTACATCATAAGTACACCAATAAGAATACACCAATCTATCCGCTCCTGCCTTAGCACCTGCATATGGTGAACGCGGGTTTAATGGATGTTCTTCCGTCATCGGCCTTGTGTCAGCTGTACCATAAACTTCGGATGTTGAAATATGTATAAACCTCTCTATTTGAGAATTTTTAAGGAGGGAATTCATCATCACTTGAGTGCCAAGAACATCTGTTTCAAAAAATTTACTATTATCAAAAATGCTCCTTGCTACGTGACTTTCTGCAGCAAAATGAACAACCAAGCTAGCACGTTCCATTAAGGAATTTACAATGTCCGGATTGGTAACACTTCCATACCAGAATTCAAATCGTGAAGATTGTTTTATGTAGTCTGGAATATTATCTGGATTACCCGCATAAGTCAGACAATCCAAAACCAAAAATTTATATTCTGGATATTTCTCAAACATATATTTTAAGAAATTACTACCAATAAAGCCTGCTGCTCCTGTTAAAAGTACGGTCTTTTTCATATAACTACTCACTAAATAAAAAAGTTTCACTTCTTTTAATATAATAAACCAATCATTTTTTTATCACAGCAATGATTTCTCTGCCTCCTTTAATTTCCTGATATTTAAATGAGTCAATTAATTCAAAATTATCCTTAATAAACTTATCAAACAACAAAAAAAAGGATTCCTTCTCGTATCTAAGCCCATTTTGACCAGTACCAGCATTGACAAAGTTCTTAGCCAAAAATGAAATAATTTTATTCTTAGATTGAGCCAAATTTCTAACAGGCTCTGCCACTATAACCTTTTTTCTAGCAGCCTCAAACATTCTTTTTAATAATTTTTCATCATCGTTTATAAACTGATACATGGAAGACTGCATTATAACAGTATCTACAATAGGAAAAGGCTCTATCATTATGTCAGCTAAAATAACATTGGCTTTCTTTTTCTCGGCATGAGAAATAAAATTTGGATTAATATCAAATCCTAAATATTTTATATTTTTAGTCTTTAGATAATTCTCAAATAAATATAAATCACCAAAACAAAGTTCTAAAACTGACTCACCAAAGCCAACTTCTGAAGCTATTTTATTAAATCTTTCCTGGTAACTCCCCAAATATAATAACCGCATAGTCAAGTTATATAACTTAGTATTGGAGTAAATAATACTTCTCACTTAGAAACTATCCTCCTAACAATATACAATGGCCGCTTTTTTACTTCCATATACATACGCCCCATATACTCTCCCATTAATCCAATCATAAAAACCTGCATTCCCCCCATAAATAATACAGAAACTATTAATGACCCCCATCCAGGAACTTTGATACCAAAAAACATATAATCAAAAATAAAATAACTTCCGCAAAAAAAACTAAATAAAACTAGAAAAAAACCCATACGAATTATCAGCTTAAGTGGATAATCTGAAAACGTAAAAATAGCATCTAGCGCCAATCTAACCAACTTTGAGAAACTATATTTAGTCTCACCTTTGAATCGTCGTCCGTGTTCTACAGGAATGCTATCATGTTTAAAACCAACCCATCCTATTAATCCAACAACATAACGGTTAGTTTCTCGACAAAGTTTTACCTGATCTACAACTTGCCTAGTCATTATGCGAAAAATATGTGAATTAATAACAATATCTTCACCAACCAACAACTTGATTATTGTTAAAAATAACTTAGAACATGCCCTCTTAAAAAAGGGGAATTTTTTATTTTGACGCTCGCCATAAACAACATCACAATCTTGCTGCAATTTTTCATAGAGCTTAATCATTTCTTCTGGTTGATCTTGAAGATCACCATCCATCGTTACAATTAAATCGCCCTCAGCATGATCTAAACCAGCAGTAATAGCTAAGTGATGACCAAAGTTTCGGCTAAATTGAACAATTTTTATATTTTGGTCATTTTTTCGAAGCTCAGAAATAAATTGAAAAGTCCTATCGGAACTCCCATCATCAACAAATAAAATTTGATAATTAAATGAAGAAAAATCCTCAGTTAAAACCTTTTTTAGGCGCCTATATAATTCATGTATATTTTCTTCTTCATTGTAAACAGGAATCACAACTGAAAGGGTCTGCATTGTATTCACTTATAACCGATCTAAAATATTTAACCGAATTTTCTAAGCCTTCATTTAAATTAATTTTTGGCTCCCAACCTAATAACTCTCTAGCCAACGTTATATCAGGCTTGCGTTTCATGGGATCGTCTTGAGGTAAATTTTTATAATTAATAGATAATTTTTTCGCAAAAAGGCTTTCAAGAACTTTTACCAATTCATTTATTGAGAACTCACCAGGATTTCCGATATTAATTGGACCAATCACATCCGAATTTGAATTAATCATTAACAAAAGTGCTTTAATCATATCATCTACATAACAAAAAGATCTGGTTTGCTTGCCATCACCATAAACTTCTAAAGGAAGCCCCTTCAAGGCCCTTACAACAAAGTTGCTAATAACTCGACCATCATCAGGATCCATATATGGACCGTAGGTATTAAAGATGCGAACAACTTTTATATCTAGGTCAAACTTTCTCTTATAATCAAAAAACAATGTTTCAGCACAGCGCTTGCCTTCATCATAACAAGCCCTTATTCCTATAGGATTTACATTTCCCCTATAAGTTTCTATTTGAGGATGAACAGTAGGATCACCATACACTTCACTAGTAGAAGTATGCAGTATTCTAGACCCATATTTACGAGCTAGTTCAAGCAAATTAAAACTGCCCCAGACACTTGTCTTGATAGTTTGAATAGGATCTTTTTGATATTTAGGAGGAGATGCTGGACATGCAAAATTAAAAATCCAGTCTGCCCTAACATCAATAGGATCACAAATATCATGCTTTATAAACTCAAAGTTTTCGTTCTTCTCAAAGTCTATTAGATTTTGGAGTCTACCAGTACTTAAATCATCAAGGACTATAACCTTATGGCCTTCCTCAAGCAACTTTCTGGTCAGATTACAACCCAAAAAACCAGCTCCACCCGTAATTAAAATTATTTTTTTAGACATTTTTATAAATCTTTTTTCTTTTCATTAAATAAAGGGTTCTTAAAGAATCCTCTATTGGCATCTTCATTTCAATATCAAAAAATGCTCCAAATTCTTCTTCAAAACATTCTTCTATATAATCTTCAAAAATATCTTTTCTGGTTAATAAAAGTTTTTGTACCTTTTTATCCTGCTTGGGTACAAATTCTATAATCATATGCTTGCCCAATTTTCTAAAAAACTCAGCTATCTTCTTAAATGGTACATTATTAGATATTGATAAATGGTGAATAAGCGCCAAACCCATAACTAAATCTGCGGGGCCTCTATCTGGAACGGATAATCGTTCTATATTATCCCAACCTATACCCGCACTAGGATTAACCAAATCTAAAACTAAAGGAAGAAGGTTTTTATCGCCCTTCTTCTTTGCACAATTATAATTATTATCAACACATGCTGCATCTATATCAAAAGAGACAACTTGGGCTCCTTGCTCCATGGCAATACGACTAAATACACCGTTATTAGCGCCAAGATCCCAAACTTTTTTAGGTTTAACAATATCAAGAAACTCCTTAACAATACATTTCTTATTGTTAAATCCTTGCTCTGTATAGCTATCACCATCGTAATAATCTACCCATTCCGTACCAACAGCCTTCCATTTCAGTTTATTAACAGCTGAAAATAGGCTATCTACCAAAAATTTTAACGAATTCCCACTCACTTTTCTCTTATTTATATCTTTAGAAATATCTTTGTTTTCGTATCGTTTTTGAGTCTTTGCATGCAAATGCATATGAAGAAGGATGGAAGGCTTTAAGTAGGTATAAATTGGCAAAACAGAAGAAGCCAAGTCTAATGGAACTCCATCAATAAAAACACGCAAAAGCTGGTTTAATCTAAAATCTTTAAAAGCTATCAAGGCTAACGGTGCTAAAAAATGCTGGCAAAACTGTTTATAAGCTACCCAGGGAGAACCCTCTTTATAAATTTCAAATGATAAAGTATCTATAAAAATAGGCTTTCCATTTTTGAATTGAATGTTGTAAGCACTAGCATCTTTTAAAACCATTCCATAAGATAACGCTAATTTTTGAATTTCTAATGTTAGCAATGCTGCATCTTTAAGTTGGGAGAACGACCATTCATACGGGTAAGAAATAAAAGGAATAAGCTCTGGACTTATTAATTTATAATAATCAGAAAAAGCTGTATCTTCTATTTCTCTATGTGGAATTAAAAGATCTTTGTTGATTAAATCCTGATAAAGCCCTGAACTCATCAGATAGCTATAATCTTTTCTATAAGATTCATTAATTTGCCTATATAAATAATTATCTTTCCAAAACAAAAAACCACTAGGATCCCTAAATGATCCTTCTACTTTTTTAAATATCACAAAAATCCTTATAAATCATTTTGCTTACCATACATATTTGCAAAATAACTAACTTGCACTTTATCAAAATCTATTCTGACATCTTTTCGGCACTTCATAATGCCGCCATAAGTTGCAAAAGTTTTTTGCATACGATTAAAAAGCCTCTTTTTACCCAACCAGGATTCTAATTTTAGGCATCCATGCATCCACATTCTTATTCCACGTTCCTTAAATAGAATTTTCAAAATTTTCTTCGGACCAAAAATTAAGTATTTGGTAAGTCTATTTTTTTGGCAAAGACGCGTAACAAACCCCCTAAAAAAATGCTCTTCTATTTTAAACCCACAAAACGCAAACAATCGTTCAAGCGTTTTTTTACTATGCATTCTTACATGATATTCAGGCTGATCTTGAACATTGCTTAAGTATGGTATTGTAATAGCTAAGATACCATCAGGCTTCAAAATTCTATTAATCTCGTTTAAAGCTTTATAATCTTCAAATAAGTGTTCTAAAACCTCTGCCATAATAACACCATCAAAAAATCCATCTTCAAACGGTGTTTTTTCAGTAATAGATTGGCAATAAAAATTCTCTATTCCTTCCTGGGAAGCAATGTCTACCACAAAAACTTCTTTACCTAGACCTTTAAAAAGTTTAGTGTCACGACCAAAACAATCACCCACTATCAAAATTCTATTTTTATCCTCAAGGAATCTAACTAAAGACATGGAAGCAATAAAAGCATCCGGGGATTGACTATACAAAGAAATATTTTCATCAATTATATTCATTACTCTTACCTAAGATTTTCTTTATATTTTTCCTTCATCACATGGACAACCCTTTTTACATCTTCAACTTGATCCCTTTTAGCTATAACCAATGTATCATCCTGCTCAACAATACAAAGATCACTTACCCCCAAAAGGACAACCAATTTGTTAGAATCAACCAAGTTATTTTTACTATTAAACTCAATTAATTTTGAACTATTATTTTTATTATTTAAAGATAAAAAGGCTTCTAAGTTGCCAACATCACTCCACTCAAAATCAGATTTTAACATAATAATGTTGTTACTTTTTTCTGCTATCGCATGATCAAAAGAAATATTAGCAACATCCTTATAAGTGGCTGAATCCCCCGTATTTATAAACACCGAAACTTCATTATAAACCTTTGGTGCATGTTGTTTAAACTCATTTATAAAACTAGAAACAAATCCAACAAAAATACCTAAATTCCAGAACTTATTATTATCTTGCAAATATTTTTCTGCTGTTAAAAGATCTGGTTTTTCATGAAATTTTGTTACCGAAAATGATTTTTCTCCAAGATCATCCGCCTCCAAATATCCAAATCTTGTCGAAGCAGATTTTGGTTTCATCCCAATCAGACAAATTTTTTGAGTCCTTTTAACTTCCTCAACTGCTTGGCTAATCTTAATTGCAAAGCATTTATGATCGGATATAAAATGATCTGAAGGCAAAAATACAACGATAGAATTGGGATTAATTTTTTCCAATCTTAAACAACCAAGAAGGATAGCTGCTGCCGTGTTTCTTCCCTCAGGTTCAAAAATAACTTTTTCTACAACTGATTTTTTTAAATTTTGTAAAAGATTTTCATTTTTCTGTTCGGAAAGAAGCCAAATATGCTCAGAGATAAGTTTAGAACGATTAATTGTTTGCTCTAGCAAAGAATCATCTCCCCTAAACTTAATAAATTGCTTAGGGCAATTCTCCCTGCTATAGGGCCATAAACGTTCTCCCCTACCGCCACAAAGAATTATTGAGTACAAATCTTTGTTCAAAGCTTCTCCAATTGGTTTTGTAAATCTAGTTGTACCAAACCAACCAAGATTGTCTATAACAAATAACCAAAAATTCAATAAAATGATATAATGACTTAATTATAATTTTTAGTTTTACAAAATAATATTTATGCCTATATCCAAACTCTTAAAATCACTAACACAATACGGACCAATCGCCTGTTTCAATACTTTCAAGGCCAAAGCTCAAAGAATATATTTTTATAAAAAAATTCAAAAATTTAATCTCTTAGAAAGTAATTTTAATATTTCTGATTTTAATAAGCTAAAAAATAATACATCCTTCAATTTTAAATTTTTCGAAGAAACTAATTATTTAGAAAAAGGGAATGATCTTTTAAACAACTGCTTTCAAATCTTTGAAGAACCTTTATGTTTTGATAAAACAATATTTTGGGATAATCCTAGTGATAAATACTTTGAAGATCTCAGAGCAATCTGGGAAATGTCTAGATTGCAATGCATCTTTTACTTAGGAAAATCTTATGAAAAGACAAAAGAAGAAAAATATTCTTTAAAATTTACCGAAATCTTAGAAAGCTGGAATAAAAATAATCCTTTTCCTCATGGTAAAAACTGGACATGTCCAATGGAGGTTAGTATAAGGGCAATTAACTTAATCTGGGGATTTCATTTTTTCAAAACAAGCACAACAATTTCTTTAAAATTTTGGGAAAAATTTATCAACTTGCTTTATCTACATAAAAATTATCTAAAAAATAATTGGGAAATTTTCCTTAAAAACAATAATCACTATATTGCTGATCTTCTAGGATACTTCTACCTATGCTTATTTTTCAAAAACATCAAACCACTTGAAAGAAAAATTAATTGGTGCCAAAAACAACTTTTGAAAGAATTTTTTAAGCAAGTACATCCCGATGGAAGCTCATATGAAGGTTCAACAAACTATCATAAACTTGTAACAGAAATGTTTTTACATTTTTATTCTTTATCCAAAATACACAACCTCGAAGTTCCGAAAGCATTTACTGGTCGATTAAAAGGCATGCTTCTTTTTTTAAATAATTGCTCTGATTATTCTGGTAACTTAGTGCAAGTAGGAGATAATGATAGCAGTAAAATAGTTGCTGGAATAAAAATAAAAAAACCACAACCAAAAGAGCTAGTCCAGCATTACCAAAATTTCGGGCTATCTATAATTAAAACAAAAAACGATATAAATAACTGGTATATAACATTTAGACATCCAAACTATAATCCAAAACAACCAACGGGACACTTCCATAAAGATGAGCTCTCAATCACCCTAACATTGAATAATATCCCCATAATAGTTGATCCAGGAACATACCTTTATACAGGAAATCAACAACTACGTAATTTTTTACGATCAGAATCTAGCCATAACAATTTTTATTTAGAAAATTTATCTAAAAGTTCTGATCCACTATTTAGCTTAACCAAGTTCAAACACACTAACACGGCAAAAATAATCAATAACAACAAAATTATTATTTCCGATCACCATAATCAATACAAGTCATATGGAATTCAGGCTTATCGAAAACTTATTTTTGATAAACATAAAAATTTAGAAATAAATGACTGGTTCATTAATAAGGCAAATCAAGAACCAAAAGCAATATGGAATTTAATATTTCATCCAAAAATCAACCTAATACAAAAAAATGAAACTGTTTGGCTGATACAACACAGTGAAAATATTATTGCTTCACTAAATAGCAGTTTAAAATTTAAAAAAGCTGAAATCTTTTACTCAAAAAGCTATGGAATAATTGAAAAAACTACAAAACTAACCGCTTATATGACTAATATTGGTTCAATAGAAAAAACAGTTATTTCAAAATCTAATTAAGAAAACTAATCAGATTATACATATTCCAAAGCTGAGGAGATAAATCAGCTTCTTCAAGTTGATGTTTCGTTAAAATGCCTTCTAAAAAATCATTATTAAATAAATAATTATTAGACGAAGCAGTCAACTTATGAGAATCAGAATTAAAATAATGCCCTTTTCTAAACCATTTTTTCACAGGCGCAGCAAACCCAATCTTTTTCCTGCTGATAATCTCCTCTGGCAATATCCACTCACACGCCTGCTTTAAAATATATTTGGTTTGAGCTGGAATAACCCCATATTCTGTAGATTTTTTAGGTATGTACTTTAAGTGTTGAGGGATTCTCAAAGCAATTTCAACTAAGCGATGATCCAGAAAAGGTACTCGCCCCTCAACTGATGTCGCCATTGTCATTTTATCCAAACGCATGAGTAAAAGCTCTGGTAAGCGCTGCTTTAATTCTAAATAGGTCATAGATTGTAAATAATCAAAATTCGGCATTAGTTTTTTCAAATTTTTAAGATGGAAATCTACAATAGAATAGCTATCAAACTCTTGACTCATTCCAGAATAAATCTGTGAAACAATATCATCCTCTGCAAATTCTTTATTTAAAAAAAACTGGTTTTTAGCATTTTCCTTAAAAGCAACTGCTCCACTCCAAAATAGATTTCTGCTTTCGGCCCAATTTCTAATATGATCGACAAATCCCTTATGTGGAAACATTCTGGAAATAGAAGAATAAAGAACTTTTTTTATGGGTTTTGGAATCAAATATTGAGACGGCTTCCAATATTTTTTATAAATATCCAAATAATGTCCATAAGCATCATAACCACAAAAGAGTTCATCTGCCCCCTCTCCACATTGAACAACCGTAACTCCAGAATCTTTGGCTAATTTGGACACAAAATAAAGTGGCATACACACCCAGTCAGCAAGAGGTTCATCTTGGTGATAAACCATTTTTTCATAAAATTCAAAAGCTTCTTTTTCTGTAACTACAATCTCATGATGTTCAGTTCCAAAACGGTCAGAAACTTTTTTTGCCCACTTTCTTTCGTCATATTCTAAACCATCTTCGAATACAACATTAAACGTCTTAACTTTAGTAGTAAATTCAGACATCAAGGCAACATTTAAGCTGGAATCAATTCCTCCAGATAAAAAAACCCCGAATGGAACATCTGACATCATTCTTTTCTTTATTGAATCTCTAAGTATTTCTCTCACTACATCTATGCAATAAAATTTGTCATTTAATTTATGTGAATCGGAAACCTCAACCTTTAATGGATTATACCATTCGCTGAACGTCAATTTTCTATCTGATCCCACCTTTAAATAAAAACCAGCCGGAAGTTTATATATCCCCTTATATAAAGTCATCGGAGCAGGACTAACAAGAAAAGTTAAATAGTGATATACAGCAAGATTATTTATGTCTTTATAAATCCAAGGTAATTCCCAAAGAGCCTTTATTTCTGAAGCAAAACTTAAAAAGCCTCCCTGCGTTGAAAAATATAATGGCTTGACTCCTATCCTATCCCTAATTAAATAAAGCTCATTATTTTCTTTATCAAATAAAGATATTGCAAACATTCCATCTAACTTATGAATAAAGTCTATTCCCCATTCTTTATATGCGTAAATCAATGTTTCAGTATCAGTATTTGAAAAATACTTATAACCAAGAGCCTCAAGTTCTTTTCTAAGTTCTCTATGGTTATATATCTCGCCATTAAAAGAAACAGTTATATTTTCATTTCGATCAGACATCGGTTGACGGCCCATAATACTCAAGTCAACAATACTTAGACGTTTATGAGCCAAACCTATACCAAAAAAATCTGATTTCCAAATTCCGCCATCATCAGGGCCTCTGTGAACCAAAGCTTTTTGCATATTGTACAACAATTTCTCATCAATTTTTGAAGAAGTAGAAATTGTTGATATATAGCCAGCTATTCCACACATAATTAATTTTCTCTAAGAATTTTAAAGTTTTTTTTGAAAACTAAATTTAATACTACAAATAACCCAACAACAGATAAGATAATTAAAGGTGACTCAAAAATGAATCTAAACCTTCCACAACCATCGTGTCCTGTTATTAATCCAAAATAGCCAATAAAAGAACTAAACAATAGAAAGAAAAGATATTTTCGCTCAACAAGCAAAAATAAGAAAGCAAAAACAATCATTAAATAACGAAACATCATTGTTAAAAATTCGAATATACCCAAAAATATTAAAAATTTAGAATTTGTGCCAAAACTCACGTATTTCCAAGCTTTTTCCAGTACCGATCCAGAAAATTTAAAAAATGAACAAACCCCAAAATAAAAATCTCCATAAATTAAAACTTTTAGATGATTTGTATAAAGACCTAAAAAAGTTTTAAAAACATTCTTCATCCAAATCTTAGTTGCTAAAAGAGGGCAACCTTTTATTGTATCTATAAAAAATTTGTTAACCCCGCTCCAACCTCTACCAGAAGCATACTCAGTTAGTGAATACCTACCTTCTTTTTGAATTTTCTTTACAGCTTCTTTATAAGACAACCCTTCTGTCTCTTCTAAAATTTTAGGGAAAAAATAGAAATACAGATTAATCTTATCAATAGATTTTAGGTAATAATAACCGTAAATCTGTTTATTCCTATAAAGATAACTCCCAACTGGAACAGTAAAGGCCAAAAAAAATGCTAGCATTTGAGTTGTTTTTTTCAACAAAACCCCTGGAAGAAAAAATATCAAAAAAATGGGCAATAAAAAAATTAAATATAATGCAGAAGCCTTAACAGTTATAGATAGACCAAACAAAAAACCTGACATTATTAATAATGAAGTTTGTCTTCTAACCCAAAAGGAAATAAACCGTTCCAATGCAAATATTAATAAAAAACAAATTAGGGTTTCTGATAATAACAATTGAGGATAAAGAAGAAATCCCAAATTTACTGAAACCAAAAAAGCTGAAATTAAAGCTATATTTTTAGAAAAAATATAATACGCAATTCTAAAGGTCAAAAAAATCATTATTAAAGCCAATATGATCTGGAGAAAAATAACAGAAGCGTAGTTTTTACCTAAAATTAAACGGGAAAATACAATAAATATTGGATAACCGATAGAATACGGATGTAAACACTTTACGGTACCTGGTTTCTCAAAGGATCCATATCTTTCAAAGTTTTCAGCTTGATTAGTATAAATAGAAGAATCCACCTCAAAATGAGCTTTTATATTAGGAACATTGAAAAATAGAAGAGCTGATAAGCAAAGATAGATTCCAGCAAATAAAGTCAGCCATTTAGAGTTACTCACAAAACATCTAAAGGGTTGTTTCTGATGTTATAGATTTTTCTAAAATATCAAAATCTGGTTTTAATAAAATTTGATCTACAGCTTTAAAGGCTGAAAGCATGGCTATATCCATGTTATTGTACCTATGCATACCATTTCTTCCCATTAAATTCAGGTTAGAAAAATTTGATAGATAACCAAGCACTATATTTAAATGTTCTTGATAATTTTCATCATAAACAGGATAAGCTTCGGGAGATTTAATAACTATACCGTCAAGAATTTGCTCTTCTTTTGCTATTCCTAAAACTGAAAGTTCCTTTTTCCCTAGAGCAATTAAGTCTTCTTCTGATGCATTCCAAATCTCATCACCAACGTAGGTAAAATATTCTAAACTAAGAGTAGAATGTTTTTTATTTCCAAGCATTCCCTCAGAGAAATTACCCATATTGCCGATTCGACCCATTTTAACATCTTTATCATGTATATAAACCCAGTGATCAGGAAATATGTTTTCTTTATCTATTACTAAGTTAACTGTTATCAAGCCACGATAGACTAAGGAGTTTGCAGCATCTAAAACTTTTTTCTCCGGAAGTGGTTTTAAAGCATTTATTAGGGCTTGTAATGGCATGGAAGAAAGAAACGATTGAGCATTATATCTATTCAATAATGAAGATTCTGCATTATTATTATTTTTAGTTAAAACTGCATTAACCTGTCCATCGTTATGTTTTATTGAAACAACATTTTGATTTAATAATATGTCCCCATCATTATTACTTTTTATGTTATCTGCAACCCTATTCCAAAGCTGTCCTGATCCATTTGGGGGATAATAAAACTCATCACTCAAAGTACGTGGCGCATTCTTTTTAAACCATTTTCCAAAAAATGCATAAAAAATGGCCTTGGACATTGAAAATCCTTTTATACGCTGTGATGCCCAGTCTGAAGATATTTTATTGCAAGGAATACCCCACACTTTTTCTGTATAAGTTTTAAAAAAAATATTAAATAGACGCTTTCCAAACTTGTTGATTACCCAGTCTTCAAATGATTTTATGTCCTTAATTGGAAAGAACCGATATTTCACATAGCTCAAAACACAACTAACGCACTCAAAAATATTCAAATTTCTAATAACATTTAATCCATTGAGTGGGTAATTAAAATACTTCTTTTTATATAGAATTCTAGTAAAGCGATGATGCTTTATAAAATCTGGTCCCATTAGATCTTTCCACCATTTTTCTATTTCAGGTTTTTCCGTAATAAAATGGTGGGGTCCGATATCAAATTTGTAATTTTTATAATCATTAGTTCGAGCTAATCCTCCAATAATATTATCTCTCTCCAAAATTTTAACTTCATGATCTGATCTTTTTAACAATTCGATTCCTGCTGTAAGACCTGCGGGCCCTGCTCCTATTATTACAACTCTTTTTTTCACTATTTTTTCCTTAAAGAAACCCAATAATTAAGAGAAAAGATAAACACAAGTGGCTCAATTGATAACCTTAACCTAGCAAATCCACAAGCTAAAGAAAGAAAAATAAAACCTCCTATAAACGGCATAATTTTAAATATTACAGAAAGATTCAAATTCACTAATGATGTAAAAACTCCGGCGAAAAAGCCTATTAAAATAAATAAAAACAAAAATATTTCTAAATAAATAAAAAAAGATAATAAATAACTTGAAACCTTTGGCAATAGAAAGCGAAAAACCTTATCTGTCCAGGTTCTAGATAAATCATAAGAAGGTAATTGCCCTCCAGAATCAATAAATAATAGCTCCGAAGCATATAATGAAAAGCTGGTCTTAAACATATTTGTAAAAGCATGTTTAGCTGTTAGATACCAATTTTTTAAAAAATATTTATAAGAAACTCGCTCAGCCAAAATACAATATTCTATTTCCATTAATTTTCTGGATTTTTCACATTCTTCTTTTTTACACAGATCTAAATATTCTTTATTAACCCTTTCTAGAGATAGCATATATGGCACTTGATTCATTTCCATATTTATTCTTGCAGCAGAATGTTTTAAAAAATGCAATCCAGGCAAAGTTTGAAAAAATAAATAACCAGTTAATAGAAAATTCCTTAACAACCACCAAAACACTACACTAAACCATCCCCCAAATAATACTAAGGAACCTGAAGTTTTTTGTCTTAAAGAAAAATTAGAAATAAATATTAAAAAAATACTTAATAAAATAATGGGAAAACCTACCGGACGAACTAGAGAAGCTAATCCTAAAAACAACCCGGAAATAAATAGAAGTTTATAAGAAATTATAGCAATGCTTTTTATGAAAAATCCCTCAAACCTCAATAAAAAGAAAATTAGAAACAATAAAAAGAAAAATGAAAACAAAGTTTCAGACATAAATAAGCCCGAAAAAATGATAAACCCCTGGTGAAATGCCGCCCAAAGAGACGCTATTTGTGCAAGCAATAAATTACCTGGATAAAGAACCAAGACCAGACAAAAAACTAACAATGGTAACAATGACCCCAAAACAACTTGTCCCCACAAGGGATATTTTTTGTTAACTCCAAAAATTTTATAAAAAATGGATGAAAATAAGGCATAACCAGGAACACGATAAAAATGATAACTACCATTAGGATTTCTTATTCCCTCACCCTTGGATATTTCTACTGCAACTTCGTGATAAGCAGAAGAATCAAAATTCCAAAACCGTTCATTTTTAGCTAGATAAAAATGAAAAACAATCCCCCTAATAAGCAATCCTAAACAAAACAATAAAAATAATTTTTTATTATCATTAAGAATTTTTAACACTGTACAATCTCTGTTTACTCAAAACTGAAATCCAAAAACTTAGTGATAAAATAATCAAAAAGGCCTCTGCTGGCAATCTCATTCGAGCATACCCACCGGCAAGAGAAACTACTATGAATAGCACAATAAACAAGATAGAACGCTTCCAATTACAAAAAATAAAATAATCCGAAGCTCTCTTATAAAAGAATAAATTATAAATAACTTTTCCTATACCAAAAACAAAACCTAAGATAATAAACAAAAACATCAAAATTTCTAAATAAACAATAATTTTTAAATACCATTTCGTTGTTTGAGGAAACAAATAACGTTCAAACATAGACCAGACAGATCGACCTTTCCTGAAATAATCATATTCTTCTCTGCCTGAGTCCAAATACAATAATTCAGCTGAATATAATGATAAAGATGTTCTCAAAATATCAGTTGCCCAATTCTTAAATGCAATAAATGGTTTTTGTTTAAAACACTTAACTGCTATTTTTTCTCGTTCCTTACAAACTTCGATTTCATTTAATTTTCGCCCCAAAGCCTTTTCTTTGTTAAAAATACTTTTTTGTGCTTCCTTATTCAAAATCTCTCTTGCATCCCAATATGAACAATTATGGGTGTGCATGGCTACCCTAGCAGCAGAAAGATATAAAAAATGAATTCCTGATAATGTATGGAAAAAAATGTATCCTAATAAAACATAATTTCTAATTAGCCAAGGTAAAACTGGAAATATAAAACCCCCAAATAATGTAAGTCCTCTCTTTAATTTACTTCGCAGCTCTCCATGGGAAAATAAAATTATTAATAAAGATAGAATCAAGAAATAATGACCTACCGGCCTAATCATACCAGCTATTCCTAAAAATAATCCTGCTGCAAATAAACCAGGTGATGGAACTTCGGATAAACTCAAAGAATACCCCCCTCGAACCTTGATGTCCTCTTCAAATAGATTCAAAAAATCTTGTGATTCACATCCAGGTTCCATACAAAAGCCACGTATATAAATATTGAAAAAGTTACCTTTTCTTCCTTTAATACTAATTTTCTTTAATTTATTTAATGCATATTTAACTGGACAAAAAAATAAATGGATATTTGATAAAAATAAAATCGCAAAAAGAAGAAAAAATAAAATAAAAAGAGACTCAGTCATAAAGAAGCCCGAATATAGAACAAATCCTAGATGAAAAACCGACCATAAAGAAGCTATTTTTGCCAAAAGAATACTTGGAAATAAAGTCAAAGATAAAAAGAAGATCAACAGCGGAATTAATGCTGCTATACACAATTGTCCCCAAAGAGCTATAAAAACCCCCTTTTGATCAGGACCAACATTGTTTAAATATTTAACACCAAAAACATTATAAAAAGGAACTAAAAATAGTGAATAACCTGGCAATCTATAAAAATTCGGCTGCCCACCTTCCAAAACAACACCCTTCCCCTTAGATAAACTAACAGCTAACTGGTGATACATATCAGAATCAATTTGCCAAAATCGTTGATTCTTACTTAAATAAAAATGAAAAACAGCTGCCCGAATAACAAAAGAGACAAAAAAGAGTAAAAATAAAAACTTTTTCTCTTTTTTAATTATGCCTAACACTACCTAATCCTTTATTTCTTCGTTGCCTCCACCATTAGAAGCTAATTTATCAATAATCAGACTCAACTCAGTCGCCATAAAAATACGTTTTAGGGAAATTGGTAAAACACCACCATTGATAGCAACTTCTATAAAAGACTTAAGTAATGTGTCATGCCCTTTGTCCTGGAACGAATATTTTTCATTAAATGAGCGAGGCAAACCATAACCAATTAATTCTTTATAATCGTCCATTATTATAGACTTACCATCAAAATAAGCCTCTAAGCGCTCTTTACTTAAATCATTACTACCTATTGATGTGTATAAAAGTGAACAAAGAGAACCATCATTAAAACTTATATGAGCAGAAAAATTATCTGTAGAAAATAATCCATCCTCTTTAGGATGCAAGGCTCCAACACTAACACTTGTTGGTTTAGCACCAGTTAGAAAACAAAATAATTCAAATATATGACAAGCTTCGCCAATAATTCGCCCGCCATGACTGTTAGATTGAATCCAATGCTCTTTGGGTAAATAACCGGCATTCATTCTATATGTTACAACTAAAGGGGAGGTTCTTTTGGAGACAACAGATTTTATTGATTGAATAAGAGGCGCAAAAGAACGATTAAAATCTACTGTAAAAATTGCATTGTTATTTAAATTTAAAAAACTTTTTAATTTATTGAATTCTTCAAAATTGACAACTGCTGGCTTTTCTAAGAAAACAGCCTTTCCTTTACTCAAAAAATCAATAGCTTGGCTTGCATGTAAAGCATGCGGTGTAGCAATTAAGGCCATATCACACTTATCTTTTTGTAAAAGATCAATGTGATTATTTGCAACAACGCCTACCCCATATTGAGAGGCAACATTAAAAGCGTTCGTCATATTAACATCTGCTATCGCTGAAATTTCTGCGTTTTTAATTGTTTTCAAAATAGGAAGCAATTTAACTTTAGAGAAACCACCAGCTCCAATTAAAACAATTCTTAATTTGCCCAAGTTATCTTTTAATGGTTTAAATTCAATAATTTTTTCATTTTTTGTCTGAACTTTATTTTGATATCTTAAAACAACCCCTAGGGAAGTTTTGAGATTTTTATAAGCATTTTGTGCTTGTTCAAATTCAAATTCATGTGAGATTATTGGGTCAATTAAAACTTTTTCTTTTTCAATTAAATCTACAAAAAGCTGCATATTCCGATTTTCAGTCCAACGAACATAAGAGTATGGATAATCAACATTTTTTCTTTCATAAAAATTATCGTAACGGCCTGGACCATAAGAGCAGGATATTAAAAAATCTATTTCTTTTGTATAAAAATGCTCTCTGCTAAAATCCAACTTAACATCACCAACTAAAACAACTTTACCCTTGCGTCTTGTTATCTCCATTGCCTTATCAATTATCTGACCCGTATTTGCAGCAGCAGTAATGATTGTAGCATCAACTCCATAATGCTCTGTAAAATACAAAGTATCATTAGCAATATCAGAGTCTGTTGGATTTAAAACTTTATCACACCCTAAACGTTCGGCTAGCTCCAGTCGCTCCTTTTGCAAATCTACACCTATAACTTTACAACCTGAAGCCTTAGCAAGTTGAACAGTTATTTGCCCTATTAACCCTAGACCAAACACACACACAGTCTCACCCAGAGAAAGATTAGCTCGCCTAAAGCCTTGCATTGCTATAGAACCAATAGCAGTCAAACTAGTTTGTCTCAAAAATTTTTTATCCCTAATTAAAACAACTAAATTTTCGGGAACAGAAACAAACTCTGAATGATTAGCAATACCTACTCCTGCACAAGCAACAAAATCTCCAATCTTAACTTTTGAGACTTCTTTACCAATAGAAACCACTTGCCCCGAACAAGAGTATCCTAATTCTAAAATCTGATTTTGTTTGCCCTTTATTAAAGAAACCGTTCCAAAGATGCCATTTTCCTTAACAGAATCTGATATTTTTTTTCCATATTTAGGAACATCTTTTAAAAAACGACTTAAAAGTGGACCTGAGGATGTAATAGTAGCCGCTTCAGTGCCTGTGCTTATAAAAGAATAAAGAACTTTGACTAAAACTTCACCCGCTCCTATTTGTGGCTCAGGAGTATCTTTTAATAAAATTTTGCCTTGATTCAAAAATAATTGTTTCATCTACTTAACAATACATCTGATAAATCTTGATCCTCTATTTGCATGTCATCCTTAGTTAGCCTAGCAGCCTTGAAAGATTTTGGAGCCTCTACAAATTTTGGCTTATAAGTAAGTCCACATGCATCTATAATAAGTTTGTCTTTAAAATCTTCAAAGTTGATTGATGCAAATTTTCTATGTCCAACCAATATCAAAATAAGATCAGAATCCTTTAATCCCTTATCAAGCTGGACACTTTTGGTAAACCCTAATGCTTTCAATTGTCGAAGCTCAACATGAGGTTCACAAACGTTACAATTTACTTCCTTAACTTTTTTCAACATCTGCGTTATTGAAACTGCTGGAGAATTGCGAAGATCATCAACATTAGCCTTAAAAGTTAAGCCTAGAACAAGAACTTTGGGCTTTCTTTTGTGAATAATAGTAAAATTTTTCGCATAGGAAACAACTTGGTCCACAATTTCTACAGGCTTAGAATCATTAATTTTTCTTGTTACTCTTAACAAGGCTGAATTTTTAGGAAATCTTTCTACCAAAAACCAAGGATCAACTGCAATACAATGTCCCCCAACACCGCAACCTGGATTTAAAATATTTACCCTAGGATGTTTATTTGCAATTTCTATAACCTCAAATGGATTAACTTTTTCCTCAGCACACATGGAAGCAACCTGATTTGCAAAAGCAATTTGTACATCTCTACTGCTATTTTCAACAAGTTTTACCATTTCCGCAGTTTTAGCATCTGTTACGTGAATTTTTCCTTGAACAAAAGCATAAACCGCTTCAACCTTTTTGGAAGAAGCAGGGCAAATACCACCGATAACTCTATCGTTAGTTACTAACTCATTGAAAATTCTTCCAGGCAAAACTCTTTCAGGACAATATGCCACAAAAAAATCTCTGGACTGTCTCAAACCTGTTTCAGCCTCAATTAATGCAGTTAGTTTATTTGTAGTTCCGGCGGGAACAGTAGATTCCAAAATTATCAAATTTCCCGGCTCCAAAACTTTAGAAATTGCTTTGCCAGCAGAAAAAACATAAGACAGTTCTGCTTTTTTTGTTTTTGGATCTTCTTTAAATGGAGTAGGCACCGTTATGATAAAACAATCAGCTTTTTCTAGGCGCCCAGAAATTTTTAATTTTTTACTAGTAAGAGCTTGCTCTAATCTAGTTGAAATTTCTGGCTCAAAAATAACTGGATTACCCTTTTTTATATTTCGTACTTTATTTTTGTCCGTATCATAACCAAAAACCTCGAACCCATGTTCTGACGCTATTATCGCTGTCGGCAAACCTATATAACCAAGACCAACAACAGATATTTTACTCATTCGAACTCCTTCAAAACTCCAGAATTTTTATCAGAAAATTTTACAGAATTAAAAAACCCAAGCTTATTTTTTAATATAGCTAAAATTCTATTGCAAGCTTTACCATCTCCGTAAACAAAAGATCCCTGTTTAACAGAATCTTTAAGAGAATAAAATTCTTCCATGGCCCTTAAAATTCTTTTCTGATCAGTACCCGTCAAAACTTCAAAACCTTCCCATATCCCTTCATGTCTCTCAGTAATATCCCTGAGACAAATAACTTTTTTACCCAGGCTAACAGCCTCCTCCTGAATACCGCCAGAATCAGTAGCTATCCAATCAACAGACATTAGAAGATAAATTATATTTTTGTAATCAAGTGGTGGCATTGTATAAATGTTTTTAACACTTTCTATATCCGATTCCCGTATAGCTCGCAAAACATTCGGGTTAGGATGATAAGGATAAAAGATAAAAACATCCTGATGTTGTTCTGCAAATTCCTTCATAGCCTTAAAAATTTGCAATAATCCACCATCAAAAGATTCTCTTCTGTGAGCTGTCAATAAAACCATTTTTTTATTATTTTTACGACACTCTTTTACTTTAAATTGTAAATCCGAGTTTATCTCTACTTCATTATTTAAAATTTTTTTTCTAATCCAAAAAAGAGAATCAACTATCGTATTTCCTGTGCAAAAAAGATTTTCTCTCTTGGCTCCTTCTGAAATCATATTCGCTGTAGCTAAAGCAGTCGGGGTAAAATGATAAGTAGCTATTTGCCCAACAACTTTTCTGTTCATCTCTTCAGGAAAAGGATGATTGATATCTCCTGTGCGCAAACCAGCTTCAACATGAGCAATAGGTATTTGAAGATAAAAAGCTGAAAGCGCTGATGCCATAGTTGTAGTAGTATCACCATGTACAATTACTAGTGAAGGCTTAGTCTCAATGTAAATTTCTTTTGTTTTCTTAAGAACAGATTCAGTTATATGAAAAAGATCTTGAGATTCTTTCATTATTCCAAGGTTAAAATCAGGAACAATATTAAAAATTTGCAAGACTTGTTGAAGCATTTCAGAATGTTGAAAGGTTGCACATAGTTTTACAAACAATCCTGCTTCTTTTAAAGCAAGATATACAGGAAGCAACTTAATTGCTTCAGCACGCGTACCAATTACAACAATAATAGGCTTCATCACTGGGATCCTAGAGTAATTATTTTATCTGAAAGATATCAAAGAATGCGCAGAAAACAAGAAAGGGATTGTTTTTCAATCCCTTAATTAATTTATTTTGATGGGAAATTTATAATGCTAACTGAGCTTCTAACTCAAATTGATCCAACAATTTATTATCCTCAAAAAACTTTTTCAATTCTTGAATTTTGGCACTCAGATCTTTTTCACTTTCCTGCAACCTGATAGATTTTGTCACACTAATAATACCTGCAATTGTACCAACAGGAAGACCTATTAAAACCCCTCCAAAAGTATGCAGCAAATCACTTCTTCCTAAAAACATTTCTTTTGCTTCTTTCCATCCACATGTAACACCAACAATGAATAAAATCGAAACAGCAGTATAAAAAAAACCAAGGTCAGACCCCCTCCACATTTGAAAAAAATATTCAAAGGCTTTAGAAAGCTTACCTAGCTTTACAGGATCACTAGATTTTAAGCCGGTAACAAATAAAGCAAAAATCAAAATAAATGATAGTTTCCTGCTATACATTAAAATTCCTCTAATAATTTTTATTTAGTAGTATCATCCGCCATTTGCGAAATAAAATCCGCTATATCTTTTTGCTCTTTTTTAAAGTTATCTACGGCACCCTTAATTGCTTGGGTATTATTAAACGGATTTATTTCATCACACATTTTTTCTACCTCTGATGAAAACGTTGGAGCTTTGGCAGGTTTTTCATCTTTTTTCACACCCAAGCTCTGATGTTTTACAGGAGCAGCCGGAATGACTGCAGGAGCAATATTATTATTTATTATAGTTGTTGATGGTTTCTGACCTAAAGTAGATACCAACTCCTTGTGCTCTTGCCTTCTTTCTCTTCTGTCCTCTTTACGCTCCCTAATGTCTTCATAGTGTCGTCTATCTTCTCTAATATTTTCCAAATGTCTTTGATAGCGGTTGTATTGACGATCATATTCAGCCTTATCCCTCATAAGCAAAGTTGATAAATACGAAATATCTGATCTTAAAGACTCAGCAGCTCCACGTAACGGCCTGGTTCCAGACCAACCTAAATATTCTAAATCCGTCAAAAGTCCAGCTGCATTGTTTGCCTGATCTTTTAGATAATCTAAATCTTCTTTGCCCCTAACTAAATACCAATCTCCACCATAAAGATTATTAAAATGCTCATCAATTCTTAAATGGGAATTCAAATCAGCTTGCAATAGGCTATGATTTTTTATGTAAGTAAGTTTTTTTACTGCTCTCTTATATTTTCCCTCAGGAGTAAATTGCTGCAAAAAAGTACGCGCCAAAAAGAATGTTCCTGCTCCAACAACAATTGGCCAAACACTAAAATTGTCAGAAAAATTAGTCTCCATAGCTAAACTAGTTCCAGCAACAGCACAAGCCATTGTCCCAATAGATAATAAATCTGCAGTATTTTCGCTTATTGGTCTAACAACCAAACCACATGATAAACATAAAACTAATAATAAAGACCTATAGTTTTTATTCATAATTGTAATTTTCATAGTCTTCCTATTAATTGCCAATATAAAGTATCCAATAAACTATTTGCCTAGTTCTATAGCATAAAAAATTTTGTACAACAAATGATTATAACTACAAATAGACAATAGTTGATTTTGATTTTAGTTCGTCTCTATATTCTTTTTCAAATTTATCCATTTTTGAAGCCCTGAGGCGCTTTTCAATTTCTATATAAGATTCATCTAAAATTTTTTTACGTTTAGGTTTTTTATCAATAAGTTGTACCAATTGATAACCATATTGAGTCTTAACAGGTTTGGAAATCTCATTCTTTTTCATTTTAAAAATAAAAGTCATATTTTCAGAAATGCTATCTTTTTCCAGCCATTCATCATGCTCAATCCAATCTATATCTTTTATTTTTTTAACTTCTGCTTCAGTTTTTGCTTTATCAAAGGGAATGATTGCTGTTTTAAGTTTATATGATGCTTCTACCCACTCCGGATATTTTTTATAATAACTTTCAACTTCCTGCGCTGTAATGAAAATCCTCTGTTTAATCTCTTGCTGAATTAATGTATTAACTGATATGTACCTGGCATATTCTCGTTTAAATTGATCTAATGAGGCAAACCCTTCATTTTTTTTAAGATGACTTTCAAAATCTTCATCATTTAAATGCTTTAAATTATTTCCAGCCTTATAAGAAGCTATATATTTCTCCACTTCTAAAGTACTTGGAACAAGCTTATAGCGCGATGCCTGTTGAAAATAAAGTTCTTGTGCAACTGCTTCTTCTAAAGTATACGGCTGAGAATTAATACGTGGCTGATTCAAATGAGAAAGCAAAACATTAATACCATTAACTCTAGCAATAATTTTATCAACAAGGTCTCGAGAGCTTAAATAACTCAAACTTAATAAAACTAATAAAAAAAATTTCTTCATTGTGGTTCCTAAAAAAAGAGGTAAACCTTTTTGGCCTACCTCTTTATTACTTAAATATTTGTTGAAAATCAAGCAGCAATAGCCTCTGATTTATTTTGAGCCACTTCTTCAGATGGGCTTCCGGCCTCTGGCTGATATGATGTTAATAACTCTTCTTCTATGCTTATAGGATATTTTTTTCTTAGAGTTGTCATTTCTTTTGCCAAAATTTGTTGAGACTTTTGATTTCTTAAAAGCATTTCGATTTGGCCTTTTATCTCGTCAAATTTGTAAAATTCTGATGATTTTTTATCTGAGAGATGTAAAACCCAATGAGCTTTATCATCAGTGATAGAAATTGCTGTTGGAAATTTATTTTCTCTCAAAATTGCTTTTTTTAAAGTTGCTGATAGCTGCGGTGCTTCATGTTCTTTACCAACTCTGCCAAAATTCCTAAATTTACCATCAGATTCTTTTGCACCCAAAGAAGAAAATTCTGGACTTGTTTTTCCCTTAACTCTTTCTAAGAATAACGATGCTGAATCTTCTTTTTCAAATTTGACTCCAGCAACTAAGACTCCACCCTGTTCTTTTACATATTTAGACTTAAGATTTTTGTCATATTCACCACGAACGTTAGCATCTGTTACCTCTACTCCACCCAACAAACGCTTTTCAAACTCTTGAATAAGCATGTGCTCTTTTAAAAGCTTTGTTGCATCAACCAAAGACTTTTGGAATGAATTATCAGTTTCATAATTTTTGATTTTTGCTTCACGAATAATTAATTTTTGATCAACAATTTTATTTAAAAATGTTTTTTTAAATGCTGCTGGAAGATTATCAATATTTACCGCACCATTGAGCTGTGGATACATTTTAAGAATCTGTGCTAGATACTTGTTAAATTCTCCAACAGTCAAAACTGTTTCCTTGTTGTCCCCTAAGTATACTAAGGGACGATCATCCTTTTCTTCACGGGATAATGCTAATGTCTCAACTGTTTCTTCTTTTTTGGGTTCGTCTTTAGAAAACCAGTCTTTAAAGAGATCGCACCCAGAGAATGATGCTGTAACCAATAGTGCTAAAAATAGCTTTGTTAAGGATGAAAAATTTTTACTCATATAAAACCTACCTTAATTTTAATATTTAGTTATAACCACACATACAACGTTTTTAAGATATATAAAATACGTTCTTCTATCAAGAGGCACAAAGGGAGCCTTTTCATAAATACTTCATTTTGCTGACATACACCCAAGGCTAAAGCC
>JAGMEA010000022.1 GCA_023128415.1 Candidatus Babeliales bacterium
AGACCACTTTGCCTTATATTTCAGCTTTTATGAAAAACATTAATTGGGAAACCGTAGAAGAAAGACTCTCCAATCTTTTGTCCAGTAAAATTAACAAACGGTTTTAGATTCTAAAAATTTTGTATATTTCTTGTCTTTTGTTTGATACTTATGGCTAACTCTTGAAAATTAAAACTTTTTTTAAATAATAAAGATAACCATGAAAATTACTTTTTTAGGAACAAAAGGACACATCAAAACCAAAAGCCGCTTACACAAACGACATACATCTACTCTTATTTCTCATGAAAAAAAAAGAGTAATGATAGATTGTGGTCAAGACTGGATAAAAAAAGTTTGGAAAATTAAACCTAATGCAATAATAATAACGCACACACATCCTGATCATGCCTTCGGTTTAAAAAATGGGTCTCCTTGTGACGTATATGCAACAAAAGACAGTTGGAAAGATTTGAAAAACTTTCCCATTAAAAAGAATTTTAAGCATATTATGCCAATAAGAAAAGCAAAAAGCATTGAGGGGATAACTTTTGAAGCTTTTAAGGTAGCTCACTCAATCACTTGTCCTGCTGTAGGTTATCGGATTACAATAAAAAAAACATCCATCTTTTATGTTCCAGACCTAGTAGCAATAAGACAACAAAAGGCTGCCTTAAAAAATATAAAACTTTATATAGGTGACGGCGCAACAATTACAGGCGGTCATCTAGTTAGAAAAAAAGGTGATAAATTATTTGGCCATACCTCTGTCAAAACACAGCTTGGTTGGTGCCAAAAGGAAAAAGTTTTAAAAATGATTGTTACACATTGTGGTTCTGAGATAGTAAAAAATGATGGAAGAATTATAAGAGCCAAAATTAAAGCACTAGGGAAAGAACGCAATGTTGAAGTAGATGTTGCCAAAGATGGTATGGAAATTATTTTTCGCTAGGGAGAAGTCAAATGCCAGGACGAAAATTTGTAATTCACAAACATGATGCAACAAATTTACATTATGACTTTAGGCTTTCTATTGGAAATGTATTAAAATCCTGGGCTATTCCTAAAGGACCGTCTCTAAATCCTAAACATAAAAGACTGGCAATAGAAACAGAAGACCATTCTTTACAATACGGATCCTTTGAAGGAGTTATTCCTGAAGGAAAATATGGCGCAGGAACTGTAATGCTTTGGGACAAAGGCACTTATAAAAATATTAAAAAAGAAAATGGAAAAACTGTTTCTTTAAAAAAATGCCTAAAAAATGGTCTCCTTGAAATTTGGCTCAACGGAGAAAAGCTAAAAGGGGGATTTGCTTTAATAAAAATGAAAAGCAGAAAAAAACAATGGCTTCTAGTCAAAATGAAAGACGAAGAAGCCAATGCCAGAAAAAATATAATCAAATCTGAACCCAAATCTGTAAAAACAGGAAAAACAATGGCTCAAATCAAAAAGACTAAAAATTAAATCTATCTGAAAGCGTATTCCCTTATTTTGCCTATAAGATCAGAATTTATAAAACCAGATTTTTGAATTCGTTCAATACTCTCATTAATATATTCTGGAGAGAACTCACTCTTAACCACGGCCATTTCTCTTGCATTAAAAACGGCTTTAAATAAATCTTTTGTAAAATCACTTTGATTTCTCGCTTCTTCTACTGATTTTATAGCTGGAATTAAAGCATCAAATGACCTTGTACTTCTCCCAATGTCTATAGAAATATTGATTTGATTAATCGCAGCACTTAAATCATCCAATGCTAGTTTTAAAATGGCCAATTCACTCTTTGCATTAGCATCAAGTATTGCTCCCTGCATCTGAAGAACGCCTTGAGAAACTTCAAAAATCGCATTTATTGAATTTGCTTTATATGTATCAACATTTCTAAGTTCTTGGTTAAACTCTAATAATAATATTCCACCATTTAAAAGAAACTCTAAGCCTCCAACTCTCTTCACTCTATTATATCTATTATAAAGTCCTTTAAGATTTTGTAGCATACGTACAGTACCATTATAAGTTTCCCACGCCATACTTTTAGATGCTCCCCTACGAGAAAGAGCTCCCACAATGCGCTGAACCCCAGGAGTAGTAACATCAAAATCACAATATAAAAAATTAAAAGTATTAAACACAAAAACTGATAAAAATATAACCTTACTTTTCATACATCCCCCTAAAACAAAATTCCACATAAATATTACAAAACGAAATAACCGCTTGTAAATAATTTGATATTCTTACCACCTTTTTTCTATATTAAATAACTAAAGATTAAGAGGAAGTTATGAAAAAAATACGCTGTGGAAAACATACTATAGAAATTTCTAATGAGGATAAAATCTTATTTACTGGAAAAAAAATAACTAAAGGTGACTTGGTTAATTATTATAAAAAAATTTCTAAATACATGCTCCCATATTTAAAAAATCGTCCTATCTCTATGCATCGATTTCCAGATGGAATAACAAAAGAAGGCTTTTTTCAAAAAAAACCTGGCGATTATTTTCCAAAGTGGGTCAAAACAAAATCAATAAAGAAAAAAGAAGGCGGTAGCATTAAACAAGTAATTTGTAATGACACAGCAACACTGGTTTATCTTGCCGGACAAGCCACAATAAGCTTACACACATGGTTGAGCAAGGAGGATAAGCTTGAATATCCAGATAAAATTATTTTTGACTTAGATTCACCTAAAAACAAATTTAAACTAGCCTGCAAAGTAGCAAAAGAATTAAAAAATTTATTAGACGAACTTAGATTAAAATCTTTTATAATGACTACAGGGTCAAAGGGATTACACGTTATTATTCCTTTAAAGAGAAATGAAAAATTTGACCAAGTGCGTGAATTTGCAAAAAATATTGCAACTATATTAATAAAAAAAGATCCTAAAAATATTACGCTAGAGCAAAGAAAAGAAAAACGAAAAAATAGATTATTTATAGATATACTAAGAAATGCTTATGCACAAACCTCTATAGCACCCTACTCAGTTAGAGCCTTGAAAGGTGCACCCGTAGCAACTCCACTAGCATGGAATGAACTAACAAATAGTTCTCTTAGGGCTGACAAATATAATATTAATAATATTTTTAAAAGGCTTAAAGAACAACCTAACCCTTGGAAAAGCTTTAACCGATCTGCTAAATCGTTAAAAGAAGCAAAAAAAAGACTGGAAAATTTAAAAAAATAAAAAGATTAATTTTAAATTACTTTTTGCTTCTTTTTTTAAACTGAATTTCAAAAAGGCTTTTAACTTCTTTTATTGTTGTAGCATCTTCAGATGATTTATCCCCACGATATTGCATGAAACGAGGAAATCTTAAAGCATATCCTAACTCAGATGAAGTTTTTCCTGCAGTATGTAATGGTGAGTGGGTAATCTCATCAGCTCTAACCGCACAAACTATCTCTGGAGAAATCCAAACATCTGGAACTAACCCTTTAGAACATTCGACATTTCTAGGTTTATTCTTAACCGCAACTTCATCACATTTTTTCTTTAATTCTTTCCAACCAGAATCGGTTAAACCGGTACCTATTTTTGCTATAGTCTGAAATCCATCATCTTTTTTATTGTAAATACCAACTAGAAACGAACCTATTCCAAATGCAGTTCTTTTACCGTGACCCGAATAATAACCCAAAATTACACAGTCAATAGTGTCTGCTAATTCGCCACTCTCTTCTCTCTTTAACTTTATCCAATTAAAATTTCTCTTTCCAGCCTTATACATGGCATCAGGTTTTTTTATAACAAGACCCTCTAAACCTGAAGAAACATTTTCTTCAAAATATTCTTCTAGTTCCTTGCTTGTTGTAATTTTTTTCTCTTCAATAGGATATATAATATCCCTTGCTTCTTTACCAAGAGATTTAAATAATTTTAAAAGCTCTTTACGACGTTCAGCATGGCTCATTTCAAAAAAAGTTTTTCCATTCAAATGAAGCAAATCAAAAAAATAAAGTTTTAATGGAAAATCAGTTACTGCTTTTTCTATTTTATGCTTCCTTTTTCTCTTAACGGTTTCCTGAAAAGGTAAAAACGTATCGGTTTCTTGATCATAGGCAATAGCCTCTCCTTCTGCCACCAACGTTTTAACTTTTAAACTGCAAACAGCTTTTTTCAAATCTGGAAACATTTCTGACATATCTTGTAAATTACGTGAATAAAAATGAACCTTAGGAGTTTTTGTGCGATTATCCAAATGAACCTGAAGTCTAAAACCATCAAGTTTAGGTTGAGCAACACATTCCCCTAACCGCTTAATAACCGCTGCAGCACTAGAAGCTCTCTCTGCAGCTGCTGGCCTCAAGGGAATCCCAACTTCTACCTTCATTTTCTCAATTGCACGAATACCTTCCTCCTTAAGAATGAAAACCAAATGTCCAATATCCGCAGAAACATTGTAAGCTTCTTCTAGGGATAAGCGAAGAGATTTGTCCCCCATTTTCATCCAAGAAAATGCGTCCAACAAAGTCATGTCAGAAAACCCTAACCTGAGTTTTCCTAAAATAATGCGTACTATATACTTACCTGATAAAGGATCCAATTTTTTTAAAAGCTCAATTAATTTTGATTCTTTCTTTTCTTGTGAACCCGTTCCAGAAATATCATGAATTTCATGAAGAAACTTGTTTACTTGAGTTAGTGATAGTTCTTCTACTAAACGATGTTTTGGACCTTCTTCAATTACCAGACCCAAATCGCCCTTTTGCTTTGCTCTTCTTTTAATATTTTCTAAACTTTCGCCAAACAATTTTGCTATCACAGTATAAAGACTTTTGTCTGCTATATTAAACTGGGTTCCTACATAAACAGGACTTAGTTCCCCTAGAGAAAGATAGGAAATTAACGATGCTTCCCTAGAAGTAGCCTTCTTGAATAAATCAGCTAATAATTCAGTTATTTTGTTCCTTGAAGATACTGATTGAATCTCATTAAAAGCTTCTGCTACTTCATTAAACTTCATTCTTATCAACCTAAACTTAAAAAACTTTGATAAAATCCATTCAAATTATTTTTATGTCTAAAAAAAATCCAACAAGTTAAAAATATTAAAAAATAAAGAAAATCATATTGTATTGAGTCATGAAAGAAAAAATAAAATAATGTTGTCAATAATATTGCGGATAAAGAAGCAACATCAACACGTTTAGATAAAAATAGTAATATTATCCACAAAATTAAAAAACACATTATAACTTGATTAGATGCTAGTACTAACAATAAACCGGCTGTTGTTGCAACTCCCTTTCCACCCCTAAAATTCAAAAAGATAGAACATGAATTGCCTATAAGAAAAACAACCGCTAAAAGTAATAAAACCAAGCAATCTATTTTCAAAAACTTACAAAATAATAAAAATAAACTTGCCTTAAACATATCCAAGAAAAAAATAATAAAAAAATATTTTTTCCCTAAAAATCTTGAAACATTCGTCGCCCCAATATTTTTAGAGCCTTGTTGTGTTATATCGATATTAAAAAAATACCTAGAAATCCAATATCCGCTAGGAATACTACCTACTACATAGGCACAAACAAATAAACCAATAAACAACAAAAGATTTGTTTCTAAGAATTCTATCATTTTTTTAAAAGAAAATATGGTAGCGACGCAGGGACTCGAACCCCGGACCTACGGATTATGATTCCGCCGCTCTAACCACCTGAGCTACGTCGCCAACTCAATTAAAGCTTTATAGACTTAAAGTTAGTATTATCTAAAACAAAGTCAAATAAAGACTTTAAAAAGTATATTCCTGATATAATCGTGGCTACTATTCCTAACATCAAAGTAACTGCAAAACCTCTAATACTTGGACCACCAAAATAAAATAAAATCAAACCAGTTAGAAAAGTTGTAATGTTGGAATCCAAAATAACAGACATCGCTCCCTTAAACCCCCTATCTACCGCACTTCTAAAGGCTACACCTTCAACTAGTTCTTCTTTAATTTTTTCATAAATCAGAATGGAAGCATCGATTGCCATACCAATAGTTAAAGTCATACCAGCGATGCCCGAAAGTGTCAAAGTGGCACCAAAATATGATAAAAACAATAAAATTATAAATAGATTGAACAACAAGGCCAACATTGCAAAAAGGCCAGCGACTTTGTAATAAAACAAGCTAAATATGAAGACTAAACTTAAACCTATTAGGCACGATATCAAACCTCTATTAATGGAGTCTTGACCCAAAGATGGTCCAATTCTACGTTCTTCTTGGTACTTAACCGGAGCCTGAAATGCTCCAGTTTTTAATACTATTGCCAAATCTTTAGCTGTTTCAAATCCTGCAGTTCGACCAAGCCTGATAGAACCTTCTCTACCAACTTCTGTATTTACTTCAGGAGCACTATAAACAACATTATCAATGATAATTCCAATTTGACGACCAATATTATTTCTAGTTAAATCCTTAAAAATTCTTCCTCCAGATCTATCTAACCTAAACCCAACCTCAGGACGTCCGAATTCGTCATAAATAACTTTGGATTCTTCTATGTGATCTCCTGTTAAATCTGGAAATGCTGATACCAAATACCATCTACCTTCAGTTTCGTCATCTTCATATTCTGAAGCACGCTCCCCGGCAAGAAGCATTTTATCTGAAGGAAGATCTCCATCGAATTTATCCAAAATGCTTTCTTTGGATCCAACATCTTGTATTACCTTAAATTCAAGATGTGCTCTTTTAGTAATTAAATTTTTAATACGTTCTGGATCATCTACGCCTGGGATTTGAACTACGATTTGACTGCTGCCATGTCGCTGAACAATAGGTCCTTCGACTCCCATATTGTTAATACGATTACTTATAACTTGAACCGCTTGTTCTACAGAATCATTTCTAAGTCTAGTTTCTTCTGCTGGAGTTAATGGGGCAACAACACTGGTTCCCTTAATATTTGGCCTCAACAAAGAAGACTCTTTACGTACTAGATTGTAAGCCCTTTTTGCATCTTCTGAATCTTTAAAATTCATAACTATTGCTAAGTTTTTCTTGTCTATCTCTTTTTTAGAAGGCCTATAATTTGCTTCTTTGAATATGGCATCTAAATTTTTACTTTCTCCAGCTAAACGATTTTCAATAGCCTTTTCTATCTCTACACCTAAAGTGATATACGTACCACCCCTAAGATCTATTCCAAGTTTAACTTTAGATAATGCAAAACGATTTTTTGCTGATGGAACGAAAAGATTGGGTAATAAATAATATGACCCACCTAAAACCACAACAAACCACAACATAAATTTAGATAGAAAAAATTTTTTAGCTGAAAAAGTCATCTAATCTCTCCGTGACTATTTATTAAACATTTGGTGCCGAAGGGGGGACTCGAACCCCCACGAGTATAAAACCCGCCGCCCCCTTAAAGCGGTGCGTCTACCAATTCCGCCACCTCGGCGATATCACTAATAAAAGGCTGAACAAGCAAAATTTACCATATACTATTGATATTAGCAACAAGATTGGCCCACATAAAATTCAGTTTTTTTGGAAAAAAATAGCAAATTATATTTCAGAAACAGGCTTTTCTGAAACCTCGGTCTTGGGAGGCTCTACTGAAATGGCTTTAACAGATGAACCTGGAATAGCCTCTTTTGTATCTTCACTAACTTCTTCGGTGGTCGGTTCAACTTTAGGAGGTTCCACTGAAAGAATCGCTTCTTCCTCCACTTTAACATCAACAAGGTCATCTTCAACTTTTGCATCTTCAAGTTTAGGAGGCTCTACTGAAGTAGCCTTCACTATCGACTCTTCCTTAACAACAGGAACTTCAGGCATTTCTTCTTTCTCTACTACGACCTCCTCTACAGGCTGAGACGGTTCGATGGCCACCTCTTCTTCTATTTTTCCAGATACTTCCACTGGAACCGATGGCTCAGTAGGAGCCAAAACTTCTTCTTTAGAAACCTCTATTTTTTCATCTTTAGCTTTTTCTGGTTCGGTAATAGATGTTTCTACCTTTTTAATTTTTGACTCTACAGCTTCGGATGCATATTCAACACCACTAGAAATATATCCTACTAATTTATCTAGCGCGCCTTCCAATACTTGCCATGTTGCCGAAGCATAATGTAGTAAAGCATCTAAAAATCTACTATACCAGGGAGCCTTTTCTTCTACTTGTTCTGTGACTTTTTCTGGTTTTTCTTCTACTAATTCGGATTTAGACTCTACTGCCTTTTCTTCTTCTACAATTTTCAAACTCTTTTCAATTCCATTAAGTTCACTTTTAACTTTGTCAATTTGTCCGTTAGTTGTCATAACAGTAGAATCAAAATCTGTAGAAAACTCGTTTTGAAGATATTCTAAAATACTTTTTATCTTTCGATTGACTTCTTTAATTTGAAAAAAATTTTCCTTAGCCTTATTATGATCTATAATTTTCCAAATTTCATTATATAGAATACGGGATTTTTGTGCGTCCTCTACAGCTATACCTATTTGTTCATCCAACTTATCCATTCGCTTAACAAGAGCACTATCTAACTCTTGGGTAGACTTAATCTCTTTATCTAGTCCAACTAAATCTTTCTTTAACTTATCAATTTTTTCTTCATAAGCTTCTTCGTCAAAAATTGAATCGATTCTGGTTTTAACTTCTTGATCACTTAACGGCTTGTCTATAGTAATGCCTAACAATCTTTTAAAAAAGTTAAATATATTTTCTGTAAGATTTAAGATTCGACCATACCAAGATAATTCTTCGGCTTTTGTTTGTTGATAATCAGATCTTGTAGCCTCTTCTAAAACTCTTTGTTTACTTGCTCTCTCTTCATATTCACTTTGAAGCTCTTTAATAATAGCTTGTCTTGCACCAATATCTTTATAAAAAAGATCTAATAAATCTTGAATGGCTTTAAATTTTTCCCAGAAAGATTTACGTACACCCTGAATCTCTGCAGCTCTTTCCTGAACTTTTTCATTTACCTCTCTAGCCTTAATCAACCATTCCCTTTTTTCATACCAATTTCCCTGTTCCCCAATTTTTTCTTCAGGAACAATGACATCTTCCTCTTCTATTTTTGCTTCGGCAACAGGCTTTTCTTCTAGTTCAGGCGCCATTTCTTCTTTTTGCTCAGGAGCCACTTCAGACTCTGCAGCAACCTCTGAAGAAGATAGCTTTTCTGGCTTTTCTTTTTCCATTATAGTCTTTGCTGGTTTTAACTCTTCCATCTTTTCGTTTCCAACAGAAGCCTCATCTTTAGTAGGGACAGAAGAAGACTCTTCGTTATTTTCTAAACTCTCTGACTCATCGTCATCTTCCTCAGAATCATCATCATCGTCTAATTCAACTTCTTCATTATCAGAAACTTTCTCTTGAACAGACATACTATTTTCTTCTAAATTTACACTAGAAACTTCTACTGATTCTTTATTTCCTAGATCCTTCGCTGTTTCTTGGGCTAAGGACTTATCCAAACATAAAGAAGAAAATAAAAAGACTAACAATGTCAGAACTTTAGTTAAACCCATACTCATATCTGCCCCTTGCTAAACAACCATAATTTTTTTTAATAGTTAAACAAGGACTATAATACTTTTGCAAGTTCTTTCAATTCCTTAAAAAGACTCTTTATTAATTCTTCTGCTTCAATAGAGGTGTAACTCCATTTAACTCCTGAATCAATACGAGTCAAAATAGAACGATCGCACTTGATATCAATGATATCCATACGTACAACATTCATCATAGGATGAACTTTAGAAGGAGCTCTAACAACTCCAGCTCTACCTAAAACGCTGTAAGCAACATTACCTTCGTCCATAAAACAAAGCATAACTTTTTTTTGCCAAACCATATTTTTATAACCAACATGATCTTTATGGATGGTAATTAAAAGTCCCTCATCACCCTTAGGATAAATACACTGAATTGGTGTTGTATGAGGAAGGCCCCGTTCAGAAAAAGTTGATAAAATCGCTACAGTTTTTTCTTTATTTAAAACCTCGAGTAGATCTTCCGGTAATTTAACACCAACATGTTTAGCTGCCATAAAACTCCCAATGACTAGAATATGTAATTGATACAACAAACCCGACTAATTAGACAAAAGACTCAAAATGACTTCGTTTTCTAGCGCCATTCCTTTAAGAGCTAACCTAACCCGTCCATTTTCCACGACAATTAACCCTTGATTTTTAAGGTCATCAAGGCGGCCCGAAAGCCGTTCTTGTTCCCCCTCTTTAAATAAGTATAACATGGCATGCAAGTCCATACCACTCGACTGCCTCAAACCCAGCATCAATTGCTCCATTCGAAGCTGTTCAGGCCCCAGTTTTTCTTGAAACGAATATTTCAATTCTCCCTCCAGAAGGTAGATATCAAGATAGTGCATTAATTTTTTAAGATTAACAAATCTTGTATTGTCTTCAAACGATGCTGCGCTCAAACCAAATCCACGATAAGGCCGATGATCCCAATAAGCTCTATTGTGTTCTGACTCAAATCCCGGAACCGCAAAATTAGAAAGCTCGTACTGCTTAAATCCGTGATAATCTAAAAATTTTACTGTACCGTCATAAATATCAACAAACTCATCATCACTTAAAAGCTTTATATCACCCCTACTTAGTTTTAAGGATAATGGCGTACGATCATGAACCATTAACATATACACAGAAATATGTTTTATTGGCCATTTAACTATTTGTTTCAAAGTATTGTTCCAAACTTCATCAGTAATTCCGGGCAAACCCAAAATCAAGTCTACTGAAACATTATCAAAATATTTAAAGGCTTTTTCGATTAATGAATAAACATCTTTGTTTGTTTGAATACGATTTAAATTTGCTAGTATTTTATCATCTAGAACTTGTACCCCAATACTTAAACGATTAATACCTAGGAACCTCCAAGTTGATAATTGCTTTTCTGTAACTTCCTTGGGATTTACCTCTATTGTAATTTCTTCAGCATCTGACAAGTCAAAATTATTTTTTAAAACAACAAATAATTCCGTTAATAGATCTATAGGATATAAACTTGGAGTACCTCCCCCAAAAAATATTGTTTTTATTTTTCTAGGACCACTTAATTTAGAAACATAGCTTTTTATTTCTGTGCATAAAGCTTTATGATACTGCTGTTCATATTTCTCATGCTTTGCAAATGAAACAAAATCACAATAATGACATTTATTTTTACAAAATGGCCAATGAATGTATAAGTGCTGAGAACATTTATTTTGGATGCTCATTATTTTCTACTGGTATCGTTCGCTTGATGATAGTTAATGCAAGTTCCCAGTCCTCCCGAGCTTTTGAGGGTAATGCTGTTTCATTGGCAAATTTAATAAATCTGGAGCCATGTAAAATTTCAACAAGATCGTTTGTTAAATTGAAATCAAATTTTTTTTCTTCTAAGTATCGCCTTATTTCTGCATCAGTTTTATTTTCTAGATCTAATTCAAAAAGTTTTGACAAATATTGTTTTAAAATTTTACCCAATTCAAAATAAAATTTTTTAAACTCTTCTTTTTCCATCAATAATCTAGGATCTATTTTGTTAAGACGCATTTCGGCATCGATCCATATAGATAAGGGTTTAGTTTTTTTAAATAAAAAAATTAATTTATAAATAACAAAACTTAATAATATAAAAATGATGGTTAAAGATAATGCAAAAAACCACCAAGTTTTCCAAAATGGAACAAAATAAAAATCATAAATATCATAAAATTGGACATCCATTAAATGCTCCTACGAATACGTCTGTGGAAAAATCTTATTAATGGATTTATAAAATTCTGATTTGTCTTTAGATCAAGTAAATCTATTCTGTATTTACTAAATAATTGATTAACCCTAACAATTCTATCATTTAAAAATTTTTTCAAATTTTTTGTGTCCAAAACAATCTGTTCCCCAGTCTCAGGATCCTCAACTTCAAGTAACCCTAGATCTGGAAATTCAGATTCAAATGCATCTAAAATTCTCATTCCAATAAAATCGTACTTGTATGAAATAAGCTTAAGGAATTTAGAGTAAGATGTATCGTCATCAATAAAATCAGATAGCATAAATACAATAGAATTTTGTTGTTTTAGGCGAATCAAAAATTTTAAAGCTTCTGATATATTTGTACCATTACCAGAAGGCGTTAATGTTAAAATCGCTTTCAAGATATTATGGATATGAGCTATTCCGCGTTTAGGAGGGAACCACTTTTCAATGGAATCAGAAAAAAAGGCTGCCCCTACTCTATCATTATTTTCATCAGCAATAAGAGCTAGAGAAGATGCTATGTTTGCAAGCAATTCTCTTTTAAGTTCTAAGTTAGATGCATAGTTATTTGATTTAGAAATATCTATCATCAAAATAATTGTTCGATCGCGTTCTTCTATAAATTCTTTAATTTTTAAATTTTTAGATTTGACTGAACTATTCCAATCAATTAAACGAACATCATCTCCAACCTGATAATCCCGAAGCTGATGGAATTCCATACCTGAACCTTTGAAGGCTGATAGATAATCCCCTGATAGCGAAGAAGAAACCAATCTTTTGGTAAAAATCTTAATACGTTTAATTTTTTCTCTTATTTCATCTTGCTTATTTACCATGTTTTATTAAGAATCTCCTGAATAGAAGAAGAAAATTCTATTTTTCCATCCTTGGTTTGATAATTCTCCATTATCGCAACCATTAATCTTGGTAAGGCTAATGAGGATGCATTAAGAGTGTGTACTAATCTTGGTTTGCTATTGGATTCTTCCCTATATCTTATAGAAGCCCTGCGCGCCTGAAAATCTGTGCAATTACTTACAGACGAAACTTCGTAATAACGTTCTTGGCTAGGTATCCAAACTTCGACATCGTAAGTTTTAGCAGAGGGAAATGAACAATCCTGAGCTGCCAATAAAGAAACTCTATAATGCAATCCTAACTCCTGCAAAATTTCTTCAGCACAAGCAAGCATCTTTTTCTGCTCTTCTTCTGAATTTTGAGGTTCCGACAAAGTATATAGTTCAACCTTTTCAAACTGATGGATACGAATCAATCCCCGTTCTTGTGAACCATAACCGCCAGCTTCCCTTCTAAAACAACTTGTCCAAGCACATAGATTTAATGGCAAATCTTCTTTGGATAAAATTTTGCCCGCATATAAATTTGTTAAACTAACTTCTGCTGTTGGAATAAGATACAAATCATCTTCTGGAAGCTTATACACATCTTCAGCAAACTTGGGAAGATTTCCAGAATTTATAAGTGACTGTTCAGTAACAAGCTCAGGAGGACTAATTAATTGAAAACCATGCTTTGTATTAATTCTAAGCATAAAATTTATCAAGGCATACATAAGACGAACCGCTTCACCTTTGTATAAGGCAAATTGTGAACCAGACATTGATGCAGCAGATTCAAAATCAAACCAACCTAAAGATTCACCTAGCTCCAAATGATTTTTTATTGGAAAATCATATTCTCTTTTTTCGTCAAAAACCTTTATAACCTGATTGCTTTCTTTTTTTCCTTCAGGAACATCATTCATAAGAATATTCGGACAAGAAAGCCAAAGCTTTTTCAGTTCTACTTCTAAACGCCTTAAAGATTCCTCTTCTTTTTTTAGATTTTTCCCAATCTCAATAGACTTATTTCTTAATTCATCCGTTATGCCTTTTCCGGCCTGCTTAGCTAAACTATTTTTTTCATTCCTAAGCTGTTCAACGGAACCCCTTAATGCCCTAGCATCTTGATCTAGTCTAACTAATTGATCAAAGTCAAAATTTGGATCTTTTTTTAAAACAAGAGATTTAATATTTTTAGGATCTTCTCGTAAAAGAGATAAATCTATCATGATAACTTCCAAAAACTATATTTTAATAAAATTCAAGTCTAATTAGTATAGCATCCAGATACAACTACGCAAAAGACGGCATAGCTTTCCTAAATCGCCATTGTATATCAATAGCTCTTAGTTTCTGAGACACAGGCAAGTCAAAATCTTTAATTTGTTCAATAATGAAAGTTATACGCATTCTGTCATCTCTAGACACTGCATCAGCATTTGCTTCTTTTTGAAGTTTTTCCAGCCAAAAAATAAGAAGTCCCTCATCTAATTTGGTTATGGGTTTTTGATCTGCATACCTACTCAAAATCTGATCTATATGCAAAAAGCAATCATCAATAATGTTATAAACATTTTGCTTTAATTTACCTAATATTTTATTAACACCAAATCCAGCTACAACTGGAGGCACTAGCGATGCAAGTAAAATGCCTAGATTATCTAGCGTTTGTATCATCGGATCTAAACTTACAAGAAGCAACAAAAAATCTGCTACTAACACTTGAAACAATAAAAGACTTGTCTGCCCTTGCTCAAAAAATGTACTTACAAAATGAATACCCGCCTCAAGCAAACCATCAACCCTCCATATACTAACTTGTTTTTCATTTAAATTTTTTTTCGCTGCCTTACTATCGTCGTTTATTTTTTTTAAAGTACCATTTTCAGAATCTAAATACTTTTCTTCCCAATCATGAACTTTATTTCTCAGAGTTTCATGATCATCATTAGAAGTGATATTTTCTTTTAAGCCAGGAATATGTTCTAAAATTTTTCTCGCAACTCGCTCGATTCTATTAAAGTGATCAGATCGGTCTTCTTTCTGTTTCCATCCAACAAGTTTTAAAAAACTATCATAACTTTCCTTCATAATTTTAAATGGAAGCATACCACCTTCATAAAGTTTTTCACCTACAACACGCGTATTTCCTGTTGCAACAATTCCTGCTGACAAAAGGGTCGTTACACAAATAGCAACAAGAAACTTTTCTCTATAAAGCTCTACAAATGTGGGAATATGTCGTTTTAATCTATTCTGTTTAAATCTAAATCTGAGCTTTTTAAGCATAACATCATAAACATTTAGCTGCTCTTTAACATTTCTACAGACAGGACAAGTTATATCCCCAACTTGAGATATGCTTTCTCCTAAAAAAACAACAGCCAGCTTTAAATCTCGCTTAAATGCTTTTTCTGATTTCTGTCTAATATTATTTAAATGTATATTTAATTCTTGAAGAAGGAGTGCTAGTTCATTAATTAAATTCAAGCATTCATCCTTATGAACCTCTAATCTAAAAAAAGCCTCCTCCGGATCTTTTCCCAAACAATATTTGTCTATTACTTGGCCCCATTTACCAACTCTAGAAAACCGTGATCCCTTACACTCATTGTAATAATATATATAAGCATAAAGTTGATCCAAAATTCCCATAACATTTTTATGCAATAGTTCAAGTTGGTTATAAACCTTATGCCTAACATTGTAATTAGCTACTGTATCAGCACGACTAGAAGAAAAAAGAAATAGTAAAATTATAAATATCGCTTGTCTAAATCTCATAGTATCCAAAGTGTTTTGTCTATAGTTGGGTTAGTATATACAAAAAAATAAAAAAACAATCGCGTTAAAAATTTCACAAAATGTTTTTCTAAAATAAAATGTATTAAATCTAATCGCCCTAATTAAAAAATAGGAAGAATTATGAACCAAAATATTTTTCGCGAATACGATATACGCGGAATCGTTGACAAAGAATTTGATATAGAAGAAACCTATTTATTAACCAAAGGAATTTTGTCATATTTTTTACAAAAAAATCCCAAAACATCAAAAGTCATTCTGGGCTATGACGGAAGAATACATTCTCATGCAATTAAAGAAAATGCAATAAAAGCAATAACTGAACTAGGAATTAATGTTGTTGATATTGGATTATGTCCAACTCCGGTTTTTTACTACTCTCTCTTCAACAGCAGCGTAAATTCAGGAATTATGATTACAGCTTCGCACAACCCCAAAGAATACAATGGTATAAAAATTTGCTTGGATAAGAAAATGGTGTGGGGCAACCAGATACAAGAAGTCAAACAACTTATACAAAACAAAAACTTTGCTCCAACATCCCACGCAAATGGCTCTGTATCCACGTTCGATGCAACATCAGAGTATATAAATTGGATTGAAAATAATTTTAAACACTTAAAAAATATTAAAGTAAATGCTGCAATCGATTGTGGAAATGCTGTTTCTAGCACTGTGGTTCCTAGACTAATTGAACAAATGGGATGGAAAAATATAAAAATCCTTTGTGAAGAAATTGATGGAACTTTCCCAAATCATCAAGCAGATCCAACCACTCTTAAAAATATGCAATGTGTTCTTAACGAGTTAAAAAGCAACCCATCCTTAAAATTAGGCCTAGGCTTAGATGGTGACGCAGATAGAATGAATCCGATGACGCAGTCCGGATACCTAGTTCCAGGCGATAAGTTATTATCTATATACAGTCAACAAGTTTTAGAAAAAAATCCTGGTGCAGCAGTTGTTTTTGATATTAAAAGCTCCCTGGGACTTATTGAAGCATTAAAGGCACTTGGTGCAAAAGGCTGCATTGCCCCATCTGGACATTCTCTTATTAAGGAAGCAATGGTAGAAAACAATGCCCTTTTGGCTGGCGAACTTAGCTGCCATTTCTTTTTTAAAGATAGATACTTTGGATATGATGATGGTATATATGCAATGGTAAGGCTTTTTGAAATTCTGCATACGACAAAAAAATCTTTAGAAGAATTATTAAAAGCGTTCCCTAAAAAAGTTAGTTCAAATGAAATACGTATTTCTTGTAAAGAGGAAGACAAAAAAGAGATTATTAATAGCGTAAAAAAGTTTTTTGCTTCAAAAAAATGCAAAGAAATAATCACTATAGATGGGATTAGGGCTCAGATGGACTATGGTTGGGGCCTAGCACGCGCCTCTAACACACAATCAGTTATAAGCCTTCGTTTTGAATCAGATGATAAAAACAATTTAGAAAAGATAAAAGAAGATTTTCTACAGGCTCTAAAACCTTATTTTGATGAAATAAAACTAAAGAATGAATTTGAATTTTAATAGAAACATAGGACTACACTATAGTATAAGAGAATCGTATAGTGAGGTTGCATTAAGGGCTTATAGTGCTGAAGCAAATATTTTTCAACTGTTTCCCATCGCTGAAAAACAACAAAAACACTTTCCTGTTCTCAAAGAAGATTTAAGTGACTTTTTAGATTTAAGAAAAAATTTTAACGATATTTATATTCACAGTTCATTTAAAATAAATTTAGCAACAGAGATTGCAAAACAAAAAGAAATATCTTCCTACATATTTAGAAAAGAAATAGATATTGCAAATAAACTAGAAGCCAGCTACATAGTTATGCATCCTGGACATGCAACAAAAAGATCTAAAGTTTCTAGTTCAATTAAAAGATTAATAGATACTTTAGAAAGTATCTTATCGACTGAAAATAATGTAAAATTGTTATTAGAAAACGTTGCGCACGGAAAAAATGCGATCGGCAATAATTTAGATCATTTTTCTATAATGAGAAAAATGATCTCGAAAACAGAGAAAATTAAATTTTGTGTAGACCTCTCACATGCCTTCTCATATGGCTATAACATTGCTAACACAGAAGATTTCATACAAACTCTTGATGCAACTATGGGAATTGAAAATATACGGTTGATACATTTGAATGATACGAATGAAAGAAAAGGCAGTCGAATTGATGCTCATCTTCCACCCGGTCATGGAAAAATAGGGAAATCAACCCTACAAAAACTTATTAATCACCCAAAATTAAAGACAATACCTATAATAATAGAGCTCCCAATCAACAAAGAATATGATGAAAAAGCTATTTTGGACGAAGTAAAAACCTGGTAAACATTGTGAAACATATCGACACCTTTATTAAAGAAGAACTAAATCCACAACAACAAAAAGCTGTAATACACGAAAATGGTTCGGTTCTTGTAATCGCTGGTGCTGGATCCGGAAAAACACGTGTAATAACAGCACGTATAGCTCATTTGATTGCAAATAAAAAGGTAGACCCTAACTCTATTATTGCATTAACATTTACAAATAAAGCTGCCGGTGAAATGAAGGAGAGAGTTGCTTCCTTTTTAGATGAAGACACCAAAATTCCATTTATCGGAACATTCCACTCATATTGTTTATTGCTTTTACGCAAAAATCCCAAAATCGCACCTTTTGAAAACTTTTCAATTTTAGATGAAGAAGATCAAAGGACAATAGTAAAAAAAATTATTAAATATCATGGCTTAGAAAAGCAAATTCCAATACCCCAAGCTGTTAGTCAAATTTCTAATTTAAAAAATAAACTAGCTTTTTCTTTCGATGAAAAAAACTTTATAAAACCAGTTATAAGGGACATTTACACTGCATACGAAGTTGAGCGAAAAGCCGCTAGAAGCCTGGATTTTGATGACTTGTTGCTTGAAACATTAAAATTATTTTTTCAAAACTCAGATTTCAAAAAAAAGTTTCAAAGTAAAATTAATCATATACTTGTTGATGAATATCAAGATACAAACTTAGTTCAACATGAATTATTAAAACAGATGACACTGGGTAATGACAACAAATCAAAATCCATATGTGCCGTTGGAGACGAAGACCAATCCATTTACTCTTGGAGAGGTGCTGTTGTTGCAAATATGCTTAAATTTGATGAAGATTTTGCACCTGTAACAAAAATCAAAATAGAGCAAAATTATAGATCCGTAATACCCATATTAGAAGCTGCAAATGAAATAATTAAAAATAATAAATTACGTAATAAAAAAAATCTGTGGTCTACCCGCAAAGCTAAAAATAGAATTTTGAGCCTTTCAAATAAATCGGAATATCAAGAAGCTGATAATATTACGCAATTTATAAACACTCTGCCTAAATCTAAACGTAATAGCATTGCCATATTATATAGAACACATTTTCAATCTCGTATTATTGAGGAAGCCTTAACCTCACGAGGTATCCCTTACAAGATAATAGGCGGAATCCAGTTTTATCAAAGAAAAGAAATCAAAGATATTATTGCCTATCTTAGACTGATAGCCAATCCATTCGATAGAGTCAGTTTTTTTAGAATATTAAATATACCATCTAGGGGAATAGGAAATAAATTTGAAAACATAATAGTAGAAGAGTGGGAAAAACATCCCAACTTAAACGCCTTAGAGTTTTTGAATACATTAATAGAAGAGCAATCAAATGAACTAACAACACGCCGGATTGAGGCTCTAAAAAGTTTTCTAGATGTTTTTTACGGATTAGATAAAAGTAAAAGTACAAGTTTTTTAATAAAAATAATTTTAGAAAAAACCGCATATGTAGGATATTTGAAAGATTCTTATGAAGAACAAGAATCAGAAGCAAAAATTGAAAACATAAGAGAACTACAACAATCCGTAAGCTATTATGAAAATAGTTCATCTAATGAGAATACAAAAACCCTAGAAAACTTTTTGCATAGCATTTCGTTAATGCAAGAACATTCTGATAAACCCAAAGAAAAAAGTATTCCTCCCGTGCTATTGATGACTTTGCACGCAGCCAAAGGTTTAGAATTTGACACAGTTATTATTTCGGGATTAGAAGAAGGAATCTTTCCAAGTTCACGATCTTTAAACAATAATGAATCATTAGAAGAAGAAAGAAGACTTTTTTACGTAGGCATAACTAGGGCAAAGGAGCGCCTAATAATATCTCATGCCCTGGGCAGAAATACTTTTGGTCAATTCAACGAACAAACAGCATCTAGATTTTTGGATGAAATTCCATTTAATCTAATACAAGAAGTTAACGCTTCTTTTCTCCATTCATCCCAAACTTCCCAAATGTTTAATCAATGGTTAGGAACAAAAAACCAAGAAAAGGAAATCATTTTTTTCGGAACAATACCATCTAAAGTTAAAACAAAAGCTGTAAATAAAACTAAATTTTTAAAAGAGGCAAAAAAAATGACTAACCTTAATAATTTAAGCAATGGACCATGGAAAAGTAACCAAATAGTCTCTCATAAAAAGTTTGGTAGCGGTATTATCAAAAAAGTAGAAAAAAAAGACGGTAACGATTATTACATTACCGCCATTTTTAAATCTGGAATAAAAAAATTACTATCAAGCTATTTAAAAAGGGTTTAGTCATTATCCTTTAAAATTCTGATAAGTTCTAAACCAAAAATAAGGGCCTCAGCCCCCCAAAACATTCTTTCTAACTGTGGATGAATCTCTCCACCTTTATATCCCAAAACAACAATGGGCGATAAAACTAAAGCCTCACGTAATAGCAGAGAAATTTCGGAAAAAAATCCTTTCCTTTTTGTTGCCTTAAGGCTATCTCTAAGCATAATTCCTATTGCATCTAGCTTTTCTTGCGTTTCTCGATCATCAAAAATTTCTGATACACGTTCCTCTAATTCACTTCTAGACATTTTTTCTAATAAAGTAGGATTACGTTTAACCAACCAGTCTAAGAAAATCGTAACCCGTGTCTCTCTAGGAAGAATCCTAGTTGAATCATCAGGGCTTTCCAGTGCCAACACCCCAGAAGTAAACAAAGCAGCCACAAGCAAAAGCATCTTCAACTTACCCATACTATCTCCTCATTATTTATTGTGATCTAAATCAAAAGGCTTTGCGTAATATATTACAATTTTCAAAAAACATAAATTAACCTAGTAAGAGCTTTTGACAGAGCCCAATATGAGCTATAAATTAATAAAATCCAAGTTACTTCAAGGATTTAACTAATGAACTTAAAACAAAAACTTTTTATGTCCCTGCTTGTATTTATAACACCATTGAGTCAAGTGCTTTATTCTCAAACTGAAAATCCATCACAAGGTGTAGAAACAAATGAATTAATATTAAATGGAACAGAAGAATCTGACACCTTTTCGGAAGATATTGATGAAATTTCAATAAAGGTACTAGAAAGTGATGAGGGACAGTTTGTATTGAATACTCTAATTCCAGAAATAATTAAACTCGGTCCCATCTCTGCAATAATAAGTTTAATACATAGAGGAGTATATAACTCCATCAAAACGACAACTGAAAGGGCCGGACAAACTACGATGGCTCAACTCGTTGACGGAAAATCAATTAAAATACCACTTGATTCAAAAAAATTATTTTTCGAAGCTGTTAAACATAGAAAAGGCGCATCTCTAAGCCTAACTGGATACCACCAATCATTAAAACTTTTAGTTGGTAACAAAAACTACAATATATGTCTCCAAGAATATAAAGAAGAAATTCAAAAGTTTTTTATTAACTATTTAAAAAACAATGAGATAGATGAAGACTGGCCTATACAAGCTTTCAACAAGTTTAAGCCTTCAGATCCCAACACAATAACAAACTTTGCGATTAACCAATTGGTATCTTTAAAAAACGTATACGCCTATCAAAACAAAAAAGAAACAATAAATATAAAAGTTTTTAAACATGAATTAAATGCATGGATCACCGAAAACAAAGTATCTTTTGGAAAATTGCTATCCCCTCATCTAAATAAAAAAAAGCTTACAGCTATTTTATTTTCTGGGATATTAGCAAGCATCTCTACTAGTAAAATTTTAAATTACATGTCTTCAACCAAAACCCCTGAAAAAAGTAGCATGGATCCTAATAACACCGATGGCAAAGAAATCAAAACAACAGAGACGGAAGAAACAGTTGAAAAGATCAAATCTATTATAAGCAAGGTGCTAATGCCTATTTGGACAAATCCGGCAATGGCTTTTACTATAATAAATTCTATATTGCCATTAGAAGAAAGTAGCGCTGGAAGCCATATTTGGAAATATATTTTTAACACATCAGAAAATAATATTGCCAAACTTAGAACATTTTTAAGCATAGGTCTTTTATCAAATAAAATATACCAATTAAATCAAAATTTTCGTAACATTTGGTCCTTTAAATATGAGCAGTACAAAATAATAAATATGCTCAGAAAAGGTGTTCCTGAAACAATTTCATTAGAAAATTTTAAACATGAAAGCAATATAAAAGAATTTATTGAAAAATTAAGCAAGAGGGATAACGAAGGCAACTTATGGTACAACGTGAGATTTGCTAAAAATGAAATAAGTTTAGGTTTTAAAATTGTAGCTTTAACAGCTATATCTTTATTTATTACCTGGGTAATAAAAGAACAAATCAAAGATCAACTTGAAAATATTTATGTACAATACAACTTAGACAAAAAGCTCAAATCTTTATCTAAAAAGTTATCCAACCTAAAACAATGGCTAACAACAAAGCTTAATTTAAAGAAAGAAGACATTGAGGATCTGCTGGATTCTGAAGAAAATTGTGTAGAAACAATTTTGGCCGCTTAAACTCCTATATCACCTGATGTGGTATTGTATGTATAAGGAACTGCTGTATTAAACTCCTTGATAGAAACATCTATTTTCTCAAGACGCTCTTTCTTTTTTGGCGCAAATTCCCAATCCCCTATAACAAACTCTAATCGTTTAGCAAAGATCATTTTTTGATAGTTAAGCTTGCCATCGTTCTGAAGCATTTCTTTAACGTTAACTTCCCTATCTATCTTAAAATCTTTACCTATAATTAAACCATTTGGCAATTGAACTCCATAACCAGGCACAATATAATAGCCATCCTTTGCTCTAACAATCTCGTAAAATTTTCCACCTGCTGCAGGATTGTTATCTAAATACGGACCTCTCCATTGATCTGGGTGAGCTAGATTCAAGGGCCCAATTTCAGAGCCGGCAAACTCCTTAACCGTAAAGAAATTAACAGGATGACGTTCGCCACTAATTGAAAGAATATTGCATTCTTTATCTATTCGTTCCAAAATTTTAACAATTTTATCTATATCAGAAATTAAAAAATTAGACTTCATTAAAGGACGATGAAAAACAAAAACATATACCGTAAAAAACAACAATACTAAGAAAAAAGTTATTGTAAAAAACGGAAACAGTTGCTTCTTTCCCAGGCGCAAAAATGATTTTTTAGGTATATCATCAACAAAAAAGTCTTTTATCTTACCAATTTTTCCCACAACATTATCCCCCCAAAAAATAACGAAAGGACCAAACTCTTCGATATAAAAGTAAACTAATAAGACCTAATAAATAAAGAGTTTATGGTTTTATATAACGATAATGGGAAAAAAGCAGGCTATAAAAGACCATAACGCTCTAGGCCTATAACAAAATCATATAGAAAATAAATACCGACAATCATTAATAAAACACCCGTAAGCCTAGAAATACTTCTCAAACGTTTACCGGTAATGGCATTTTTCATACGACTTGCAAAAAAGCTTAAAAGGATAAAACAAGTTAAGGTTCCTAAAAACACCATAAATATTCCTATAGAACGGGCAAAAATCGTGCCATTCCTCAATCCTTCGGATACCTGAATACTCATGTAACCGAAATATAAAATGGCCCCTGGATTGAAAATGGTTATTAAGAAGGATTTTATAATAATTAATATGATATTTTCGCGAGCCTCAATCATAACCCTCTTAAAGGAAATACTTCTTTTAAAATAATAAGCCCCCATAAGAATCAGCATTACTCCACCAACCAAATCTAAAACTAAATGCAAACCGCTCGCCTCACCAACAAGTGATAAAAATCCTGCAAAACCTAGACCAAACAATACAGCATCGGCTAATGATGATCCAAAAGCTGTAGCTGCTCCCCTCAAAAATCCATAAGTGGCTGCTCTATTGAATGTCAAAATAAAAATGGGACCTATGCCTATTGTTGATAATATCCCAACCCCATAACAAATAAAAAAGAACTTAGAACTCATAATAATTACCCCCTAAAAAGCATTGAACTGGCTAAAGCATATCAAGATTGCCTTACAGATCCAATAAAATTGACGAACTTTTCGATTAAAACTAAAATTATTTCATCTAAGTTTTTAAAAAGAGTTCTAGCCAAGGATAAAAAATTGAAAAATAAAATTTCTTTCGGCACAGATGGAATACGTGGAGATTCAGACCAATTTCCATTTACAAAAGAAGCACTTATACAATTAGGTAAAGCCATATCAAAATGGGCCCTGCAAAAATACAATAACGAACCTAATGCACTAATAGTGTATGATACAAGATTTTCGTCGGATAGAATTAAAAGAAATCTGTCTGATACCTTGGCATTAAATGGAATTACCGTTTGGGATGGCGGAGTTCTTCCAACGCCCGCTGTTCTCCAGCTTATGTTATCTGAAAACCAGATTAATTTTGGCATTATGATTTCAGCATCACATAATCCTTATCAAGATAATGGAATTAAGATCTTTGGCGGAAAAAACGGAAAACTAACAAGAAAAGATGAACTAGTTATAGAAAGTTTCTTTGAAAACCCCAAAATCTCAATCCTTTCTAACCCTAAGAACAAAACTGTTTGGTCTCAAGCACATAATGTTTATAAGAGTAAAATTTTATCGTTATTTAAACCAAATTATTTTAATGGAATTAAGGTTGTCCTGGACTGTGCAAATGGAGCAACATTTAAAATTGGTCCAGAAATTTTTGAAGCTCTAGGAGCAGAAGTAATTACTATTGCTAACAAACCTAACGGAAAAAACATTAATGAAAACTGTGGCGCCTTACATGTAAAAAATCTACAAAAAAAGGTTGTTACTACTAATGCTGATGCGGGATTTGCCTTTGATGGTGATGGTGATAGAGTCATAGCAGTAAGTAAAGAGGGAATTATTAAGGATGGCGATGATTTAATGGCACTACTTCTAACACATCCCAAATTAAAAAATACCTCTACTATTGTTGGCACGGTCATGACAAATTATGGATTTGATAAATACCTCCAAGACATGGATAAGATGTTAATTCGTACAAAGGTTGGAGATAAATATGTATCTGCCAAATTAGAAGAAAAAAATCTACTTATTGGCGGTGAAACATCCGGACATATTATAATAAGAGATTACCTGCCAACTGGGGATGGTATATTTGCAGCCCTATGCACATTGGAAAGCATTATCATAAATAAAAATTATTATATGGAAAGTTTTGCTAAATTCCCTCAGGTACTAATTAATGTACCTATAACAAAAAAGGATGATTTAACAAAAACGCTTTATTCAACTCTAATAAACGAACACCAAGAAAAAATGAAGCAAGGAAGAATTATTGTTAGATACTCAGGAACTGAAAATGTTTTAAGAGTAATGACCGAAGATCCAAGCATGCAAAATGCTCAAAGCATAGCAAAATCACTTGCTAATCAATTACAAAAAGCACTTTGCTTTTAAAAAACTAAAGGAACAAAGATGGAAAACAAAGGTTTTTTTTCTCGTCTATTTTCTGCTACAAAATCTCTTTTTCTCAACGGATTATTTGCTATCCTCCCATTTGCCGCAACAATTTTTTTTATAACATTTGCATATAATTTTATGACTAGGTGGCTAGCTCCACTAAGAAGATTAGAGCCCACAATTTTACAACAAATACCTGGTTCTGAGTTTATTTTATTTATTATATTTATAATGCTTGTCGGAATACTTCTGAGGTTTTTAATAATACATCCTATTATTCACTGGGGTGAAAAAATAATTAGAAAAATTCCAATAATTAATTCTGTTTATTCTGGAGCAAAAACATTAGTGGATTTCTTTAATTTCCCAGACGCAACTAATGTAGAAAGAAAAGTTGTTTTAATAAAATATCCTAAAAATGAATATTATAATATTGCCTTCTTATTAGGAACCGCTGCCAATACATTTGAACCGTTAATCCCAGAAGATCAAAGAAAACCGGAGGAATATTTTAAAGTTTTTATGCCAAACACACCAAATCCATCAAGCGGATACTTTTTTATTCTTCCAAAATCAGAATTAATTGAAACCAACATAAGCTTTGAAGAAGCAATTAAGACAATTGTATCATGCGGATTAATAGCACCGGAGAGTCTTAAACGTTGATCATTGCTAGATATTTGAGAACAAAACTTTTAACATATTTTATTCTAATTAATGGCACATTAACAACGCTATATAGTTTAATTGGATTTGTTGAAAAATTAATGCGTGAAAACTCTACAATTAAAAATATAGCTTTTTTTTCCTTATTAAACATACTTCCAACATTTTTTGAACTGATACCTCTTAGCTCCTGGCTAGCTACCTGTCTATTTATATGGGAACTTTACCAAACCTCAGAATGGGAAAGCTTAAGTATATTAAGTCTTAAGCCAAATAAAGTTATAACAACTCTATCATTTATAGGAATTTTGTTAGCCTCAATAAGTTTTTTGGGAAAAGAAGTTTTAATATATCCAATTATCAAAAATGCAGAAGAATATAAAATCCACAGTATAAAAAATGAACCTGATAATAAGGTTTTTAATCAATGGATGTCTTTAGAAAACAATACTTTTTTACACTTTGATTTTTTAGATCTTAAAACCTATAGTGGCTCTGAAATTACAATTTTTTACCTATCAGAAAATTTTGTAGCTAATAAAAAAATAAAAGCTTCAAATTTTATTTTAAATCCTGAAAAGCAAATAATTTTTCTAAAACAATGCACTATTTTAGACCTAAGTAATAATGACTCAACAATAAAGACTAATTATAAGTTACAAATGCCAGAATTATTCTTACATCTTAAAATGTTTCAAGGAACAACTTCATTAAAAAAACAAATAAAAAATATCATTTTGGCTAGTGAACTTTCGTCCTCTTATCCCTTAAATCAAGAAGCTGGAAAGCTTTTAGCACGACTACTTTCCCATATACAACCATTTATTTATATTTTACTAACCCTATCATTGTTTTTTCTTTTCTATAATTATAACTGGGTTAAATGGATGATAATAACATTACCTTATCCATTTATATTAATTTCAAATGCATTCAGCGAATTCATGCTACAGCACAACACTTCTGCCATAATAGTTTTGGTTCCATATATGCTTTCTTTTTTATTTATTTACCTATGCTTATACAAATTAAAAAAAGTCTAAGACCCCACTTGCAAAAAACTACCATCTTTTTATTATTAAGCCTCCAAAGGAATTGAGAAAAAGCACTTAACAATAATATCTTTTTGAAAGGAAAAAGCGTGACATCATTAAAAAAATCAACTTCCGCCATGCTCTTAGCATCGTTAATATCTTTAGGCCTATATGCAGAAACTGTATCAATAGGATCACAATCCTTTACCAAAGGAGCTACTCCTTGCGCTTTTTTAAGCACAGTAAAAAATAATATATATTTTGAAACTCATGATCCAAGAGCGAATTTCAATACTCTTGTAAGATTAGACAAAGAAGGCAATGAAGATGGAAATTTTATTGTTGGTCGTGATATGTGGTGGAGATACAATGCAAATAAAAAGGCCGATAATAAATATTTATATGAAACTAAATTAGGCGAAATAGTAAGGAAAACATTTGAATTCTTGTACTTAAAGAACAAAGAAGAATATAAAGGAACACCAATAGTTGATGAGTACAACAAAAATATTCCTATGTACTGGTTCGTAGAAAATGTTGAAGCTTTCAGAAATATCGCAAAATATTTTGAAAAAAATACTTTAACTGCAAAAAAAGCTCCAAATAAAACTGTGCTGGTTCTTGACTTGGCTGATGATCCTAATTTAGTAACTCTAACTGAGCAAGATAGAATATTCTTAAATAGATATTTTATAATGCCATCAGGTGATACAAAAAATAAATTGGCTACATTCTTTGGTGAAAATAGAGAATATTTACGTGAAACAACAGGTAAAGTTGAGGGTGGAAAGCCTGAAGTAGTCCTTGGCACTCTTGATCCAAGAAAATATCTCTTTAATAATCTATTACAAAAACCTACGGGTGATTTTAAGGCCGAAAAATATCTTCCTACAATACTTGAAAAGAGTTGGAACCTTACACAACCAGTAATCACTGCAATGATAGCAATTTATTTGTACAATAAATATATAGACGTAAATAACTTAAGAGAGAAACAACCTAAAAAATATTACAGCTATTTTGAAGATCGTATTAAAGGAAAAAATCCAACATTCCTAAACTACGTTGGTCCTGCCCTTCTTGATGGAACCGAATAAAATCCAGTTAGTTATTGCAAAAAAATTATCAATTGAGATTTTAAAAAACACGAGGAAAGCTCTCCTCGTGTTTTTTAGTTAAATAATTCTTGAGCCAGAATAAATAAGCTGATATCTTACACTAGTTTTTATCCATTCATAATCAAAAAGGAAAAGATGATGCAAAAAAAAACACTAATACTTAGAAAAATACTAATACTTAGTATGCTATTTAGTATGAGTGTTATATATTCAGATAGGTTAAGCATGCGAAATGTTGAAGGTTTTTTGACTAAAAGCGAATCAAAATTAATAAATTTTTCGATATTACTTATATTAAAAAATGAAAATTACGAAAATACAAAAATTTTATATTCATTGATTCCTAATGATGCAATGATAAGCTTGAAAAGAAAAGCTAAATATTTGAAAGAAACCTCTTATCATTCAACCACAACTCTTTTCCTGAAAGACGATCTTTCCACTGTATTAAAAGCATATTCTCGCCCGCTTTATGTAGCTATTGAAATAATAGATCAAGTTTTTGAAATCCTTGCTGAACAAGTACAAAAAGAAAAGAATTTTAGACTCGAAGATATTCCATATTTCCCTCCGTCTCTTTCTATTTATCGCGAAATGCTGCCAGTAATAGGCGATGCTCTAAGGGGATATCTTTACGATATGGAATCAAAGTGTTCAAAAATTTTAGAATATTTAGAATTATTATCAGAAAATTAGAATTACAAAAAAATTTAATTAATAGTAGCCATGTTTTCACATAATTTTAAAACCAGTTAATGTTTAATATTAGCTGGTTTTAAAATTCTTCCACAAAGCTAAAAATTCAAGATTACCGCTTTTAGCTCCTCTTACCGGAGACTCTGTAATTCCAACAAAGTTAAAATCAAATTCTTTCATGCCTTCTTTTAACTTTTCTATTACTCGCTCGTAAACACTTTCATCCTTAACCACTCCTCCCCTTCTAATATCTTTTCGTTCAGCTTCAAACTGTGGCTTAATAAGCGTTATGATAGTGGAATCACTTTTCACCAACTTAGAAATCGCAGGCATCACTTTTAAAATAGAAATAAAAGAAAGATCCAAAGTTACAAGGTCAACTTTTTCCGGCAAAAATTCTAAATGCCTCAAGTTTGTCTTTTCTAATAAAATAACACGCTTGTCGTTACGAATCTTTTCATGAACCTGACCAATGCCAACATCAACGCCATAAATTTTTTTGGCACCAGCCTGTAATAAGCAATCTGTAAAGCCCCCAGTTGATATACCCGCATCTAAAACAACTAATCCTGTTACATCAAAATTAAAATATTTTAAGGCATGCTCTAATTTAAAACCAGCTCTACTTACATACTTGGGTTTTTCAGCATCAACCTCTATTTTACTTTCTTCTTTAATCAATGTGCCTGCTTTATCTACAATTTTACCATCAACCTTAACTTTACGCTGGATAATAAAGCTCTGTATTTCTCTTCGGGTTAAGTCAGTAAATCTTTCTAAAGCAAGCAAATCTAAACGTTTTTTAGACATTTTTGACTTCTTTCAACTGTGTAACTAAAGGGGATACTTTGTAGAAAAAACGACGTGATAGTTCATCTTCCTGATTAAGAACTTTATCTTTAGGCAAGACTAAAAAGATACTTTCAGAAGCAACATCATCTACTTTTAAAGTAATAAAGTTAGAATCTTTTCCTTTCAAGACAGCTTTTCTAAACTGGCCCAAAGTTCTTACCCTTTCACCATTTACCTCATCCAAAATTGCTCCTGCTGTGAAAATACGAGCTCTGTACGTTGCAGAATTTGGTAAAATATTTGTAACGATAAGATATGATTTATCCTGTGAACCAGGTTTTGCAAAACGCATTAAGTCCGGAGAATTTTGAATCATTCCTAAAACATGATTTAATGTTAAAGACATTACAACCATACCAGCAAAAACTTCATAATCAACTTTTTCAAACTCAGGAAATACCTTTCTTATCGGCATAATCTCACTTAACTTCAATTTAAACCTAAAGTCTTTTCTTTCACTGGCACGATAAACAACTAAATGAATTTGATCACCGACAACATAACGATTAAGCAACGCTAAAACTGAAACTTTTTCTTCTGCCCAACCAACAGAAACGTCTCCAAATCGATCAACCCTATGTCCATTAATTTCGTAAATCATATCTCCTGATTTAACTCCAACCTTCTCGAGCAAACTATTGTGTAAAACTCTAGATACATACCATCCGCCCCCACTAGGATTTCCTAAATAGCTGATAATATCCTCTGTTGATGGAGTAAAAATACCACCCAATATTGGCCGTCTTAATAATTTAACTTTATACAAATCATTGATAGCACTTTTTACGTCACTTATTGGAATAATGTATCCAACATTTTGGGCACTAGGGATACCTGCATTATTAATACCAATAACCTTACCATCAGCATCTAGGGATGGGCCGCCAGAACTGCCTGGATTTATCGGCGCAGTTATTTGGATATAAGACTGCTCTCTTCCACTAACAATGCCTTGAGTACTTTTGAGAGATTGTTGAGCTAAAGGATAACCAAGAGCCAAAATTTCCTGAGTTCTAACAACTGAATCAGAATCCCCCAACTCTATATATGGAATATTACCTAAATTTTTCTTAACAATATTTTTAGACTCTTCAGTTAACCTCAAAAGAGCAATATCTCTATCTGGGCTAACACCTATGATTTCAACATCTAATTGTTGTTTTCCTAAAGAAGGAATTTGTATTTGTAGACCACTAGAAGCTTCTACAACGTGATAATTTGTTAAAAGATCACCATTCTCATTTATAAAAAACCCACTACCAAATGCTTCAACTTGTCCTGGAGTTTTGTATGGCTCAAGCCAATTAAAATGAGTCATCTGATTAAAAACTTGAACAACTGCATCTTTAACTTTTTTTTGAATATCAATCCAATTTTTCTTGTCTGCATCAGGCATAACGGATACTTTATGATTTACAGACTCAAAATCTCTAGCAATCTGTGCTTCTCTGAGACTGTCTAACTCATTCTGAAATAAGTTTTGATTTTGATAAAATTTATAACCAATAAAGCTGGTTGCTGCCACTAACAAAATAATAAAAAATTTTAATCCGTGATTTGGTTGATGATACATAGATCTCACAATCCTTCCTTATTAGTAAAAATATAATCAACATTATTTATGCGATAAAGTTTCTCGTTCTTTTGATTTAGAAGAAAATACCAATATTATACCCCACAGAAAATAAACTATTAATCCAAAAAATAAAACTCTGCGAAATTTAAAAATAGCTATAATCGCAAAAGTTGTTGCAATCAAAGGTTTAAAATATTTTCTTAAATTAGGAGCAGTTCCTTTAAACGCCGGAAAAGGTACAACACTTACCATCAGCCATGCCAAAACAAGCATTAGGGCAAAAATTAATACTGCAGCCTCTATACTATACACAAAACTTTTGAAATTCAGAAAAAGAGCCGCTAAAAAACAAGCCGCAACTGTCGTTGGTAAACCTAAAAAATAAACATTTTGCTGATCAGAAATCAAATTAAATCTTGCTAGTCTAAATATTCCTGAAAGCATATAAACGGCACTTCCAATAATTCCAAATGGCCCTAATTTATCCAAAAAACAAAAATACATTAATAATGACGGTGCAAGACAAAAGGAAACTGAATCACATAATGAATCAAGTTCTACACCTAAGGAAGAAGATGCATCAAAATAGCGAGCAATTCTACCATCTAAAGCATCCATAAGCACTGCCATTAAAATACATGAAGCTGCTGCTTGTCCTGATCCTCTTGCCGAAAAAATAATTGATAAAAAACCAAAAAACGCATTCCCTAGGCTAAATAAATGAGGCAAAAGAGTCACACCTTTAGCAAAAGACATTCGACGCTTTCTAAGAGCAATAAAAACTCTTTTTTTTATTTGCCTATTTTTTTTTATTCGCATTATTTTGCAACACTAACTTTCGCATGACGAATAATTTCTTTCCCCAAAAGATACCCTGGAGATAAAACTGAAACTATTTCGCCTGACTTGTGATCAGCTGAATCAACTTGCATCAATGCTTCATGTAAATTAGGATCAAATTTACCTGAACAATCTATTTCTTTAACACCTAAATCCGCCAATCTTTTTTTAAAATTTTTTTGAATCATCTTAAAACCATCAAGCCAAGTTTTTACGTCTTGAGAAAACTCTTGTTTTTCACTAGAACTTATAGCTAAATCAAATTCATCTATTAAAGGAAGCAATGCTTCCATAACTTTAACTTGAGCAGTTGAAACCCATAATGAACGATCTTTTTCTATTCTTCTTTTGAAATTTTGCAAATCTGCATTAACTCGCAAAAATTGTTCTTTCCAATCAGTATTCTTTACTTCTTCTTTCTCTTCTGTTTCAACCTTTTCATTGTCTATTTTAATATCGTCTTTTTTGTTAGTCATGGAAAACTTCCCCCATATATTTAAGAATTTTCAGCAAATTACTTTGATTTTACCAAAAAAAAGCATTTCTAAAAAGTGGGGCCTATTTTTTAAAAAATTCATTTTCTTGAAAATAAACAGATTTGATAACTAGAATAATTCAAAGAATTTTTAAGTAGTAAAAACTGCAACTAATCAAAATATTTGAAGCTTAATTATTTATGGAAAATGAGTTTTTAAATGAAAAAATTAAATAAATTATTCTCGGTAGCATTAACACTTATTTCTACAATCTATCCTGCTGATACTATTTACAAAACAGGCACTGCTAACTTCAGTGGTGTTGTCACTTCAACAGCTAAAGCTTTAGATAGATACACAGGATCACTATATGTTGGTAGTAATGGTCAAGGCGGCGGAGACGGAAATTATGCCTTATCATATGCGGGTAGAAGCGATACATCATTTACAGCGTTAGCAACAGATACTGATGTTACAGGTTCAAGTATTAGAACAATTGCTCTTTTAAGAACTGGCGGAAATAACTCTGCCGCAACTCATGTAGCCTTTATTACAACAAACACAGCTCGAACGGTTCACTCACTAAACATATCGAATAAAACTATCCAAACGGCAAGCACGGATAGCAATCTTCACCTTACCGACGCCATTGGTGCGGTAGCAAATGGACTTACCTACATGACAACAAGCAGTAATCATATTTTCGTTCGAACAGTAGGCTCAATAGGATTCGAACATGATAATTTTGTTAATGGAATAGCAAATATTAGAAATAATCCATTTGCAACAATACAAGGTGATTCAACAACTTCTTCCACCTTATTAAGTAGAATTTCTCCCCCAGTCTATGAAGCTGCAAGATTAAATTCTCTAACTGTTAGTGATATGTACTGGGATCCAGATATAGAACGACTTTTTATAACATGTACTGTTGACGTTGCAACAGGAAATGTAGGCTATGCTCTTGTAAAAGGTTTTATAAATACTGATATCGCAAATCCTGATGATGACGACACAATTAAGCTAGAAAGAATCTTAGATGATGGAGTAACTGATGCAAGTGATACTACTGCACACTATTCACCCCGAGCAATAGATGACTCAACAATATTTGCTTATAACAATACAGGTGGAGCAGCTAGTACAAAAATTACTCTTCATAAAGTTCGCGTAATGACAACAAGCACAAATCTTAAATATCTCATTGTTAATGGTGCGATAGCTAGTGGAGCCGACATAGGTGGAAATCAAGTTCATTCCTTAAGAATATCGTATACAGGAGAAGGTGACATTAGACCTGGTGATGTTATTAGACATGATACATATTATGAAACACATCTTACTAACAACTATAATAATGCAGACCACATTCTTTCCCTTACAGTTGGATCAGCCGCAGCACCCTGGCCAAATACCCAGACCGTAACAGATATGGTTGTTATAGATGATGTTGTATACATTTCAAATGCAACCGGAAATAGAAGTGCAACAAACGATCCTGGACTTTGGAAATCCCAAGCAATGTTCAACCACGAAGGAATAATAGTAGCCTGGACGCCGTGGGAACGAGTCTATCCGACAACTGGTTCAACTTTCCCTCAAACATCTGAGGATCAAATTCCATTTTTTGAAGTAGATGCAAATACTGGAAAAATATGGTCAGGAGATGCAAACGGTACAACTATATCAAGATTGAAATGGAAACTTCCCGCTGATTTATCACCAACAACAGATGACGGAACATTGCAAAGACAACTCATACAGGAATTAGCACAAGGATGTTTTTGTGTCTTAGATCTTCCTAACGAAACTCCAGGCATGGGAAACGTTAACAACACAGATAATTCAATAGCCATTTTTGGAGGTTTGGAAAAAGTTATATTCGCAAGAGCATCACAAGGAAATTTAAATTATACAACACCTAATACAAGTTTTGATCTTGATGCAAATTTTAAGTCAACAGATGAAAATGATGGTCTTTTTGGAGTTGGTGCAATACGTGCTCTGGGATATTCTTATAATAAAACAAATTTAAAAGGATATTTTTTTGCAGGAACTGATATTGGATTATTTGCCTATGCTAAAGGCACGGGCGCTGGTTTTAATGCTTCTACCGGTCTAGACACCCTTGCTTCTGGAGAACTTTTTGATTCGGCTGATGAATCAAAATGGTTTAGAGTTGCAGAGAGTACGCTCACACCAACTACAGCAGTTAGTCAAATAATTACACCAACTTGGAATAAAATTTATGTATTAACTCATGATGTAACAAGTGTAAACGCAATACAGGATAAACTTTATGAAATTGATATTCCAAATAATATAAATGGAGACGGTGCACAACCAAGAATAATTGCACAATCCGGCAGTGGAAACATCCCTACAAATTCTATTTTTTCTGGATGCGCAATATTAACAACAACTGATGCTTTAAAAAGTCTTGTTGATGAGGATAAAGGTTACTTTGGTGTTTTAAGTACAAACGAAGGTTTATATACATCAACATGTGATTTAAGACATCTTGTTTTATCTTCCGGAGAATGGGAAGCTGTTGTAACAACAACGGGAATACCTTTTCATTCCATACACAGAATCAAAGACAGAAGAGTATCCATATCTAATTCTGATTATATTCCATTTTTAAATACTTCATTTTTCGGAATACCAATTATTGATGATTCTAGAGACCTCGGCATTTTTGAAAACAGCACAATACTCCAGGCAGGACTAAGTAGCTCAGCCCTTAGTTATAATACAAATGCAAGCTTAACTACAGATGTCCAATCTGTTCAACCAAGACCATTAAATGTTGCCGAAGAAGAAAAAAATAGAAAATTTATATTGAATAAAAACTCTAGTGATTTCAGCTATCTTGAATTTGCAACAAACTTTTATACAGATGGAGGACGAAGATTTTTTACAAAATTCAATCCCAATACAACGGATGAATTTAGCATACTTAGAACATTGCCATACAATGCAGATGAATGGAATATGACGACTCCTACTTCAGACATAGACTTAAGCACAATAAACAGAATCTATTGGATAGAAAATATTTCAGGAACCGGGCAACTAATGGCTGGAATAGATAGCGGTGTAATAGTTTTAAATTAAAAATTTAATTTTCTTGAAAAAAGAAATTATTAATTTCTAGACTTGCTTAAAACATTATTATTAATCGAAAAACCAAAAAGATTTATTTAAATACCAAATAAACAAGGAGAGGATATGATAATGCGCATTAAGAAGAAGCTCTTAGGGTTAACATTATGCTTCATTGCATGTCAACCGGCATTAATAAGCTTAGACAATGGACATTTTTATAGGGCACCCAATTTTTATGGAATACAAAATCGAGATGTAAGTGACTGGTTCGGAAGATTTGATGCCAACTATGCATATGGAAGCACTCGTTCAGGATACGATTTAAATGGACACAAAACACCTTTATTAAACATTCACGGTAATTCATATTTATTATATTTAGCTACCGGAGTACCAAAACTACCTAGCTCTTCAACATACACAACTCTTCTTACAAACCTACTTAACCAATCCCAAACTAACCCAACTACTGGTCCAACTTTTGGTAAATTAGAATTTAAAGGAAGATTTAGAACACATGAAGTGAATCTAGATTATAGACAAAATCTTGTTAAAGGATTTTTTGCAGAAGCACATCTTCCAATAAGAAATGTTAAAATTAGTAACATAAGTTACGTTGACAAATCACCAACAACCGGTCCGTTTACTCAAAGTACTCCTCAATGGATTCAGGTAAAAAACAATATAAATACTATTTTAAACTCTTATGGAATCAAAAATTATGGTGATTCATATGATAAGACATCTGTTGGTGATTTTAGTCTTCTTGCTGGATGGCAACATACCGACACAGAAGAACCTGAGTTTTTAAAATATTACAGTGTCGCATTAAGACTTGGAATTCTTTTCCCTAGCGGTAAAAAAGATGATACGAGTTATGCATTTTCTGTTCCAACAGGATATAACCAACATTGGGGAATTCCTGCAAGATTTGATCTTATAGTTGGTCCGACTGATTGGTTACAAATTGGCGGACATGCAGGAGTTTCATTCTTCTTTGATAAAACCTATAACAGAAGAATGAAAACCAACAGCAATCAAAGTGGCTTCATTATCCTGGGCGAAGGTAACGCTAAGGTTGATAAAGGAACCCTTTGGGATTTAGGAACATATGTAAAATTTGAAAAGTTCATCAAAGGATTAAGCGGGTTTGTTGGATACTCTTATAGTAGAAACGAACATGACGAACTTACCGCTCAAAATACATCTTTATTTTCAGATGACGTTGTAAATGGAGATAGTAAATATCAAGATTGGGATATGCACACAATCAATTTAATGTTGGAATATGATTTCAGCACGCATATGAATGATGAAAGTTTTGCTCCAAGAATCAATCTTCACTATAACATTCCAGTCGCTGGTAAACGTGTATTTACAACAGACATGTTTGGCGGAGGATTTGGATTAGACATTAAATGGAATTTCTAAAGATTAAATATAAACACCGTATAAAAAGGAAAGAATTATGAAGTTAGCTAAATTCAAAGGTATACTCGGTGCTACCGTGTTAATAGCATGTAGTAGTATGTATGCCGTGGAAAGCGTCTATAAAACTGGTGCTAACAATTTCAGTGGTGTTATCACTTCAACAGCTAAAGCTTTGGATCGATATACAGGATCACTATATATTGGCAGTGATGGTGAAGGCGGAGGAGACGGAAACTACGCCCTAGCATATGCTGGCAGGAGTGATACATCATTTACAGCGTTAGCAACAGATACTGATCTTACAGGTTCAAGTATAAAAACAATTGCTCTTTTAAGAACAGGCGGAAACAATACCGCTGCAACTCACGTAGCTTTTATTACAACCAATACGGGAAGAACTGTTCATTCATTAAATGTATCTGACAAAACCTTTCAACAAGCCGGTGTAAGTGGTGGTTATTATCTTACCGATAATCAGGGTGGAGTGGCAGATGAGCTTACATACATGACAACAAGTAGTAATCATGCTTTTGTTCGTGTAGTTGCAACTGGCGGTAATGAGCCTATTGCTAAATGGAATGGTTTGGCTAATGTTAGCAACAGCCCTTTCATGACTGTTCAAGGTGATGATACAACTTCTTCTACCTTATTAAGTAGAATATCTTTGGAAGTAGCCGAAACTGACAGCTTAAACGAGTTAACTGTAAGTGATATGGCTTGGGATCCAGATATAGAACGATTATTCATAACCTGTACGATTGTAGTTCCAAATGATAACACTGGATATGCTTTAGTAAAAGGTAAATTTAATACAACTGATACATCTTTAATTAATTTAGAAAAAATAATTAAAGAGAATTCAACAACTCACGTTGCCTATTATTCTCCAAGAACAAACGATGATACTGCAATTTTTGCATTTAGTCAGCCTGCTGGAAATGTAGCTACTCAAAAAATCATTCTTCATAAAGTTCGTGTAATGACAACAAGCACAGGACTTAAATACTTAATTTTGAATGGCTCAGTGAACAGTGGAAATGATGTAGAAGGAGATCGAATTTACTCTCTTAGAATATCATATACAGGAAGCGGAGACCTTAATCCTGGTGATATTATTAGACACGATATATATAATGAAACACACCTTCCAAACGATTATAATAATACAGATCATGTTATTGGAGTAACTGTTGGTGGATCAGAAGCATTTTGGGATACTACGATATCTGTCAGTGATATGGAAGTAGTTGGAGATGCTGTTTATGTTTCTGTTGTCGGAAATCCTGGTAGAACAGGAAGTGCTGATACATTAGATTACTCTAATAAAATTGGTATTTTAAAATCTCAAGCTTTATTTGACCACGAAGGCAAAATAGTCGCTTGGACACCCTGGGAAAATGTCTTCCCTACAGGTATAGACAATACAACTGGAGATGATGTCCCATTTTTTGATGTCGATGCAAAAACTGGAAAAATATGGCGTGGCAGTGGAGGAGATGACGCAGCAGGTGGGCTAGGTAAAGCAATAACTAGAACCAAATGGGATTTAGCTGATACCGCAGCAACTTCACTTCAATACCAACTAGCTAATAATCTTGGAAACGGCTGTTTCTGTTCTTTAGATTTAACCGTATCAACAACAGGAATAGCTGTTAACGATACACAGGGACATAATTCCTTCGTACTGTTTGGTGGAATAGAAAAAGTAGCCTTTGCTCGAACAACTCAAGGATTAATTGGAGCAACAACTACCGACTTTAGCGCAGCAGCAGACTTTTTAGTAACCGGACCAGATGATATGGCTGGAGCAGGCGCCGTACGTACACTTGGATATTCATATAATGCAACACGAAACCAAGGATACTTTTTCGCTGGCACAGACAAAGGCCTATTCGCATATGCCAAAGGATCTGGAGCCGGATACAATGCAGATCTAGGACTAACAGCTCTAAATTCTGGAGAATTGTTCCAAGCCTCTGACAGTTCCGTGTGGCAGAGAGTAGCATCCAATGTATTAACAAGTACAGTAGCTATTTCACAAATAGTTACTACTACAGCCGATGCTATCCATTTCATAGTTAAGGATACACAAACAATAAACGGAATTGATGACAGACTATATGAAATGCAGCTTGCGGATAGTATAACAACAATGGTACCTAAAATTATTGCTCGTTCTGGACAAGGAGGATTACCAGATAATGCAGTTTTCTCTGGATGCGCTATAATAACAACAACCAATTATCTAAAATCTCTTGATATCAGTACGAAGCCACTAATAGCAATTTTAAGTACAAATGACGGATTGTGGACATCAACTTGCGATGTAAGACATCTTGTTGGAGCTCAAGGAACAGGCGTTACAATATCTGGAACTGAGTGGCTACAAATCTCAGCAACCAACAATATTCCTATGCATTCGTTACATAACATTAAGAGAAATGATGTATTAGGAATGATTGAGGAGGGTGGAGATTACCAGCCATTTAGAAATACCTCGTTTTACGGACTACCATTTATAGATGACACAAGAGGCCTTGGGCTTTTTGAAAATAGTACTATTCTGCAAGCGGGATTAGATAGTGCAGCATTAGCAAACTTTGCTGATGCTGGAAACACACAACCAGTCCAAGCAAACCCTTCAACTACAAGCGAAGCTGCTTCTGCTAGAAGATTTGCTCTTAACAGTGATTCAACAAACTTTAGTAACATCGACTTCGCAGTCAATCTCTATAATGAAGGCGGACGAAGATTCTTTGCAAGATTCAGCCCAACTGAGTCTGGAGTATATAGTTCTATAAGAATGCTTCCTTATAATGCTACAGAGTGGAATATGACTACACCTGCAGCAGATGGAGACCTAGGAACTGTTACAAGAGTTCACTTCATAGAAAACATTTCGGGACTAGGTAAAATTGTAGCTGGTACAGATTCAGGAGTGATTTTCTTAGAATAGAAAGAACATTTCGAGCAAAAGGGGTGTAGTTTAGACTATGCCCCTTTCTTTTTACAAATAGGCCTATTCAATCACAGTTTTTATGTTATAATAGGATATAATTAGTGTTAACAAAGAACGAAAGGGGCAAATAGAAAAAATCGCGTTTTAATTATAGGTTGAAAATTTTATATATCGAGTTTTAGAAAAAATGAATATTTATATCGGAAATTTAGCTCCTTCAGTAAGTGAAGACAAATTAAGAGAATTATTTGAACAGTTTGGTGAGGTTACTACAGTAAAAATTATCCTTGATAAGTTTACAAGAGCCCCTAGAGGTTTTGCTTTCGTAGAAATGTCAGATACATCTAGCGCAAATGAAGCTATAACAGAATTAAATGGTACAGATCTTGATGGACAATCTTTAAGAATAAATGAAGCTCGTCCACCAAAACCAAGACCAAGAAATAATAATCGTTATTAAAAAATAGCGACTAAAGCTTAAGCCCCTGTAAATTTTACGGGGGCTTTCTTATTTAAAAATTATAATTCGCTATAAAGTCGAATAAAAACATTCAAATTTTCAAAAAAATTTACACCTCTTACCAAAAAATACTAAATTATTACAGTTAAGCTAAAGCAGCTTTCTATTATTTTGGGGGGATTTTAGACGACTTATGAAACAGTCGTCTAAGGTTATCAATTACTATTAATTTCATAAATAGGAGGAGTAAGACAATTGTACTTCTAATATTAGTTTATGCATTATTTGCTAGCGCATTCTCATTTAACAAGGCTTTGCTCCAAATAAGCTCACCAATATTTGCGGCTGGAGTTAGAACTTTAATTGGTGGACTAGTATTGACATGCTATTCATTTGGAACAAAAAAACAAGGTTTTGTTAATAAAAAAGATCTTTGGGTCTTATTTCAAATTGCCATTTTCAATGTTGTATTTAGCGCTATCTTTAAAAATCTAGCTCTTAAAAATATGACTTCCATTAAAGCTGGTTTTTTTGGAAACTTAGATCCATTCATGGCTGCTCTTTTTGCTTACGCAATTTTCTCAGAAAAATTAACAAAAAGAAGATGGTTTGGAATGTTTGTTGCCTTTTCTGGAGCTTTGGTATATTTGTTTTCAAGCTCTCCTACAGAAAAAGCTATAGGTGAAATAGCTTTTATTTCTTTGCCAGAACTCTCAATAATTTTTGCTCTAGCATCAGCAAGACTAGGATGGTTTAAGATCCAATATCTAGTTAGAGACAGATACTTCGAACCTACATTTATTGTTGGGGTATCTATGGCAAGTGGTGGATTATTAACTCTACTTCTATCGTTTTTTCTAGAAAGTACCCCTAGAATATTAAATTTTAATTTATTTGCTCTTTATATGTCCTATATAGTTTTAAGTAGCAATATCATTGGATACGTATTATATGCTTATTTACATAAAATTCACTCTGGAACACTAATTGCACTTCTTGGCTTTTCTCAACCATTATTTGTAGCTTTATATGGAATAGTATTCCTTAAAGAACCAATTACTTGGCTTTATTTTATTTCAACAATTTTAGTATTCATTGGAGTCGGAATCTTTTATAAGGATGAACTTAATAGGCTTAAAAAATAATTTTTGTTACCTTTAAAAGCTAAATATACTTAATTGATTTTCATTTATTTTTTAACAGTATTTTTTTAAAAGGAATACATGAACAATAGGAACAAAGGGCAGAAAGCTTGTTGGAGAACATGCTAATAAAATTATAGAATCACTTAACAAAGCATTTGCAGACGAATGGCTTGCATATTATCAATATTGGATTGGAGCACAAATAGTTGAAGGTCCTATGCAAGATTTTACGACAATAAACGGGAAAGCCCACGATCTTTAGTCGTGGGATGAAAGTGTCTATCTATTTTTTTGATTTTGAACATATTTTTTAATTGTATTTTTGTTAAGTTTTCCAACACTATCAATATAATATGATCTGGTCCATAGTGTTGG
>JAGMEA010000023.1 GCA_023128415.1 Candidatus Babeliales bacterium
AATCTTACTCCCCCGAACTGTTTTGACAAGAATATTTCTTGTTCTTCTGTCGGATATATTCGAAACTTACAACTCCACATTCCCACCTTACCTTACTTTTTGATCACGTATATATTTTATTACTGTATTTTCCAATACTATAAAAATTATTGGTATATGTTACAAGATAAACTTCGTTTAAATCATAACATATTGGTCGCTTATATCACGGATTTTAAAAACCGTGGATTACGCTCCATATCCTAAAAAGAATTATTTTTTATGGCTACTCAAAATAAATTTATTTATAAAAACAAACACAGATAATTTAATTATAAAATCACTAACAATAAATGGATAAAAACCAACAGCCAACAATTTATCAGAAGAAACAAAAAAATATAATTGTAATGCGCCAAATAAATGCATAAACAAACTGGCCACAGCAAATTTAAGTCCAGATAAAATTAATGAATTAGATTTTAATTTTTTTGAGTAAAGTAAAAACAAAGAGCCCAAAAATATTCCAAAAACATAACCGCCTGTTGGCCCTAATAAATGCAACATTCCACTTCTACCGCAAGAGAAAAAGGGCGCACCCAAAGCCCCTTGGGTCATATACAAAAACCATGCCCATACAGCTAAATCATCAAAAATATAAACTGCTAAAAATATAGGAAGGGGATGAAGGTATAACGGAACAAGTGAAAATGATATTGGAATTGATATCCATGCACATAATCCAAAAATCCATGATAATAAAAAACTCAAAACTATTTTGGATTTTTTTGTTTTATGCAATTGTAGAACTTTCATTCAAGACTCCTGTTAAAAATCAATAATAAGAAGTAAGAATAAAAATTTATAATGATGCTTGCAAAAGCTTGCAAAACCCTGCATTTAGTTGCGTTATTTCATTAAAGTGTCACGGAAAAAATCTAATTCATCAAGAACTTTCCCTGCACCTAAAACGACACCTAATAGAGGATTTTCAGCAAGCGTTGTAGGAAGACCCGTTACTTTTGAAATAAGTTCATCTAGTTTTCTGAGTTGACTACCACCACCAGCCATCATTATTCCTCTATCCACAAGGTCAGATGATAACTCAGGAGGTGCATTTTCTAAAGCAGATCGTATTGCATCAATTATTACAGAAATAGGCTCTGCTAAAGCTTCAAAAACCTCAACATCTGAAAAAGATATAGTTTTAGGAACACCTGTTACTAAGTCTCTGCCCTTAATATCCATTTTTCGAGAATCTTTATCTAAAATGGCAGTACCTATTTGAATTTTAATTTGTTCGGCAGTTCTTTCACCAATTAATAAATTGTATTTTCTTTTCACGTACTGAACTATGGCTTGATCCATCTCATCACCGCCAACACGAACTGATTTGCAAAAAACAACATCTTTTAATGAGATAATAGCAACTTCTGTTGTACCTCCACCAATATCAACAATCATATTACCTGCTGGCTCGGCGACAGGAAGACCTGCTCCGATAGCAGCAGCCATTGGCTCCATAATTGTATAAACTTCTCTAGCTCCAGCTTGACGAGCAGAATCTTCTACAGCCCTACGCTCCACTTGGGTTATGCCGGAAGGAACTCCGATAATCATCCTTGGGCGAACAAAAGTTTTTCTATTATTATGAACTTCGCTAATAAAATATCTAAGCATACTTTCGGTTAACTCATAACTGGCAATAACACCATCACGCATTGGTCGACATGCAACAATACTTTCAGGAGTTTTTCCTAACATCTCTTTTGCCCTAACTCCGGCCGCTAAAACTTCACTAGTACCAGATTTAACGGCAACCACAGATGGCTGATCTAAAATTACACCTTTATTACGAACATAAATTACAGTATTGGCTGTACCAAGATCAATGGCAAGATCATTAGAAAAAAAGCCGAACACTTTGGATGCAGGCCAAAATTTCATACATACACTCCTATCAAAAATTGCATTAACTTGTCTAAAGATAGCACCCTTACAATCGCATGCAATGTGACATCCTCACGGTAATGAATTACCGTGCATCCCAATTTTTACATTAGAAATCGGTTTCTGCTTCAGCAAGAACTGCCAGAGGAAACAGCTTAGTTATCGCAAAAATCCCCTAGAGGACTTTTACGGTTTTTCCAACTCATGTCCTCCGGTCTTACAATCTCTCCACAGACTTAACATCCTGTATGCCATACAGTAGACTTTTTAAAGTATGCTTACCTTAACAAAAAGAAAAATTTATATCGAGAAAAAAATTGGTCACTTACATCACGACTTTTAAAAATCGTGGATTTAGCTCCATATCCTAAAAGTGCAACTCTACGCCAAAAGAAACTTGTTGCGTTCTAATTGAACGACGACCCTTAAACCAATCAAATGGAAAATCATACGTTACAAAAAATTTTGGCTTTAAAGGCCAATTTTTCATTGACTCCTTAGAATCATATATAGCTTCTAGGGTAAAATAATTACTGACCCACTTAGAAAATGTTTCCATGGCGGATAAATTTGATGCCAAACTATTTTGCTCATTCTCACTTCGGCTATCAGTTATTGAATCCATTCCATGTCGAAGATGAGTCCATCTAAGATGACCACTCAATCCATCTGTCAAACTTCCCCAAACAATGTAAGGCGAAATTTTAAAAACATTTCCCGGTTTAACACTTGCTTTACCAGTTAAAGCACTGAAAATAAACGGTTCATTTCCAACAGGCATTCTAAGACGCTTAGTTTTTTTGAATTGATATAAATATCCCAACATCAGACCTAGTCGACGACCTTCTCTCAACTCAAACTCAGTTGTAATCTCAGGATAAATCCCCCAATGACTATCTCCCATAAAGGCAACAGAGGATGGGCTATCAATGTCTCTTTTTTTACCCATCGGAGCTATCAACCCAAACCTTGTATCTAAATTAATGGACCGCATTAAAAAACTATAATTCCATTCATTATGATATTTCAAATATGTTGTTAAATCACCGGCACCAAATTCTACATAGTCCTCTGAAGTTAAGCCTATAAGCTCGTGTGTCTTTCTTCTCACTCTGTTGATAAGGGTTTTTTCACCCTCCTGTAGAGGCTCAAATCCTGTATAAGACTCCTGAGTATTAGAACGATAATCCCATTTGAAATCAAAACTTTGTTGAGAAGTAACCTGCATAAACGGAATAAAAAAACCTAAAGATATATTTTTATTTAAAGGTGGAAATAATTTTTGTTCATAATTTAAAGCAAATCCAGCAGATTTAACTTTACCTTGAATTTGATACTTGATTGTTTTATCAATAAATTTATTTCCTTCTGCTCCACCAATAGTTATAAAAGGATTTGTAAAAGTTTGATTCTTTATATTCTCAGTAACTTGTTGATAGCTATCTATAACATCCTTGATGTTATATTCACCAAATAATAATGGAATTGGAATTTTGTCCTCAGAATTATTAAAAGCAACTGTTGCATTTGTGTAAAAAACGCTAGGAGAAAAATCAAAAAAATTCTTTATTTTATAAGGACGTGGCCGCTCCAAAAAAGGAAAGAATCTGTTGGCATGATGCATAGCAGACAAAACCGAACAGGTGCTTAAATATACTAACACACTAAGCAATAAACGCTTATTCAATAACATTACTGTCCCCAATTAATTTAGACAAAAAGTCTCTGCAGAAGCAAAATTTGAGGTTACTTGAAATTAATTTTTCGTCAAGCCAAAATAGCCTAAGTTTCTCTAGAAAAAAACTAAAAATACTTTAAACTTTGAGATTATAAAAATATATAAAATTCAATAAAAAAATGGAAAAATGCTGAAAAATTATCTAATAATTGCTAATTGGAAAATGAATCTGGATTTTAATGAAAGCACTAATTTCGTAAAAATTCATGGCGAAGATTTAATAAAATTATCAACCGATAAAAATATTGATCTGGTTATTTGTCCATCTTATCCCTCACTATATACTCTAAGTACAATTTTTGATGAAACTCCTATAAAGATAGGATCACAAAACTGTTCAAGACATATTAGAGGCAATTTTACAGGTCAAGTATCTGCAAAAAATTTACACCAAATAGGTTGTAGTTATTGTATTATAGGGCACTCCGAAACAAGACTTGCCTTTAATGAAGCTGATGAAGACATCATCGAAAAGTTTATTCATTTATTAGATTATGACATTTCTCCAATTGTATGTATTGGAGAAACCAAAGAGGAATACACGTCTAAAGCTACCCTGTCTGTTGTAAAAAAACAGCTGAATGGTATATTCAAAGCATTGCGGTCAACTATTATGATTCCGAAGTATCTAGAGATATGCATAGCTTACGAGCCAATTTGGTCAATAGGTACAGGAGTAATTCCAGATAGAGATCACTTAGAAATGGTATTCGGTTGGATTAAAAGTGAAATACAAAAAGTTTCTACCACAATAAATTTCAAGCTTATTTATGGTGGTAGCGTAGAAAAAAATTCCGTAGAAGGCATTAAGGCTATATCGAACATTGATGGTTTCTTAGTTGGTAGAGCGTCACTGGATTTCAATCAAGTAGAAAATATAGTAGACAAGCTTGTAAAATAATTTTAAGAGGTAAAACAATGATAGGATTTTTAACTTTCTTATATGTATCAGTATCTGTTTTTCTAGCTTTATTTATATATATTCAACAAGGAAAAGGCGATATGGGATTGGGCGGTTTAGGTGGAGGAAGCCAAACCCTATTCGGTGGTTCTGGAGGTCAAAATTTTTTCGAAAAAACAACCTGGGCACTGGGCGCAATATTTATTTTAGGTGCCTTGGGACTCTCAATTATCAAATCAACCTATACTGAATCCAAACTAGAAGGGTATCGAGCAACACCTGCAGCACAATATCCAGGAAAAAATATGCTTCCAGAAAAAGCACCTTATCCAACCCAAGAAGACACACAAAAAAAAGAAAATAAATAAAAATCTTACTTTGTCGATGCTATTTAGGTAATTTGGAGCTGTAATAATAGAAAAAATCAGCTTATGAAATAAGTAGTATCAATATGTTAAATTTAATTAACTCTCTGGGCTTAACTGCCATAAATATATGTACAGGGTTAGGGAAACTTGGTACCTTTTTCCTAAACGCCCTAAAGGCCACAATACGAACTAAATTAAAGTTGAAAAAAGCATTTTATCAAATGCAAAATATTGGAGTCCAATCTTTAAGCGTTGTTGCTTTAACCGGTGCTTCAACAGGTGGCGTATTAGCCTATCAAGCCTATCAGGGACTAAGTCGCTTCAACGGAGAACAATTTTTAGCACCTATAGTTTTTATTTCTATGGTAAGAGAATTTGGACCAGTCTTAGCCGCTATAATGGTAGCAGCAAGAGCCGGATCTGCTATGACCGCTGAAATTGGTACTATGAAAATTACTGAACAAATAGATGCACTTAAAACATTGTGTATCAATCCGTATCAATACTTAATTATACCTCGCCTTGTTGCTTCTACACTTATACTTCCATACCTCTCATTATTCTGCTCTCTCTTTGGAATAATTGCTGGTTATATTGTTTCCGTTTATCTTCTAGGAATCAACTCAGAATTATATATGAAATCAATTAGAGAGAACGTTGAACTTTACGACATAACCAGTGGACTTATTAAAGCAACAGTTTTTGGTTTTTTATTATCATGGATTGCTAGCTATAAAGGATACACAACAGAGGGTGGAGCCAGGGGTGTAGGTATTTCAACAACCCAAAGCGTTGTATACGCATGTATTACAATTTTTATTGCCGACTATGTATTAACTGCTTTGTTGTTCCAAAATAATTGAGAAGAAAATGATAGAAATAAAAAAACTAACAAAAGCTTTTGGAACTAGAAAAATCACTAACGAACTCGATCTAAGCATTAAAGACGGTGAATTTTTAGCAATTATAGGAAGGTCAGGAGAAGGTAAGTCTGTTTTCTTAAAACAAATTATAGGGCTTATAACACCTGACTCAGGCCAAGTTATGATCGATGGTAAAGATGTAACAAAGTTAAAAGACAGAAAGTTAGAAGATATTTTTAAAAAGTGTGGATACGTATTTCAATTTGCCGCCCTACTTGATTCTCTAAATGTTTTTGAAAATATCGGAATTTCTCTTTTAGAAGAAGGTGAAGCTGCTGAAAAGGTAAAGCCATTAGTCCTAGAAAGGATTCGACAAGTAGGATTGAGAGACGATGTTTTAGAAAAACAAACCTCAGAATTGTCTGGTGGAATGAAAAAACGTGTAGGACTCGCCAGAACGCTAATGATGAATCCAAAAATTATTATATATGATGAACCAACAACTGGACTAGACCCTATAACAGTTAGGGTGATTCACGATTTAATAAAACAGACGCAAAAAGAACAAAAGGCTACTTCGATTGTCATATCTCATGACATAGAAATTTTCAATTATGCTGACAGAGTTGCAATGTTACACGAAGGTAAAATTATACATATTGGACCAGCAAAGGAGATTTGGGAGGTTGAAAATCCTTATGTTCATCAGTTTATAAGAGGATTGCCTGAAGGACCAATAAAACAACCAGGAGTAACAAAATAAATTTACATTTCTACAAAATTTACTAAAGTGTAGCTGTACATTTTTCGACTTATAAAAACTTATAAGGAGAACGGTATGCAAAGTAAGATAAAATCAATAACACTTGTAGTTTTGTTTATATCTTCAAGTTTCTTGAAATCAGCTCCTATAGATTCTGCTAGATCTATGATTTCTGGAACATATTCCAAAGTTTATTTATTCGATCCATATAATCCTTTATTTTCTGAAAAGTATACAAATCCCATTCCGATTTACCTAAGAAAGAAATCTACTGAAATAGAAAGAGCCTTAATTCATTTTTTATTAGTTCAAAGCTCAATAAGAATTGATGAAGTTTTTGAAGAGGGAAGTTTGCTACATATGACAGCCTGGGCAGGTGATTTTGAAATGGTAAAAATGCTGATAAAAATGGGTGCTGATCCATTTCAGAAAGTTAGTATAGTACCTCATTATCTTTCTAATTTTTATTCAGTTTTAGGACCAACAGGACAAATTAACGCACTAGATTTAGCTATATATAAATATTTAATATTAAAAACCTGGGATTTTCAATTTCCCGAATGGAGTGTGTCACCTGAAGAATTTGGCAAAATAATTATATTTCTTTCTGAGAAAACAGATAGTCAAAATACTCGTCAAACAAAAAACAAAATAATGTATATAAAAACCCTCTTAATTCCCAAAAGCCCCACTTTGAAAACTTTAAAAACATTAGCATCATCTTCTCTTGCTGTACAAAGAATAGATGAAAAACTAAAAAGGGTATGTTCTTCCTGACATACACCCAAGGCTAAAGC
>JAGMEA010000024.1 GCA_023128415.1 Candidatus Babeliales bacterium
GGCGAGCCCGAAGAGAATAGAGGCATAAAAGAGCCCAAACTCAGAACCCCTTGGCTTTAGCCTTGGGTGTATGTCAGATACAGAAAAACATACTTGGAATTTGTCGGAACAAATTTTTCCAAGTTTTTGGGAATTAAAAAATGCAGAACAAGATGCAATTAAGATTTTGTTTTGGGATGTGAAAAGTTTTAATGATAGTTATGCTACCAATCCAAATTATTTAATTAATTTTGTTTCTGAAGCTCAGAGAGAATTAAAAATTTTAGAAAATTATTTGAATCAAGTTCAAGGTGATACAGCATTGAAAAGGTGGTTTAAAAAAGCAACAAAAAATTCTGTTTATATTATGATTTCAAATTATATGGATAATGTAACAGAAGAACTTTTGAGATATAAAAAGAGACTATCTTTTATAATTAAGTTAATCTTATCTACATCAGAATATCAAAAACAATTAAAGAGAACCGCTAATTAGAAAGAGGAAAAAATGCCTAGTTTTAATCGTGTTATAATGATGGGAAATTTAACTCGCGATCCTGATTATAAACAGTTAACTTCAGGTCAAGCTGTTTGTCGTTTAGGACTTGCTTCAAATAGATCGTTTAAGAATAGGCAAACTGGAGATATGGTTCAGGAAGTTTGTTTTGTTGACGTTGATGTTTGGGGTGCACAAGCGGAAAGTTGTAAGCAGTATTTAGAAAAAGGTCGTGCTGTTTTAATTGAAGGGCGTCTCAAATTGGATTCTTGGGAAGACGCTGAGGGTCAGAAGCGTAGCAAGCATTCTATTGTTGCTGATAGGGTAACATTTTTAGCATCTTCACAAGACACATCATCTTTTGGGCAAGCTGATCAATCCGAAAACTCTTCAAGTACTAATTCAAGTAACGATAGTAACAATTTCGAATCGAAGAAAATGGAAACTAAAACTAAGCCTGTTTCAGAAAAGAAATCAACAGGAAAAGTTACCGAAGAACCAAATAATTCTGGTGAAGTTAATTTTGCAGATGAAAAACCATTTGAAGATGATTTACCATTTTAATATTTACAAAGGAGCATTTTGTTGCTCCTTTGTCTTCATTTTTTCAAATATTATTTAGCATTTATTATTTCAAGTATTTTATTTCTATTTTGGGTGACAGCTGCCTTTGTGAGACCGCTTAGTTTTTCAAATTGAGGTCTAGTATATTTGAAGTTGAAAGTATTACAATAATCTGCTGTTTTTGGATCAAAATTTTGAGAGTATTCAGAATTTTTAATTAACGGTAGGAAAATTATTGTAGGAGTTTTCGTTCTTGAGTCGCCTTTAAACACACTAATGGTTTTTTGTGATACTCCATCATAATTTATATTGTAGTTTTTTCCTGACCTATTTGCATAATTAATAGCAGCTTTAAAGTCCGTTAAAGTGTCGACGTTAGCAGAAGCATCACATACGATTATAATATCAACCTTTCTATCATTTCTTAATAATGCTGGAAGAGGCAAGTTGAAATCTAATCCTGCATCGACTAGGGTCATGTTGCTTTTCTTTTTAATTGGGGAGCGAGATAAGCCCTTTGTGTAGTTTGCGATTAGGGCAGGGGACATTCTTGTATTACTTAACCTTATTACATTTAATATATTTTTAATGTTGATTCTTATTTCTTTAGGCAATTTATTTTCAAAATTATCTAAAACTTCACTTAAACTTGCAGTGAAAGCTGAGCCCCAAATTCCCTGACAGAAACATAAAGGTTCAGGGGATGTTGTTTGATGGACTGTTCTTCCATTGTTAAATCTTTTTCCAAATGCCCAGACAGGTATATATCCACCTAATTCATCACTTCCAAATTCATAATGGGTGAATTCTGTCCATATTTTCTTCGAGTTAGATACTTCTATTGCTGTGTATATTGGAAAAGGTTTTCTTGCATCTTCTATTTTTGTTCTTTCTTCATATAAATGGGTTTCAAACTTTTTGTTACCTTTATTCGATAAAAACTTATTTCCTAATAATCCACCCCATATATCTATTGAAGTTAAGGGTTTTAAGGATAATATCTTTGTAAAAAACATTCTTTTTAGGTTGGACTCGTCTAATTTTGTAGTTTTTAAATCATTTTCTATTAATGGAATTAAGTAATTTTTTAGCCCCTTTATATTTCCGTTTTCAGAAATCCAAGTGCTTAAGGCCCATGTTGATCCTGATAAAGTTGCCATGTATGTTATAGCGTCTAATAATTCAACTTCTTCTAGTCCTTCCAAAAGTCCAACAGTAGAAATGAGAGCTCTATATCCACCACCGCTACAGCAGAGAGCTATTCTTGGAGCTTTTCCATTAGTTTTAATTCCTAATTTACTAAGAGTGCTTTGTACAATCGGTTCTTTTTTATTAAGGTAATTTTTTTCTTCTTCTGGAATAGATGAACTTTGCCTTATTGAAGCACTTTTTGTTGAATAAGGATTATTTGATATGTGATCTATGGCTTTGAAGAATTGGGCATCTTTTATGACGTTGAATCCTGGAAAGATATTGGGTATTGTTACTCCAGGAAGGAATGGTACAGGAGATGTTGGAAGACTGAAATCTAGTTTTTCTAGTGCTTCAACAACGGGTTTTATAATGTTGTATTCTGTAAAATTATATCCAGAGATTTTCCCGTCCTTTTTTTCTCTCGCAATATAAAAAAATTGTCCCTGAGTTAGTTCTTCACAGTGTTTATGTCCCAATCTATCAAATTCTGATTTGCTAAGGTTTGAGGAAAGCTTATTTTTGTCGTCTGAATATACTAAAAACTTACTTTTATCTAGGCCTACCAGCCCTCCACGATCAATTTTTTTGGATTCATTGTTAGAAATTTTTTCAGGGTATGATTTACGTTTTATTTCGTAGATTGTCTTAGTCTTGTATGGAATTAGGCTGACCAGCTTAGTTTCTTTTTTATAGTGATAAACAGCAGTGTGTATATCTTGTTTCGGTTGAAAAATCTTATTAAAAACTGCTATTTTATCAGCAGTCATTATAGAAGGTGCTAATAAAAGACTTAAGGCTACTATATTTACCTGTTTAGATAGCATTGGTTGTCTCCTTTATATAACTTTACTATTTGAATAGTTTTAGAGTAGATTAATAGCTGTTTTAGGCCAATATTTTAAAGTTTTTGATAAGCTAAGAGCTGCTATAGACAGGTTTTGAGTTTTTGTTACAATAAAAGGACGAAATCTGGAAGGTTTTTTGAGAGGCACAAAATTTTATGAAGCAAGAACAGTCTATTTTAAGCAAATATGCAATTATCCAAACAGGGGGAAAGCAGTACCAAGCTATACCCGGAAAAACCCTGGCTATAGAGAAGCTTGAGGGAGAAGCTGGCGATTCTGTTGAAATAAAGGAAGTTCTTTTACGTAAACAAGATGGAAAAATTGAATTGGGAAAGCCCTTCGTTAATGGTGCAGCTGTAAAAGCAAGCATTATAAAGCATATAAAAGATACAAAGAAAATCGCTTTTATTTTTAAAAGACGTAAAAAGTGTAGAACTAAGAAGGGGCATCGTCAGCCACTTACAGTAATTAGGGTAGAAGAAGTTTAATTTCAAAAAAGACTAAGTTTTAAAAGAAGGGCGGCTTAAAAACCGCCCTTCTTTTATTCTGCAGAGAGCCTGGCAATTCCCTCAAGATAGTGATTTTCTCCGGCGAATATTAGTTGATCGTCTTCCAAAATTGTGTAGTCAAATCCTACAAGTGCTATATTTTTACCCTTTTTTACCCCGATACAAACTACTCTTCTACTTTCACGAAGTTTTAGATCTCCAATGTTTTTGCCTACAAATTTTATAGGAGCAGTAATTTGAGTTATAGAAAATTCAGGTGTTATGCCAATAATGTCTATTAAAGGAAAACTTAAATTTTTGGCTAAGCGTTCACCATTTTCATCTTCAGGGAAAATAACTTTATCGGCACCCACCAACTTTAAGATTTCTTCATGAATTGTATTGTTTGATCTAGATATTACAGTAGTAATTTTTAAAAATTGTTTTAGAAGGGCAGTGATTAATACGGACTGTTCTATATTTTTACCCATTCCCACAATGGCCGTATCCACATCTTCTACGCCAACGGCTTCTAAAGATTTAATATCTGTAACTGTCATACAAATAGCTTGAGTCACCTTGTCTTTTATGTCAGCAACAACTTCTTCTCTTCTATCAATGGCTAAAACCTCCATGCCTTGAGAGGCTAAAGTTTCTGCGACCTTATAACCAAATCGTCCAAGTCCTATGACACAAAACTTCATAATTTTACCTTCTTCCGTTTATCCAATCATTACACGTTCTTTAGGATATTGATAAAGATGTTTTTCTTTGCGTTTTCTTAACGCGAGCACTAGGGTAAAAGATCCTATTCTTCCAATAAGCATAGTTATTATTAAAATGATTTTTCCGGTTAAGGAGAGGCCTGGGGTGATCCCTGTAGAAAGCCCACAACATCCAAATGCTGATACAGATTCAAAGAAAATTTGAAAAAATGTAAAACTTTCCTCTGTTATCAGTAGGATAAAGGTTATTCCAAATATCCAAAATGCTGCTATAGCTATAATTGCTACAACTTTATAAATCTGATCATTTGGAATTTGACGTCTGCGAATTTCTACTGCTTCCCTGTTTCTTAGAATAGATACTAGGGTTGCAACAAAGATTACAAAAGTTGTTGTTTTTATTCCACTTCCTGTTGATCCAGGGGATGCACCGATTAGCATTAATGGCAAAAACAAAAGCAGTGTTGGTAATCTTAATTTTTCCATAGCAAAACTTACAAAGCCTATTCCACGAGACGAGATGCCTGTAAAAAAAGAATTAAGAGCTTGGTGTCCAAAATCAAGATGAGATAAGCTATTGTTGCGTTCTAAAATCCAAAAAACAACGCTGGCAAAAAGTATTAAAATTACTGATGAGTATATAACTAATTTGGTATGGAGAGAAAACTTTGGAGAAGGACGAGGGTGTTTGAAAGATTCTATATAGGCCCTAAGCATTTTGGCAAAATCATACCATACAATAAAGCCTATGCTTCCAGAAAACATTAGTCCTGAAATTGTTAATAGTGACAGGGGGCTCATTTGAAAATTTACTAAACTATCTTCAAACAATGTTATTCCTGCGTTGCAAAATGCTGATACAGATGTGAAAAAAGCGATAAACCATGGGTTATGTAAATCTGCAAATTCTTGGCATTTAGGATGAAGAAGTAATGTTCCAATGACTTCGCTTATAAATGTGACACCGATTATAAGTATTAAGAAATTTTTTATTCGGCTCCATACTTTAAATTCTAAAATTTCTCCAGCAATTAACTGAGTTGTCATTCCTAGATTTAAGAAAAGAGAGACGAGGAAGAAAGACAGGGTCATTAATCCTAAACCGCCAATTTGTATAAGGGCAAGGATTACGCATTTTCCAAAAGTTGTAAAATTTGAAATTGGGGCAAGTTTTAATCCTGCGACACATACAGCTGATGTTGCTGTAAAAAAGACATCCCAAAACGACATAGTTACAGTTCTGGCTTCTGGTAATGACAGTAGAAAAGTTCCTACAGAGATAGTGAACAAAAAAGAACCTAGTAAAATTCTACCAGGAGAAAATGTAGGGATCCGGGGTTTCATTAAGATTGAAAATTCCTTTATTTAACGGCCCAAACACAAAAACCTACTAATAATACAAACAAGACTATCAGCTGATTAAAGTATCGGTCAATAAAATCCTTAATTGTTACGCCCCATATTTTAATAGCACTTCCTACAAGGAAGAAGCGAGCGCCTCTGGCAATTATAGAATAAAAAATAAATGGTGCAACCGGCAGTTTGCAAAATCCAGCAGAAAGCGTAACGGCTTTATAGGGTAGGGGGCTAAATCCCGCTATTAAAACGGCCCAGGTTTGGTACATAGCATATTTAATTCTTACACTTTCAAATACTTCTGGTGATATTAAAAGTTGGACTAAAGTGCTACCTATTCCGTCCCATAACAAAGAACCTATTGTATACCCCAAAATTCCCCCAAGGACTGACGACACTGTTGAAATAGCGGCATAAGTTAATGATTTTTTTGGGTTTTCTACACAGAAAAGAATTAATAGCGGATCTACAGGAATGGGGAAACAAAAAGCTTCTATGAAAAATAAACTTATTAACCAGAGTGGTGCATAGGGAGAGTGAACTTTTGTTCCCATCCAATCGTAAACTCGGCGAATAAGCTTAAAAACTATTCTCATAATTATTTCAGTATTTTGTTGAGATAATCAGAAATATGATCAATCGATATACGCTCTTGCTTTGTTGTATCACGGTCTCTTACTGTTACTTTGTTATCTGTATCACTGTCAAAGTCATAGGTAAAACAGATAGGAGTTCCAATCTCATCTTGTCTTCTGTATCTCTTTCCTATAGAGCCAGAAACATCAAGGGTAACCTCATAGTTCTGTTTTAATTCATTATAAATTTTTTGGGCTGATTCAACTTGTTTTTTTGTTAGTGGGAGAATAGCAGCTTTTATTGGCGATATTTTTGGGTTAAGTTTTAAAACTGTTCTTGTTTCACCTTCAACTGTGTCTTCGCAATAAGAGTCAAAAAGAAGTGTTAAAAATAAACGGTCTAGACCGACAGAGCACTCAATAACATAAGGAACATATGATTGTTTAGATTCTTCATCAAAAACAGATAAATCTTTTCCTGAAAGTTCAATATGCTGTTTTAAATCAAAGTCTGATCTATGGTGAATCCCCTCTAATTCTTTCCAACCGAATGGGAAATTATATTCTATATCTGTAGCCATTTTAGCGTAGTGAGCAAGGTCTTCCTTAGAATGTTCTTTTTGGCGCAATTTATTTTTATCAACTCCGATGCTGTCATAGAATGCAATGCGTTCTTTTAACCATTCTGTAAAAAACTGTTCAGAATCTTCAGCTTTGCAGAAAAACTCCATTTCCATTTGTTCAAATTCGCGCATTCTGAATAAAAACTGTTTTGGCGTAATTTCATTTCTAAATGCTTTTCCTATTTGAGCTATTCCAAAAGGCATTTTTACTCGAGAGGAAGTTATGATATTTTTAAAATTTATAAAAATGGCCTGGGCTGTTTCGGGTCTAAGATATGCGTTTTGTGAGTGTCCTTCTAGTGCGCCAAGTTGTGTTTTGAACATCATGTGAAATTGTCTTACATCAGTCCAATTTTTTCGACCACAGTTTGGGCAACTTTTATTAATATCTATTTCGTCGGCTCTATATCTTTTTTTACATTGTTGGCAATCAACCATTGGATCGCTAAAATTGTCGATGTGTCCTGAAGCTGTCCAGACTTTTTCTGGTCCTAATATTGAACCATCTATGAGTACAACATCATGGTTGCTTTTTATACTTTTTATCCAAAAGTTTTTAATATTGTTTCTCATTTGGGCGCCTAGTGGTCCAAAGTCATAAACACCGTTTATTCCGCCATATATTTCGGCAGAAGGAAATACAAATCCGCGTCTTTTGCAGAGAGCAACTATTTTATCCAATGTTAAATCAGATGCCATTTTTTTCCTTTTAAGATTTATCAAATTTTTGATAATAATGATAACATGATTTGATATTTTGCTCTAGTCGCTAGAGCTACCGTAAAGCATTTCTCCCCATATTTCTCTAGCTGCTTCAAATCCCTTGTATGCTATTTTATACCTTGCTTCTACGGGTAGACCGACTAAAACTCCACCAACGGTACAAGCAGCACAGCTTATAGCTGGATGCTTTGTCAAAAAAGACTTTTGGATTTCGGGTAAAAGTAAGGGCCTTCTACGTCTAGGTTGATCTCTTTCTATTATAGAGAAAGGCCAGCTCCATGTGCTTCTAACAGAGTGATCATCTGATTCGGGATCAGCTCTTCTTTCTCCTTCCAAGTCTATTATCGTAACAGTTTTATTATCGCCTTTATAAAGTCCTGATTCAAAAAGAAGTTTGTTAACTGCCTGATCTGGAGTTCCACCTTGATCTAGCTCTTGTCCTACTAAATTAACAATTTGTTGCGGGGGAAGAATGATTCCGTCTGTTCTAATGACTACAAAGCTAATGTCACTTGCTCTGCCTTCCCAAGTTTCTGGATCGGACAAAACAAGACTGTCGGTTATAGGATTGTTGGGTTTATGATACTTTTGAGCGTACAATTGTTTTGTGTTGTTCCATCTAGTTAAAACATCGGGTTGTTTAAATGCGGCGTCGCCAAACCCTCTTATTGGTTCTAAAACGCCCATTAGTCTATATGTATGTCCTACTTTTATTATAAATCCTCCCTTAGCTTCTATTTCAGGTCTATAATATAGTTTTCCCCAGCGTCCTTTTCGGCCAGATGTTTGATCTACAATTGGCTGAAATGCTGCAAAGCCGTTATGTGATCTTTTTGCAAAAATAACATTTGTATCTCCCAAAACTGAGGCGATAATTCTATCTTCTTCGGGGTTAATCCAAACAGTTGCGGCTGTTGACCCAGATTTATATCCAGCTTCCAGGATCTCTTGATCAATTGCTAAATGTGCTGTTCTTATTGCACCACTCATATCATCCCTGCCACCGAATGATGGGTCGGTTGTTGTTTTTCTTTCAAGTTGTTTATCAACATATTGAGCAACAAGAGGCTGCCCTCCGTCTTTTCTTCCTCCATGTCCATCACACATAATAAAGCTTAACCAATCACTTTCTCCATCATCAGAGCAATGTGACATGTCTTCTTGATAATCGCGACCACCTTGGGCTTGACCTGTTGCATACCTTATATCATTCTTCCCAACGGGTAGGACTTGAGATGTAAAGAGTAACATTGATATCAATTTGTAGATTTTTAGAAATTTTTTCATAGCGATCTCCAAGATTTCAGTAACTTTAGTTTTTTTATCTTTCACAATGCAATTATTTAGGACTAATGCGTTTTTAACTACCTAAAATCCTGTTATAATAATCTTTATGAACGAAATTCTATTTTTAGCACACATAATCTTTATTACCGCTAGTACTTTGGGAGCCTTAAAATTAGGGAAAGAGGCTCTTATGAGTTGTATTGCCTTACAGGCTGTTTTAGCAAACTTTTTTGTTTTGAAACAGATTACTCTTGTTGGTTTCAATGCTACCTGTAGTGATGTTTTCATCATAGGCAGTGTTTTGGGTTTAAACTTGTTAAACGAGTATTTTGGTCCTAGGGAGGCAAAACTTGCTGTTTGGATAAGTTTTGCAGCGATGATTTTCTTTGGCTTTATGTCACAAATGCATTTGTTCTATATCCCTAGTTCCTTTGATTCTGCACACGGACATTTTTTAAAACTTTTAACTCCAGCGCCGAGGATTTTAGTTGCCTCCTTTGCTGCTTATTTTATTTCAACAAGATTTGATGTTTGGTTTTATAGTTTTTTAAAAAAGATGATTAGTGAAAAATTAGTTTTACGTACTACGTTATCAATTATGACAACTCAGTTATTAGATACAATATTGTTTAGTTTTTTAGGTCTTTATGGGGTTTTAAATTCAATTTTGAGCATCATGTTTGTTAGCTATCTAATAAAACTATCTATTATTTTTATTTCAGCTCCCCTTAGCTCCTTTTCGAAAAAGATAGTTAAAAATGAAAAAGTTTAAATTTGAAGTTTTATATAAATCTAAAAAATCTGGGGCTAGGGTTGGTAAAATTTCCACTCCTCATGGAGATATAGATACACCTAACTTTGTTGCTGTTGGTACTAATGGAACTTTGAAAGCATTAGACAATAAGACTGTCGATTCAATTGGATTGCAGCTCATGTTCTGTAATACTTATCATCTAATTTTGCAGCCGGGTAGTGAGGTTGTCAGAGATGCTGGAGGGTTACATAAATTTATTAACAGAGATAAGCCTATTATTACAGATTCTGGAGGGTTTCAAGTTTTTAGTCTTGCTTATGGTTCAGTTGAAAATGAGTTAAAAAGCAAAGGGCTTAAAAGGAATGATGGTACAGTAATAAAGATTAATGAAGAGGGCGTTTTATTTCGCTCCTATAGGGACGGAAAAAAGGTTTTATTAACGCCAGAAACTTCTGTAATTGCTCAAAAGAATTTAGGAGCGGATATTATTATTCCCCTAGATGAATTAACGCCATATCATATAGCACCCGATAAATTGAAAAAATCTTTGGATAGAACTCATCGTTGGGAAAAGCGCTCTTTGGAAGAACATCTTAAAAATCCGAATAATCAAGCTATGTATGCGGTTTTGCATGGTGGTATATATGATGATTTAAGAAATGAAAGTTGTAAAATTTTAACATCATTACCCTTTGATGGTTTTGCAATAGGTGGAAGTTTAGGAAAGAACAGGGAAGAGATGGTTAAAATGCTTGCCCTCCTAATGCCCAAATTACCAGAAGACAAGCCAAATCATCTTTTGGGAATAGGGGATTTAAAATCTTTAGAAGCATGCATACCTTTGGGCATTGATACGTTTGATAGCTCTTATCCAACCAGAGCTGCTAGACATGGTGTTTTATTGACTAGGGAGGGATTTTTAAGAATTGCCAAAAGTAGTAATTCTCAGAATTTTTGTCCAATTGAAAAAAATTGTACTTGTTCTACATGCCAAAAGTTTTCTTTGGCATATATTCATCATCTATTTAAAGCCAAAGAGTTAGTTGGCTTAACTCTTGCAACGATTCATAACCTTCATTTTATGGTTGAATTGATGAAGAATTATAGAAATAAAATTTTACAGAATCAGATTTAATTTATACCTCAATATAATTTTCGTAATCTATATGTTCTAGATAAAGAGCTACAACTATCGCTAGAGAATTAGCAATTAGCTGGTGGCGTACTCTTTTTGATAATTTTTTAAACTCTTTGTATTCACAAAGTTTCATACATATTGAAGTTTCGATTTCTAGAGGTAGATAAATTATTTTGCTAGGAATATTTTCATTTCTAATAGCATTTGATACTTGTACTATTGCACCTCTTTCTATAATTGTGGCAAGCAAGATTTTTTTTTGATCCGGTGAAAGATGTATTGCTATGTCTCTATGTAAATTAGTTTTAAATCCGCAATATCTGCATATTGTTGTTCCGGATTTATTATCTTTAATCCTATCAGCGTCTAGAATATTAAAATTTATCAAGATAAAATTTACCAAGAATATTAGACCCAAAAACTTAAGATTCTTCATGCTTTTTGTATCCTGGGCGTGTATTTAGTATTTCAAGCATGGTATTTTTAAAGTTTTCTAAATCTCCCAGTGATTGGTTTAATCTTTCAAAAAGCTGGTCTATTTGTTGTGAGGCTTGAATAGATTCTCTCTCATGTGCTATAAGCTTTTCAGGATGTGCCCTCCGATCTCTTTCAGCGGAAATTCTTCGGGCAGATGAGGCTGCACTTTCTTTTGATGGGCTTAATTTTCGAGTAGCATCTGCTGTAAACGCTCGACTTTGTCTTATCGCAACTCTTAATTTGTTAATTTTACCGTTCCAAAATTCATCTCCAAAGTTACATGGATCTTCATTTCTTGTTTTTATAAATAATTTAAATGCTGGTTTGATTAATACAGTTTTAGGAATACTTTTTCCTAACTCTTTTATTATTCCATTAAATGCTTTTATTGCGTTATTATGTATCCCTTTCCTTATTCTTGCTTCTTCTAGTTGGCGTGCCCGTTCTTCATTTGCTCTACGTTGAGCCCTTTCTACTCTTTGGGTTACTTCCTGTTTTATTGCATTTTGCAGATGTATACTTTGTATACGTTTAGATTTTGGGGGGCTTTGTGGCATCGGTGGTGGTACAGGTGCTCCTCTCCTTTTTTCTAATTCTCTTATGATTGCTTTTTGTAAATTAAAAGAAGGTTGCTGTGCAAATGTTTTTGGTTTTGGTGGTATAGGTGGTGGTATCGAAATTTTTGGCTGCCTGGCCGAATTATTTAGGGGTCTCAGTGCAGCAATTTTTACTACGGGCATGGGCTGCTGAAGTTGTTGATTATCTCCAAGTACTAGGGGGCCTCTATTTGGAAGAGCATTAGCAGCTTCTGGTGCTCTTCTTGCTAATTCTTCTGAAACATCATTTGATTGTGAAGAAATAACTTTACATGTAACTAAGGTAGTTAATACGGATGCTCCTACAGCAATGGCTATAAGTTGCCAGTTTTTTATTACAAGCTCTTGAATTAGTTTAGATTTTTCTGCTGCAGATCTTTTGAATTGTGTTGCAAAAGGAATGGACTTTTTGGAAAAAATCATAGAAAAACCTTGCTTTGTAATCAGTTCAGAAAAATGATGTCTAATTAAAGCGTGTTTTTCCTGTGGTAAAAGATCAGCAAATTCTGAAGATTTTAAAGCTAGATTCTTACAAATTTGGCTTTCTATTTTTTGAGGTAAATAGATGACTACTTTTGTTTTATTGATAAATAAAAGATTATTTTCGGCCTTATTGGGCATAAAACCTTTGGGTGATGCTTCAATTACATAATCGTTAAGTTTTCTGGCGTTGGATTCTTTAAGCATGGCTTGCTTGTAAACAACATCACTTAGTCGTGTTATTTTTAATTCTAATCCGCAGTTAGGACAAACAAATGGTTCGGAAAAAAGTAAAAAATTATTAGAAACTATAAAGGCGAAAAGAAGTGCTATTTTATTATTCATGCAGAAATCCAATTAAAGACCGTGTTTTGAATGCGAAAGCTATCAGATAAATTTTTTATAATCAAGCATAAATTTCTAGAGCTTTGTTTTTTAATATGGCCTAAATAATATTGATTTTTGCCGTAGAGAAAGCTCTAAAAATATAAATTGATAAATAAATGCAAACTTAAGAACCAAATAATTCAGTCTAATTAAGGATTAAGGATATGTTTAACTTGTTCTTAAAACTATATTGCTTAGTTTTAGTTCTTTTTCTAGATCTATTTGTCCATCGTTAACTTTGACTATGGCATCCTTTACTTCATAAGCAACACTGTATATCTGTAATTCATTGTTGTTAGTAGGATTATGTCCCCCCACAGCAAGATGTTTACCATCAGGAGACCAGTTGATGGTAATGAGAGTCGAACCAAAATCAATTTGGG
>JAGMEA010000025.1 GCA_023128415.1 Candidatus Babeliales bacterium
TTCAATTTTTACGAGAAGGTAACAAAGCAAGGTTTAACCCTTCTTGCGCTGTGTAAACACAGACTTTATAACCTTCTCGAGCTTAACGAGGTAGTTAGTGAAGCAGGATTTAACTCCTCTTTCGCTGTGTAAACACAGACTTTATAACCACCTCGAGTCTTCTCAATATTTCAATTTTTACGAGAAGGTAAGAAAGCAAGGTTTAACCCTTCTTGCGCTGTGTAAACACAGGCTTTATAACCTTCTCGAGTCTTCTCAAATTTTCTCATCATCCTTATTTTACAGATCTTTATTTCAGTTTGTCAACATTTTGTATCTTTTTTTTTAAATAAAAATTCCATCATTCGAAAAAGCCTTTAAAATTAGGGGTTTTCTTAGAAAATAGATAGAATTAATTAAAAAAATAGAATGAGGAAAAAGTGTATTGTGAATATTATCAGGCAAAAGTTGTTAAAAATAAGATTTGGTTCATTATAGGAAACCTTAAAAATGAGGGTCCATGGTGTTTTACCCGGGCACTTAAGGAGAAAAACGACATATTAGAATTCTTTGTCGCTCCAGATTATGAAGATGATTTTATTCGAACAATAGATCTTTATAAAGAAAAAGGCTTTGTGTTGGAACTTTTCAAGCTGCCTAACCGTTTAAAAACCAACTAAATATCATTTAGAGATATAATCCCTTCACTAGACAAAAGAGCTACCTAAATTTATTTAATCGATGCAAAACTTCCTCAGCCTCTAACATTTCTAAAATATCTCGGACTGAAAGGCCACTAATCTCTCCTGTGAGCATATATCTTAAGGAACCAAGTAACTCTTTCATTTTAAGAGATTCTTCTTTAGATTCCTTCCTTATACTCTCCAAGAAGAAATCAATCCTGTTTAAGTTTTCTATGTTATTAAAAATAATTTTTTTAGCTTTATTATAGTTTTCAAACCCAAATTCCTCTTCTAATTCGTGTGGATCAATATGGGGCTCTAAAAAATAGAAACTTAAAACATCTTTTAAATCTAAAAGAGTTTTGAGATCGGTTTTTATTTTTTCTAAAAGAAAAACAAGCCTAGAGTCATCTAAATCCATTGTTTCAGGAAACTCCTCCTCTAAAAATGGCTTAGCATACTCTAATAATTCTATGCTACTTAGACGTTCTATCCATTTATGGTTAAACCATAAGAGCTTGTCTGAGTCAAATTTAATCGAACCAGTCGAATGAATATTGTCAAAGTTATAACTTTGTATCAATGAATCTAAACTTTGAACTTCTTCTTTAAACCCTCCTCCTATGGTAGCTAAGTAATTTAAAATAGCCTGAGGCAAGAATCCAGCTAATTTAAGATCATCTAAGGAAAAACCAAAATCTCTTTTAGATAATGGTTTACCTTCTTCTGAACATAACATAGGAAGATGCCAAAAAATAGGTAAAGGTACAGCAAGAGCATCGAACAAAGCCCCTTGCATTGCAGTATTAGAAAGGTGATCTTCACCTCTAATAACATGCGTTATCCCCATAAGCCAGTCATCAACAAAATTGGTCATTAAAAAAGTAAAACTTTTATCTGATCTGGTTAAAGCAAAATCACCAAAATTTTTAAGCTCAAAGTACATTTTCCCCCTAGCCATAGTATTGATCTCAACTACAGCATCATCATTAATTTTCAACCGCCAAATGAATCGTTTTTCTATAACAAGATTTTGTTTGATCATGTCGCCTGATAATCTAAGACATGTTCGGTCATATTTAGGAGGCATATTAGATTTTAATTGGGATTCACGCTTTTTCTTTAATTCGGCTTCTGTACAAAAGCATCTATATACTTTATTGGCTTCAATAAGATCCTGCAGCTTTTCTTGATAAATTTTTGTCCGATCGGATTGTATATATGGGCCAAAATCTCCCCCTACCTTAGGACCTTCATCATATGCTATTCCTAACCAAGAAAGATCCTCAATAATTTTGATTATGCCTAAGTCTACATTACGAGCTCGATCCGTATCTTCAATTCGTAAAATAAACGTCCCCCTTTTTTGGCGGGAAAATAAATAGTTTAATAAAGCAACTCGAACATTCCCCAAGTGTAAATACCCTGTAGGAGAAGGCGCAAATCGGACGCGGACCATATTATTCTCTTCCACTAATAAAAAACAGCTTTAATTAATATAATAGATGGATGCCAATATCTTGCAAATTTACTATACTCTTTTTTAAAAAAACTACTCTTTTATGTAAAAAGGACAAAATGGAAAATTTTAAAGATCTATTAGGACTGATTGGAAATACTCCGATTGTTAAATTAAATTTTGGAACTAAACCAACAATCTTGGCCAAACTAGAATACCTTAATCCTGGTGGAAGCATCAAGGATCGTTCAGCTCTGTACATGATTGAAGAAGCTGAAAAATCTAGAAAGCTTAAACCTGGTGGAACAATTATAGAAGCCTCATCAGGCAACCAAGGCATTGCATTGGCAATGATTGGAGCTTATAAAGGTTATAATGTAATAATTACAGTTCCTGACAGAACCAGCACTGAAAAGGTTTCAACTCTTCGTGCTTACGGTGCAGAAGTATATGTTTGTCCCGATACAGATCAATTAGAAGATCCAAATGGATACCATTCAAAAGCAGAAGAATTATTACACAATATTCCTGGAGCATTCATGCCCAACCAATATTACAATATCTCTAATCCTCAAGCACATTATGCTACAACTGGGCGTGAGGTTTGGGAACAAACAGATGGTAATGTAACTCATTTCATTTGTGGTATGGGCAGCTGCGGAACTATTTCTGGGGCAGGAAAATATTTAAAAGAAAAAAACAAAAATATAAAAGTTATTGGAGTTGATGCTGCAACTTCTAAACTTTCAGCCCAATACCCAAAAAAATATAAAACTGAAGGAATTGGAGTTGACGTTATAAGCGATACTTTAAACATGTCAGTAATCGATGAAGTTGTACCAATAGAAGATAATCCTGCTTTTGAAATGACCAAAGATCTAGCCAAAAAAGGAATTTTGGTGGGACTATCGAGTGGAGCTGTTATGGAAGTCGCTCTAAATAAGGCTAAACAGCTTACAGAAGATGATATCATTGTAGTAATATTAGCAGATTCTGGGCGCGCATATTTAAGCAAGGTTTTCAACTTTTAAAAATGCAATTTTTTAAATACCAATCTTTAGGCAACGATTTCATTCTATTTGATTTTTATTCGAACAAAGAACCATCGTTTTTCAACTCAGACAAAGCCAAAAAGATCTGTGATAGACGCTTTGGTATAGGAGCTGATGGGGTTCTTATTTTAACAAAAAAATCGTTCCCTAAAATTGAAATCTTTAATGCTGATGGCACAAATGGTGAAATGTGTCTTAATGGATTACGTTGTGTGGCTCTTCACTTGTTTACCAAGCATAATTTTCCTTCAAATTTTAAAATAGAAATGAGCTCAAAATTAATCAACTGTAGAATCGAGAAAAATTTAGAAATACAAACAAATATCGAGTTATCAAATTATAAGGGTAAAAAAACAATTACAATCAGTAACGTTGATTATATTGGACACGTTGCCCTAGCACCTAATCCACATTTTATTGTTTTTAAAAAGGTGCCCTTAGAATGGCTAAAAAATAATGGTCAATTGTTTGAAAGGCATGAATCTTTTCCTCATGGGACAAATGTTGAATTTATATGGAAAAATGAGAACAATAAATACGAAATGTTAGTTTACGAACGTGGCTGTGGCATTACCCTATCATGTGGATCTGGTACAATTGCCGCCTTTACTACATTATTAAAACTAAAAAAGATAGATGCACAAGTTGATACTATCATAAAAATGCCGGGTGGATCGTTGAAATGCGGCCTATATGAAAATAAAATTAATTTAAAATCAGCAGCATTCTTTATTTTTTCTGGACAAATTAAATAATATTAACTTTTTTAAATTATACTAACGGAGAAAAATAATTTAAAGCTCAAAGATTTCCCCTGCTAATCAAAAGTCTGTGGGCTTTATAGCTCACAAAAATCAATCTTTATGTTATCATAAACTTTATATCAAACTTTATTTGGGGATTATATGTATAATACGGGACTTTCGCTATTGCCATTATTAATAACTTTAGCAATGGCATTTATAACAAAACGAGTAGTCTTTTCGTTGTTCTGCGGAATAACATCGGCAGCCTTCATTGCTGCAGATTTTTCTCCAACCAACACAGCAACTTTGATAATAAAACGAATCTGGGAAACAACTGAATTAAATACCTTAGTTTCCTGGAAAATGTTTATGTCAAATTGGAATCTATTTATATGCCTCTTTTTAATTATATTAGCAATAATTATAACGCTCATAAGCCACTCTGGCGGGGCTTATGCGTATGGAAATTTTATTAGTAAAAAAATAAACACTAAAAAGGGTGCTGAAACTTCCTCCTTATTGCTTTCATTTTTATTTTTTGTGGATGATTACTTTAATAGCTTAACAGTTGGAGCTGTAATGCATCCCATAACTGATCAATACAAAGTCCCTAGGGCAAAATTAGCTTTTTTAGTAGATTCTATGGCTGCTCCCCTATGTATTTTATCTCCAGTCTCGAGCTGGATAGCATTAATAATCATGCAACTTAAAAAATCTGGGGTTTCCGATATTGTTAACAAAGATACTTATGTTCTAGCAGAGCCATTCTATGTTTACATAAGAACTCTGCCATTCGTCCTTTATTCATTTATTATTATTGCAACATCGTGGTTCATAGTACGTAGAAAGATTTCTTTTGGGCTTATGGCAAAACATGAAGATATTGCAAAAAAAACAGGGAATCTTTTTGGTGGAAAAGATGCCCCCCACTTCAAAATAAAGTCCGTTTGCCCAACGAATAAAAATCGCTGCTCTATTGGGGATTTTATTTTTCCAATCTCCACTCTATCAATTTCAATAATTTTGGGAATTTTATACTCCGGTGGTTATTACTTACTTGGAGGTAATAACAATCTTACTAATTCGTTTCAAAATGCAGAAGTGCCAATAGCCCTATTTTTAGGGGGACTTATCACATGGATCAGTACAAGCATTTTTCTCTATTTTAGAAAAAAATTAAACCTTGAAAGTTTTCTTAAAACTTCCTTGGATGGAACAAAATTAATGATGCCAGCTATAATCATTCTGATTCTTGCTTGGACTTTAGGCACCCTACTTAAAGATGATTTATTAACAGGTCAGTATTTAGCAAAAGTACTCGTAGGTAATATTGATATCAGATTATTTCCTGTAATGTTCTTTATTGCTTCAGCATGTTCTTCTTTTGCAACAGGATCATCCTGGGGAACCGTTGCTATTTTCTTCCCTATTGCAATACCTATGCTTATGGCTTTTTTAAGAACAAGCGTCCCTGCAAACATCAATGAAATATCTTTTCTATTTCCCGTATTGGGAGCTATATTGTCTGGTGCTGTTTCTGGAGATCATATTTCTCCTATTTCAGATACAACCATAATGGCAGCATGCAGTACTGGATGTAGCGAAGTAGATCATGTACAAACACAATTTAGCTACGCCTTTCCTGTATTAATAGCAACATCAATAGCATTTTTAGTAAGTGGTTTTATACCTTGGTGGAATATTTTTACAAATATCTTTGTATCATTGTTAATTGGTATAGGCCTGTGTTTTATTTTACTAGAAATTATGAATCGTATTCGCAAAAAATAAAAAACCCCAGTTTTTTTTCCTGGGGTCAAAACTTTTAACAGCTTTAAAAGCTAAATATGCATCGGAGAGTAAGGCAATAATGCCATAGCCCTAGAGGTCTTAATCTCCTTAGCTAAAAGTCTTTGGTGAAAGAAGCAATTACCTGAAACTCTAGAAGGTAAAATTTTACCACGTTCAGTGATAAAGCTTCTCAATAAGCTAGAATTTTTATAATCCAAAGATTGTTCTTGTTCTACGCTACCGCAAAATCGGCAAATCTTTTTCGCTAAAAAAGACTGTTTTTTTCTAATCTTTTTTCTAACAAGTCTTTGACTAATTTTAAATTTAAGTTTTCCCACGCCTAATCCTTATTCGTTAGATTCTTCGACTTCTTCACTCTCTTCAGGAGTTGATGTTTTCGTCTGATTTTTTTTCTTCTTCTTCAGCCTTTTTTGGTTCAGTATCATCGACTTTTGCTCGAGTTTCAAAGGGAACTCTTGCTCCTCCGCCCTCTACAGGCTCAGGCTTCATATAATCTAGAGAATCACCAGCATCAAGCTTTTTAAATACTTCTCTAAATATAATGTCATTAACTTTAATCTTGAAAAAAAGTTGAAGATCTTTAAGGACCTGTGAAGCTGTATCTTCTGGCAACTCATAGCGAGCTAGTAAATAAACCCCATAAGAGTGTCTTTTAACGGGATAGGAAAGCTTGTACTTCCCCCATTTATCAAAGGAAAATATTTTACCATTTCCCCCAGATATAATATCGTTTATCTGGTTTTCAATCTTGCCAGCATCAGCATCATTAAGATCTGGATGAGCAAGCATTAACGTTTCATAACGTAGCATTGTGTTCCCCATATATAAATTAAAGAAATAGGAGATAACGGAATCAACAATCCGTTAACGGTACCTAACTACAAAAAGTATTTTAATTGTAGCACCAAATTAAGCCAATTGCTAGCCCAAATGGCCCACATAGACAAAAGAAAAGCCAAGTCTCAAAAAAGGGACTTGGCTTGTACAAGCATAATCAATTAGAAGTTTTAGCCTAGCTTCTGATATCTATGAATTACCTTACCAATTATACGGAAATAATCTTTACCTCTTATTAAAGCGACTGGGGATTGTTTATGCCCAACATGCTCTAAAACAATAAAATCATCCATATAGGTAACCTGCATGATTGCTTTGACTGGGTTATCATTACCGTATTCTACAGCAGCAATATCGCCAGATCTAGCCCATGCTTCAGGAGATATAATTAAGAAATCCCCCTTCAAAAATTTTGGTGCAAGAGAGTTATTTTCTATTACATAACAGAACATAGAGTCATCTTTGTTGTTAAACACGGGAACAAAAATATCTTTATACCCACTTGTAACTTGCATTAACTGATTGTTATAAGGAGAAGGATTTGCTGGAATCTCGTTCATTACAGGCACAACTTTAAGCTCTAGGCTGACTTCAGTCTTTTCTGGTAATTTTACGGAGCTCTCTACATCATCTGTACGGCTTTTTCTTTGAGCAAATAAATCAATAGGATGAAGCTCAAACGCCTTAGCTAATTTTTTCAAAGCATCTTCATTCCAACGCCTTGTTCCATTTTTGATGTGAGTCAAATAACTCTCAGACATCCCTGTTTTTTCTGCAAGAACTTTAGTCGTCCAACCACGCTCTCTAAGTAATTCCTTAACGCGAAGTTCTGTCGAAGGAGTGGACATATCCTTTACCCTCGATTTTTCATTTGTAGATGCTAATGACATATTCTTCTCCTATGTTAATATTGGATCTTCAATGCTTGTATATTACAAGTCTGCCTGAAAATAATCCCTTGTCAAACAAGTGCGAAAGCAATACTATATGAAAAAACGCAATTTTTTTTATAAAAAGCGATTTTTTGAAAAAATTGCATGGCAGAAAAAGCTCCTAGTATGTGGAATAGATGAAGCTGGAAGAGGTCCGCTAGCAGGACCAGTTGTTGTCTCTGCAGCGATAATTCCTCCAAATTCTACCTATACATTACTCAAAGATTCTAAAATCCTGTCCAAAAAAGAGCTTGTTTTGGCTTATGAATGGATCTCCAAGAATGGAATGCACGCCTCGGTTATTTATAGTTGGAAAGAAATCGACAAACACAACATATACCAAGCCACATTAAAAGCTATGAAGCGTGCTTATCTTCTCCTATTAGAAAAATATAAGATTCGCCTAGAGGACATAAAATACCTGTTAATAGATGCTATGCCACTCAAGGTTGAACCCCCTTACAAGCATAAGAATATGGATATTGAATATTTTCCACACGGAGAAATAATTTCACCATCAATAGCAGCAGCTTCTATAGTAGCCAAGGTAACAAGGGATAATCTCATGCAAAAAATGTCCAAACTCTTCCCTGCATTTAAACTAGATAAGCATAAAGGATATGCTACTAAGGAACACTGGAATTTAATAGGTAGGCATGGAGAAAGTATTATACATAGAAAAACCTATGTTAGAAATGCTAGACACACTTTAGAAAAAGCCGGACAAATGAAACTTTTTGAATAGGCATAAAATGGAAATAGAAAAGGTACTAAAGCCCAATTCGCTAAATAAAAATGCATTTGCAGAGGTAATAGAGAGCACTTTGAACCATTATACAGCACAATGCTGGAAGTGGGATGACTTTCCTGATTTCAGCTCCCTAGTCGAAATTAAAGATCAAAATCATACCACCCTAGGAGTAGTTACTCAGGTACAAACTGGATCTATGGATCCAATGCGATACCCTTTTCCATATCAAAAAACAGAAGAAGAACTTTTAAAAGAGCAACCACAGATATTTGAATTTTTAAAAACGACCTTTAAAGTTCAAATTTTAGGTTATTTAGACTCTAGGGGAGTTTTGTATCATGTCCTTCCGCCCAAGCCTTGTAAAATTCACTCTTTTGTTTCAACAAGCAAAAAAGATTTAATCCAAATCTTTTTTAAAAATACCGATTATTTACACTTGTTATTCGCATTTGAGAGTAATTTAACAAATTTAGATGAACTTTTGCTCGGAATATTAAAACAATTAGAAGAATACAAGTTTTTAACTAATGAAATGTTGCGTGAGTTCAGCAAAACCTTTTCTCTCTTAACTGGAAATGATTATAGGCGCCTAAAACTATTTTTAAAACGGGCCCAGGCTCTATCACCAAAATAGCTTATCTTCTAACAATCCTAAAAAGCTCACCATCATTATAATTTTTGACAACAGGCACAATTTTTCCAGAAACTAAAACTGACATACACCCAAGGCTAAAG
>JAGMEA010000026.1 GCA_023128415.1 Candidatus Babeliales bacterium
TAGAAGCTAATATTATGTTGGATCATGTTCATCTTTTTATCAAAGCAAAACCCGTGCATTCACCCCATTTTATCCTTTGCCAATTTAAAGGCTATACAAGTCGCATACTAAGAAAAGAATTTCCTAATCTAAAATCAAGATTACCTACTTTATGGACTAGATCATATTATGTTGATAGTGTTGGAAAACTTAACGAAAATACAATTAAAAAATATGTTCAAAATCAAAAAAATACATAGACTCTTTCATCCCACGACTGAAGATCGTGGGCTTTCCCGTTTATTGTCGTAAGGTATCTCTTCAAAGAAGAAAGTCGCAATAATATTATTGCGACTAAAACACCCAGTAATAAGGTATGTTTTCGATTATTCACAATAACAAAAACCTTATCTATACCAACACCAAGGCTTATAGCCAAACATCACTTTAAAAAACATAGGTTTTAATAATAATAAAAGAACAATAATTGCTAATACTACAACAACAGCAACCCCCCATGTTGGCATTTTTTTATAAGTTCTCCTTACTGTTCTTTTTTTAGAAGTTTTTCTTTTTTTCACCATTCTCCTTTCTAAATATGTATTAAGAACTATCAAATCATAATCAAATTTATTCATTAACTTTGCAATTCAAAAAATTATAATTAACAAAATTAAACTAGAAAAATTATCTAAAAAAAATCTAGACATTAGTCAGAACAACAAGATTACCAAGAAACTATTTTTAACTTAGGCCAACATTCTTTCCACCGTTGAATCTCTTTAGTAATTTGAGCTTTATTGGGACGTACCACCATATCTAACAAATCACTCAAGCCATGAGGAGAGTATAGAACAAAATTATCGTTCTCTTTTTTCATCCCCAAACTTGTTGCTGTTGTAGGCCAAGTATTAATTGCATTTTCTACAGAAGAATAAGGTTGAATATCATAACCAAAGCAATCTTTGTACCAAAGATGAACCCTAGCCTGATTTTTAACATCAAATTTAATTGGAAGACTTTTAAACTTTTTTTGAATTTCTTTTTCTTTGAGTTCTTCAGACTTTTTCGACAAATCGGAAGAGTCAAAATAAGCAATATCAACATCTTTTATATTTACATTTGGAGCAAAACCGGAAAAAACATTCCATATAGTCTGTGCTATGCAACCAGCACCCAAATACCAATTGGGTAAATTTATTTCGTCATAACGATTATAAATTTCAGCAAGAAATTGATTTTTGAAAAAGTTTTCTTTAATTAAATCTATTTGTTTGTTTAACTTCAAGCTATTCTCTACCATCCTCATCTTGCCTCTAAATCGGTTGTTAAAAACTCATTTAAAAACGTATTGCGCTCAATATCCTTATCATTCTTGATACCCATCGCAATTGCCCTAGCCTCACCAACAAAGTAACAAAACTCTTTTGCCCTAGTAAGAGCCGTATAAATTAGATTACGTCTTAACATAATAAAATGTTGCATAAAAATAGAAACAATGACCACTTTAAACTCTGACCCTTGGCTCTTATGAATCGAAATAGCATAAGACAAGACTAATTCATTTAGCTCTGAAAAATCATAAGTTAGTGTTCGTTCACCAAAACAAATTTTAATTTCTTGGTCAATTTTATTGATATCTTCTATAAAACCAATATCTCCATTAAAAATAAATTTGTCATAATTATTACGAATTTGCATAACTCTATCATTGACCCTATAAGCCTGACCAAAGCGCATAATCTCTTTATCTGGATCTTTTTGAGGATTTAAAATCATCTGTAATTCCTGGTTGATTCTATTTGTTCCAGCAACCCCCCTATTCATAGGACATAATACAATGGCTTCTTTTGGATCTATTCCTTTTCTAGGAAAATCAACCGTATAAATTTTTTTAAGATGTCCAAAAATATTTTCTGGAATATCTTCCTCCAAATATTTAAAATCTCTTCTAGAAGAATCTTCTCTTGATATAGGAAATTCTCCATTATTAATTTTGTGAGCATTAACAATAATTAAACTATCCTGAGCCTGTCTAAAAATTTGTTTGAGAAATGCAACTTCCACAACACCGGAAGAAATTAAATCTCCCAAAATATTTCCAGCTCCAACAGAAGGCAATTGATCAATATCTCCTATAAGAAGTAAACGTCCACGAAAAGGCATAGCCCTTAAAATTGCATGCATTAAAAAAACATCGATCATTGACGCTTCATCAACAATTAAATAATCAACATCTAAGGCATTCTGCTCATTTTTTGTAAAATCCATAATTGTTGGAGAAAACTCTAATAATCGATGTAATGTCTGTGCATTTCTGCCCGTACCTTCAAACATCCGTTTTGCAGCACGACCAGTTGGCGCAGCAAGCGCAAAGCGAACTTTTGTCTCTTCTAACACATCTAATAATTTTTTAAGCAACGTAGTCTTCCCAGTACCAGGACCACCAGTAATAATTGTTACTTTATTTTGAAGACAAGTTAAAATTCCCTTTTGTTGATCCTCATTTAGCAATATCCTTCTAGAATCCTTCTTTTGAAGCGTTTTATAAATAGCTTCAAAATCAAATTTTAGTTCATCTTTATGATCTTTGAGCCGCAATATTTTATTTGCAACTCCCTTTTCAGAAAAATAATATTTCGGCAAAGACAAATAGTGCTTATCCTGAAAAGTTAAAAGTTTGATTTTTTGTTCTTCAAACAAATCATGCAAAGCACGTTTGATTAAGGCTAATGATGAATCATCCAATCCTAAAAGTTTTAAAGTATTATTTCTAATGGACTCAAGCTCTCCATACAAATGTCCATCCGTCGATGCTTCAGAAAGAAAAAATAAAATACCAGCTTTTATACGAAATAAAGAATTTATTTCAAATCCTAATTTTAGGGCTACACTATCTGCGCTCTTAAAACCAACACCCCAAATATCCTCCACTAACCTATAAGGATTTTCTTGAATTTTCGCTATTGATTCTTGCCCATAAGTTTTAAAAATTTTAGCAGCAAATCCTGTAGAAATATCTTTGTCTTGTAGAAAAACCATAACTCTTGAAATTTCTTTTTGCTCTTTCCAAGCCTGTATTATCAAAGACACACGCTTTTCGCCTATGCCTCCAACACTATGAAGTCGTTCTGGATTATTATCGATAATTTCTAATGTGTTTTCACCAAACACTTCTACAATTCGTTCTGCAAATTTCGGACCGATTCCTTTAATTAATCCAGAAGCTAGATATTTTTTTATACCTTGAACACTAGATGGGAGTTTAGAAATACATTCTGAGGCTTCAAACTGTTGACCGAATTTTGGATGTTTTACCCATCTCCCCCTAAGATTAACATGTTCTCCTTGATGTAGAGACGGAAACGTCCCCCTAACTGTAACTGATTCTTTAGAATTAACTTTAACGACAAAAACAGAAAAACCCGTCTCCGGACTTTGAAATACAATTTTTTCTAAAATGCCATTAATTTCTGACTGCGTCATTTTAAAATGCTTTTATTAAAATATATGTTTTACTTCGTTAGCAAGAGCAGCTCAATTGATCTCTTTATTTTCGTTTTCTTTTAACCACAAATGCCACTTATGCATTAAACTATCAGGAACCACCCCCCATAAATCATGACAAAAAATCACAAACTCGAAACAAACCTTTTTGAGTGAGGCACTGTCGTTGAGCTTTTCAGGCAAATACTTGTGAGCATTTTCTTTAGGTGTAGTCAAAAAACCCAAAATAATAGAATTATCTAAATCAATTTTATTAGATTTTCCTAAACTAAGCTTTACTGGCTCTTTTAAAAGATAAGAAAATTCATGTAATAAACCAAAAAACTCTGCCCTAGGATCCAATAATTGCGATTTCAGAAAGTTAAAAACTTCCTGCTTAATTACTAAATTTTTCTCTTCCAGGCTCATATCTTCGTTTGTAGTAGAAAAAGTTATTTTTTGGGAAAAGCTTTTTTCTATATCACTTTTTAATTTGAGCAGATCTTTTTCTGTGTTACATCTTTTCATAACGTTTAAAAATCTAATTGTTGTCTTTGCACACTCTCCAGAATCTTTTATTTCTTTTACAAATGCACCAGCCTTGGACGAACTACCTATTCCACTAAAAATAGTGTTTACACAATAATTATCTTTTAATGGATTAGTTTTATTCGCATTTAAATAATTTGAAGAAAAAAGTAAACATAGAACAATAAAGCTTTTTTTCATATTTTAACCTTTCAGAATCGCCATTCTACCTTGCCAAATAAGGTCCAATCGTTTCCCATATTATCAGCAAAAAAGGAGTAGTCCCCTCCTAGGCCTAGATTTAATTTCGAATTTTTTAATTTAATATTATAAGTTAATTCTGACATAAACTTGTGCTGACTTCCAGGTAAATCTTCCGCTTTACCTATATTTAAATCAGTAAGTTCAACATTAGAACCGATACTTTCTTCATCAGAAGAAATAATTTTTTCAATCTCTTCTCTTTGTTTCAAATAATAATCGTAGCCTAAACCAAATGTCCAACGGTCAGAAATCTTATAATCTCCAAAAATAGTAGTATTAAAAACACTTCCAGGATTCACTACACAGTTAAACGCTGTAGGCGCTAGATATTGACGTTTAAAATCTTCAAGTAGAGTTGAAAAATTATTTTCAACCTGAGATCGCTCGATTCTCTTCTTAAACAATATTAATCTTTGCTCTTTACCAGGAATATAATCATCAAATCTTACACGCGACCAAATATCTAACGTATCCCTAAAAACTGACAACTTTGCTTCTGCAAATATTCCAACACCCCAATGCTTTCTATTTCCAAGATCTGGTTTCAAAAGAAGATCTCTCATTCTCATAAGATCGTCACCAAAGCCCTGCAACTGTTCTAGTGGTGAATCTTTAGGACTTTCAAAATGTCCATCCATTAAGGCACCAACCGCTGTCGGAAAAATTCCAGTTAAACCTAAATTTAATTTAAAACTATTTAGATCTATAGCCTTAACTGCCAAATTAAGCCTGGTATCTCCTATTCCTAATCTCTGTCTTACAAATTCACCTTCTAGGTCAATTTGATCTGTTTGATCTGCCCCAAAAAAGTCTTCCACCAACTCTCTGATTCTATCTTCATCTGCTTTAGTAGTTTTCAAGTTTCTTTCAAGTAACAAAATAGATGAATCTATAGAAAATATTACTGATCCAAGATTTAAACCCCATTGAACAAGTGAACCAACCTGTCTCTGCTCAATCCTTAAATTTTTTACTAGACCTAAAAGAGTTGCGAAATCCTCTACACTTTGCGCTTGTAGATTGTCTGAAAAATAGCTGAAAAAGTTTTCTTTATCTTCAACATTATCGAAATCGAAGCTAAATGCATCACCCAATGCAAAATTAACAGAACTCGTGTGATTATAAAAAGGAGTAAACGAAAATCCTTTATACTTTTTTAAATTTCTGGATCTGGCAGGAACTAAATAATAAGCCTCCCTAGACCCCCTAGGAGAAAACGTTTTATCCACTATAGGTTTATTAAGTTGACTAACCAACAAAGCAGCAACAGCTTCCTGACTTATTGCTCTGGTTTTTTCAATATCTATATTTGTTAAGTCTTCTTCTCGTTTATCATCAAAAGTTAAGTTTGTAAGATTCCATTCATCATCATCGTCTTCATCATTTTGACAAATAAGCGGTGATGAAGATAAAAAAATTAATAAAATTGATAAAAATAATTTTTTCAAATTTTTCATAAATAATAAATCCCGTCTGTCGTCCGTCCCTAACAAAAATAAACAAATGGTATTAAACAGACTTATAGATTAATAATTTTTAGACTAACTAATTTAATACAGAAATACACCAAAATGTCAATTTGCCCCTACTACAACGTACTTTTTAGTTAATTTATAAAAACAATTAGCCTTTAATTTTTTTACTATATAAACTTTAACACTAATTATTATTCTAATTCAAAAAAACTCTGAACTAAGTCTAAATTGACGGGAGAAAACTGTTATGCAAAAAAACAAACAGTCCAAAAAAATATTAGTTATAGAGGGGAATATCGGAGCAGGAAAATCTACTTTTCTAAAAATTCTCTCACAAAAAATGCCTGAAATTGATCCTGTAGCAGAACCTACCAATAAATGGCAAAAATCTGATCCTGAGAATAATCTTTTAGATCTTTTCTACAAAGACACAAAACGCTGGGCTTATACCTTCCAGTCATATGCCTTCATAAGCCGAATACAAGTTCAAATAGAAAATTTAAAACAAAATCCTGACAAAAACATTCAAGTTCTCGAAAGATCAGTATTTTGCGATAGATATTGTTTTGCTAAAAATTGTTTTGAATCTGGAACAATGACTCCATTAGAATGGAATATTTATAAAGAATGGTTTGTTTGGCTCGTTGAAAATTATGCCCCTAAGCCAACTGCTTTCATTTATCTTAAAACAGACCCAGAAATTTGCTATCAACGATTGCAAAAGAGAGCTCGTTCAGAAGAAGCCAACATACCTCTAGAGTATTTGTACAATTTAGATAAAAAACATAATGATTGGCTAATCGACCAAAAAGAAATCATCAACTGTTTAAAGAACATTCCCATCCTGGTCCTTAACTGTAATGAAGAATTTGAAACTAACGAAAACGTTCAAAATCAGCACATTGAAAAAATTAAAATGTTTTTAACAAACTTCAGCAACCCACAAATCCCTCCAAATTATAAAAATACTCAAATTCAATTATAAAATAAGGGCGCTAAAATTAGCGCCCTTAACTACAAAAATTTTTATAAAGTTATTCGTTATTAAGCCATCTTACAAACGGCTTAATCGCATCCGTTCCGGAAGCTTGAAAGGTTGCTGTCCACATATCAAAATCCCTTAAAAGGCCAGCTAAAAGCAATATGTTATATACTTCTACGCTTAATATTCTGGATTTTTTTTCCGCATCAACACCGTCTTTAAATCGACACCAGGCAAATTTCTTTATTACATCCCACTTATCAACTTTTCTTCTATCTCTCTTATTAAGTAATTCTAAAATATTTTTAAAAATGGGAGCTGCTTGAAAATATACGACTGAACGTCTAGCCGCACTAATTAAAATTAGCATAAGCTCTTTTTTGTCCTGACGACTTGTATTTAGTTTTGCTTGTTGTTTAGATGACCATGGAACATTGGTTATTCCATAAATGTCTAAAGATGTACTCGCTTTTAAAAATGAGCACAACAAAAATCCTATGAGCAAAGCCCCCTTTAGACTTTTTTTCATTATCACCCTTCTTTAAGAAAATTATTTGTAAGAATTTAGCCTTTAAGCCAAGTATATAAAGTGAATACATTATTAGAAGTCAATGCATTTTTGCAAATATCAGCATCTTCAACTAGCTCTTTCTTTGATAGCTCAGTACAAAGCTCAATACTAGTGTTTTTAACTGAATCATTGGCATTTTTAGGAAACTTAAGAAATAAAAAAGCAAGATCTGCCGGCTTGTTCAAGTTTTTTTTACCATCAAGAACATTTTGTAATTCCGTAACTAGTTTTTTAGGCTTCTCAGAAGAAGAAAGATCCCCTAAAACCTTCATCAATACTTTTTTGTCTGACTTATTACTTAAATTAGCTTTACTTTCTTTTGTCCATGGAACAACTGCAGATCTACCATTTACTGTTACCATCTCTTGATTTTGATTTGAAGCTATTGTTTTTCCACAAAACAAAATACACGCGGCCAAAATTAAATGATTAATTTTTTTTGAAAATTTCATATAGTATCCCTTCGACAGAATATTTTTTTAAATTTTAGACTTAATTTAGATTAAAAAGAAAAGAAACAGGTAACCTCCAATTTCCCCTAACTAAACTATCTAAAGCATACTACCAACTTATCAAAACAGTCTTTGTAGTCAAAAGGCCACCCTTAACTCTTAAAAAATGCTCAAAAACTCAAAAATATTGATAAATAAACCCTTTTTGTTTGACAAATAAGGTTTATCCGTTTCATACTGTGATTCAAATCTTGAAATTATTAATTCTAAGGTAGAAGGGGTAAACATGGCCGTAGAAATACAAACTGTAAATTGGGCACAAGTAGCTGCTCTACTTGGTGCAGGATTTTGTATGGGTTTTGGATCCCTAGGACCTGCTCTAGGACAAGGATTAACAGGGGCAAAGGCTTGTGAAGCTGTTGGTCGCAAACCAGAAAGCTATGGGCAGATATCCAAAACTATGTACGGAGCTCTAACAATCACAGAATCCTCTGCTATTTATTGCTTTGTTATAGCTTTATTGTTAATTATTTGGGGCAGAGCTTTATAAAAACGACAAATGGAAATCAATATTACTTTTTTTATACAAATATTGAACTTCTATGTAAGTTACAGGGTTTTAAATAAGTTTATTTTTTCCCCTGTAATACAATCTTTAGAAAAGCGCAAATTAGAAGAACAAGCTATCTTATCTGAAATAGCACAAAATGAAGCTAAAATAATAGATAAAGAACATCTAGAAAAAGATGAATTAATTGCGTTTCAAAAAAAAATAATTGAACAATATCCCCTACCTAAAACAAAACCCCCTGGAATTAAGTCGATAATTGGTTATAAACGTAACGCTGCAACAGTTAAGTGCTTAACAGGCAAGATAAAAAAGATAATTTTAAAAGAGGTCCCACGTGTTCGTTAGCTTAAATCAAATTTTAAACATATGTTACGAACTAACTATTTTTATTTTATTCGGAATTTTGCTCTACAAAATAATAAAAGTCGCCGCTTTACCATTAATTTATGGAATAATAAAGCAAGCAAAAGAACGAAGTCGCTCTTTGAGAAATAAACAAAATTTAACACATTTAACAATTCATCATATTGATGAAAAAATACAAAAACAAAAAGACAGCTTTGATAAGATTGAGAAGAAAATTCAAATTTGGCATCGGGCTTTATTAACGCATAAAAACAACGTTAAAGAAATTAATAAAAAATTAATAGAAAAAATAAGAATAAAACAAGAAGCTCAAAACCAGCAATTGTATATAGAAAAAATCCAAGAAGAAGTTGTGCCAAAAGCTGTAGAGCTTGCCCGAAAAGAGTTTGAAGAGTATTCAAAAAAAGAAGGCCAACACTTATTAACAAAACTGATATTGCAGTTAGAGAAAAAGATTGCGAGCTAAAAGAGTCGTCTTATGAATGAAAATACAATTGCCCAAAAATATGCCTCTGCCTTCTTAAATTTATACATCAATCAACTTTCTATAGGCCATATAGAAAAGTTAACGCTATTAGAAGATTTTTTAAATCAAAATAGGTTTTTTTATATATCTTTAAGAATTCCTAGCATTGAATTAAAAATAAAGCTCTTGGCAACAAGCAAACTTGTAAAATTCTTTCAATTTAAGCAACCTATACTTACTTTAGTAAATATCCTATTAATTAACGGTAGAATAGAAATACTGCATAAGGTTTTAAAACACATAAGATTTGAATATGCAAAACGAACAAATCTAGAATTTTTTAGAGTTAAGTCTTCTCATGTCTTAACAACTCAAGAAAAAAGTGTAGTCGCAAAATTAATAGGATTTTTGAGCAAATCAAACATAAGAACAGAATTTACTTTAGATAAAGACTTAATAGTTGGATTGAGAATAGAAAGTCCTTCTTTTCTGTGGGAAAGATCAATTAGAAAAGAACTCATGAAAGTAGGCAAAACAATTACCATAAAAGGTATACAATGTTAGAAAAAGAAACCGACCTTATATCGTTACTTGAAAAATCTTTAAGTGAAAAACCCCAACAAAAACTAGAAGAAATTGGCACAGTAATAAAAGTAGGCGATGGAATCTCCAGAATATATGGGCTTTCAAATGCAGTTTATGGTGAATTGATCCAATTCGAAAATGGTAATTACGGTATTGTTTTAGACCTTAGTGAAGACTATGTTTCTGCTGTTTTGCTAGATAACACTATTCCTGTAACAGAACAAGAAGTTGCAAAAAGAACCGGCGAAGTTTTACGTATACCGGTTGGTCAAGAATTATTGGGTAGGGTTGTAAGCGCAGTAGGAAAACCCCTAGATGCTCTTGGACCACTAAAGACAACTCATACTATGCCAGTAGAACGAACAGCTCCTGGTATAGTAGATAGAGTTCCTGTTTATGAACCTTTAGAAACAGGCATAACAGTCATTGATAGTCTAATACCCATAGGAAAAGGACAAAGAGAACTTCTCGTGGGAAATAGAAATACCGGAAAAACTTCAATTGCCATCGATATTATTCTCAATCAAAAAGACAAAAATGTTAATTGTATTTATGTTAATATTGGCCAAAAGCAAGCAAATACTGCAAAAATAATAAGTCTACTTGAACAAAACGATGCTTTAAAATACACAACTATAGTTAGCTCTGATGCTAAAGACAGCGCTATAAAACAGTTTTTAGCTCCTTATGCAGGTTGTTCAATTGGCGAATATTTAGCAAAACAGGGAAAAGATGTATTAATTATTTATGATAGTTTAAGCAATCATGCAATTGCCTATCGAGAGCTTTCATTACTTTTACGTAGACCTCCTGGACGAGAAGCATATCCTGGTGACATATTTTATATACACTCAAGACTATTGGAAAGAGCAGCCAAACTCTCAGACCAAAGTGGTGGTGGTTCCCTAACCGCTATTCCTATAATTCAAACACAGGGCGACGATATAACTGCATATATTCCTACTAATCTAATATCCATAACTGATGGACAAATATTTTTAGATACAAACTTGTTTAACATGGGAATTAGGCCTGCAGTTAACATTGGTTTATCTGTTTCACGTGTATCTTCAGCTCAAACAAAAGCCATGAGAAAAGTATCTGGATCCTTAAAACTAGAGTTAGCACAGTATGATAATCTTCAAGCTTTTGCACAATTTGGATCAGAACTTGATAAGACTAGCCAAAAAGCTTTAGATCGTGGAAAACGAGCTATAGAAATTTTAAAACAAAAGCCAAGAGAAACTTATTCTTCTGCAGACGAAGTTATTTCGCTACTTTTGCTCAAAGAAGATTATTTAAATGATTTAGAATTAAGCGATATAAAACCATTCACAACACGGTTTACCAGTTATATCAAAAATATATATCCAGAAACATATAATCAAATATTAACAACTGGCGATATTACAACAGAAAACTGGAATAAAATTAAAGTTTATGTCGAAGAATTCAAAATAAGTTTTCTTCAAAGTGAGCCAGAAAAAAAGAAGCTTAAAGAATTATTAAAAACTCAAAACAAAGAAGCCAAAATAAAAAACGAAAAGAAATAATCTTAAAATATTTACGCCATAACAAACATAAAAACTAAATGCGAAAACTTCTTGTCTTAATCCTTGCAGGATTGCTTTTGCCGCAATGCGGTAAAAAAAAGAAACATTTTTTTCATTATGAACAAGTCAACTTACCTGCCAAAGTAAATCGATTAACTTTACCATCAATTAAAGGTTTTTCTATTAAAAAAGAAAATGGAATTAACATCCTAAAGTGGTATCCAATAGAGGAAGACAGGTTGATTGGATATTTTGTATATCGCTTTATTCAAGGTAAATTTATTAGAAAAAATCCAATCAATAAAAATCTAATTATCAAAACAATATTTTACGACAAACCAAAATCTAAATACCAATGGTGCTACATTATTAGAGCTGTTTTCCAAGTTGAAGGACAAGTGACAGAAGGCCCATCTAGTCGCATTATTTGTGCGTAAAAAAATCCCTCCAACTTAGAACAAGTCGGAGGGTTGGGGGGGCGAACAATACAATTAAGTACTGTTCATTTAGGGACGTCTTAAACTATATTTTCAATTAACAAAATGGTATCAACCACCCATTTCTATGTCAAGGAAAAAACTTATGTCGTTTTATTACGTAAAAAAAACTTTCGCAATTCTTCGACCCAAACGATAACTGATGCTGCAAGTAATATTAAAAACCAATCAAAAAAATTTAACCTAACTGTTCTAAAAAGTACTTGCATAGGTTTCATATGAACAATAATAAGTTGCAATAGAAAAACAAAAATTGATGAAGCTAACAAATATTTGTTTTTAAAAAAACCAGTGACAATGGAATCCTTATTAGATCGGCAATTCCAAACATTAAATAATTGTAAAATTGCCATCGTAATTAGAGCCATTGTTCTTGCTTTAATCTCACCATCTTTTATATAAAAATTAAAAATATACAAACTAATTAATGCCATAGGAATAGACATAAATAACATTCTAATTATTAGACTTTTATCGACTAACATTTTACCTTTTTTGGGCGGTATTTTTTTTAAAGCCAATTCTCCTTTAGGCTCCATAGATAAAGCCAAGTCCAAAAATCCATCAGTCACCAAATTCAGCCATAAAATTTGTATTGCCAAAAGTGGCAACGGAAAACCTAAAATCATTGCAAATATCACAATTAAAATTTCTGCAGCATTGGTTGAAAAAAAATAAAGAATTACTTTTTTCAATGTATTAAAAATATGGCGACCCTCCTCAATAGCTTCAACAATAGAGCCAAATGAGTCATCCAGTAAAATAATATCTGACGCTTCTTTTGCTATCTCTGTTCCAATTTGCCCCATTGAAATTCCTAAATCAGCAGCAGCTAAACTTGGAACATCGTTTACACCATCCCCTGTCATAGCAACAACATGGCCAGTCCTTCTAAACATTTGTATTACCTCTAACTTTTCTTGTGGCAATACTCTTGCAAAAACAGTTGTTCGTTCTAAATCTTCATTTGATATTTGATATAAATCGGATCCAATTGCGGAAAGCTCTCCTTCCTTCAATATCCCACTTTTTTTAGCCATACCATTAGCTGTATTTAAATAATCACCAGTTATCATTACAACGTGAATTCCACTATCTTTAGCATACTTAACAGTTTCATTAACTCCCTCACGAAGCTCATCTTGAATTCCATAAATACATGAAAAGGACAAGTTATTAAGGGCATCTTTATAAAAACCTTCTGTTGCACCATTTTTAAAATATTTGTGATTGTATTCTTTCCACTCATCTAAATTCAACGTTTTATTTGCAAGGGAAAGGACTCTAAAGCCTTCATTAGAAAGAGACTTCAAATTATCTTTTGTTTGTGCACTTAAAGAATTATCTAAAAAATTATCAATGCTTTCAGGAGCTCCCAAAACAAAAACTTGTACTGTATCAGACGTCAAAGAAGTCTCCGGAAGATTTCCTCTAAAAATAACAGCTTTAATTTTATGCTCATGGTTAAAGGGAATTTCTTTAAATAAATCCAATTTTTTTTCTATTTCAGTTTTTGTAAAACCAAAAATCTCCCCAAAATGAGTCAATGCTGCTTCAGTTGGATCCCCCTTAATCCTGACCCCTCGCTTAGATTGATCTATTTGAACGCTGCTTAATAATGCGGCAGCTAGACCTAAGTTTTTTTTATCTTTAACTTCCTCTATTTCTAGAATTTTTTCATCAACAATGACTTTATCGACAATCATTTTATTTTTAGTAAGAGTACCAGTCTTATCTATAGCAATAACATTGACTTGTCCTAAACCCTCAACTGCTGCTAGACGTTTAACTAAAACTTGTTTTTTAGCCATGCGAGCTACACCCATGGCCAAAACAAGAGTAACAATGACAGGCAATCCTTCTGGAACAACACAAATAAACAACGCAGTTAACATTGTTAAAAGAGATTTAAGATCCTGACCTGTAAAAAACCCTACAATAAATAACGCAATACAAATGAATGCAACACCCCAAAGTATTGCATATGCTATTCGCTCAATATTTTTCAATAAAGGTATTTTGGTATCTACCTTCTCTATCACCCCTTTTAATCGCCCCATAACGGTGAGAATTCCTGTTGCTGTTACAATTGCAAATGCGCTTCCCTCGGTAACATAGGAACCGCTAAAAATCATGTTGGTTTGTTCTGAATATGAAAGTTCTTTATCAAATTTTTCTATTGTTTTAATAACAGGAAAACTTTCTCCTGTTAAACTAGATTCATCTACATATAAATTATTAACTGAAACTAATCTGGCGTCCGCTGGAATTTGATCACCTTCTTGCAAAGCAATTAAATCACCAGGAACTAATTCGGTAGATTCAAGAATATGTTTTTTACCATCCCTAATCACAACAGAAGAGGTATGCATTAGTTTTTTTAAACGATCTACAATATTACCAGATCGTCCTTCCTGATAGGTGCCAACAACAGCATTTAGCAAAAGAACAAAAGTAATAAAAAATGCATCTGTTTTATGTTCTAAGAAAAAAATAATAACTGCGGCAGCTATTAAAATATAAATTAATGGATTTTTAAATTGAGAAATAAAAATCTTTAAATATGAGTCAGAACTTTTAACTGGAATAGCATTCATGCCCACTTCTTTTAGACGCTTTTTCGCCTCTGTTCCTTCAAGGCCATTTTTTAAATTAGTTGATAATGAGCTAACAATTTGATCTATATCTTTTAGATAAGCGTTCATTAGTTTTCCATAAAATAAAAATTATTTAATGATAAAGCTTAGGATTGGATTATTTTTTTAGATCTCTGTTTCAATATAAACCATTCTTTAGAAATCTCTATGCCTACAATTTTTACAAGTGACAACACTCCAATAATTCCCCATTCCTGAAGGGACAATGGCACTGTTAAAAACAACTTTTGCAAAAAGGGAATATAAATAGCAGAAAGTTGTATTACTAATCCTAAAAATACTGCTGGTACAAGCCATCTGTTACTAAAAGGATTAACTCTAAAAATAGAAGATCTCATTGTTCTAACAGAAAATACATATAATAATGAATCAACAGCTAATGCCGTAAACATTATTGTTTGAATATGTGCTAATTCAAAATCATATTTAAGTAACATTAGAAATAAACCGAATAAACCAAGATCCGTAATTATACCAATCAAAAAAATAATAACTTTCATTTCTAAGTTAATAATAGGCTCATCTTTTTTACGTGGCGCATCTAACATTATCCCTTTTTCACCTGGTTCCATTGTTAAAGCCAAACTAGGAAAGCCATCAGAAACAAGATTAATCCACAAAATTTGAACTGCTGTAAATGGCAAAGGAAGCTTTAATAATATTGATCCTCCAATTAATAAAACTTCACTAAAACTATCCACTAAAAGATAAACTATAACCTTACGGATATTTTCAAAAATAATTCGGCCTTCTCGAACAGCAGCTGATACAGTTGCTAAATTATTATCTAATAAAACCATATCGGCTATCTCATACGATAAATCCGAACCAGCCCCTAGAGCAATACCAATATCTGCTTTTCTAATAGCAGGAGCATCATTTACACCATCTCCTGTCATTGCTACTGATTTTCCATTAGCCTGCCATGCTTTAACAATTTTGACTTTATGATGCGGTTCAACCCTTGCAAACACATCTATGTCAGAAATCTTATTTTTTAGCTCTTCATCTGACATCTTTTCTAATTCAGATCCCTCAACGACTCCATTTTCATGTATATGTACACCTGCAGCATCAGCAATATTGGCCGCAGTTTTTGCATGATCACCAGTCACAACTACTGTTCTAATTCCAGCAGACTTTAACTCTTCGACAGTATCAGAAGCAGTAGGACGCAATGCATCCTGTAACACAAAAATCGCTGTAAATGTTAAGCCTTTTAAATCTTCATCTAAATTTATTTTTTTAGAATCCTTGTATGCAACAGCTAATATTCTAAACCCTTTGGCCGCAGCATCTTCTGAATATGTTTTAAATTTGTTCAACAACTCTTCTGTCATGCTGGACATTTTGAAAATAACTTCAGGAGCCCCTTTAACTACCAACCTTTGAGACTCTGGTCCCTGGTGTACCGTTGCCATGTATTTGAGATCAGATGAAAATGGTATTTCTGAAATTCTAGGAAACTTATTTCTCTTGTCGATCACCTCTACTCCCGCTCGCATAGCAGCGGACAACAATGCCAATTCTGAAGGATCCCCAACTCTCTCAACTTTTTCCTTTTTTCCTTTAACAATAGAAGCATCATTATTAAGAGTAACCATCACTAGCGCATCATAGATATCGTCTGAAAGACGCTCTTCCATTTTAACGTCATGAGCTGGGGTTACAATTCTAACTACTGACAAATGCCCTTCGGTTAAGGTGCCTGTTTTATCTGTACAAATAACACTGACCCCTCCCAGGGTTTCTGCGGCAATTAACCTTTTAACTAAAGCTCTTCTTTTAAACATGCGCTGCATGCCAATAGCCAAAATTACAGTCATTGCAACCAACAAACCTTCTGGAATAGAAGCAACAGCTAGTGCTATGGAGATAGAAATTATTTCTATAACATTCATATTTGAGAAAAAACCAATCATGAAAATTATTGTCGAAACAGTTATCATAATAGCCCCAAGAAACCAACTTAGACGTTTGAGTTGTTTTTGAATTGGCGTTTCTTCTGCTTCCGTATGAAATACTAATTTTGCTATTTTACCCAATTCAGTATTTTTTCCTGTAGCAATAACAATGCCTTCTGCTCTACCAGATAAAGCAAATGTACCCATAAATGCCATATTGTCTCTCTCACCTACCACTAAATTTTCAGATAAGGGTTCGATACTCTTTTTAGCCGCCTCAGACTCTCCTGTTAAAAGGGCCTCTTCTACTTGAAAATCTACAACTTTGGTTAGCCGAATATCTGCAGGAACTCTGCTTCCAGATGAAAGAAAAACGATATCCCCAACTACCAAATCTTTAGTATTAATTAATTTTTTCTTACCATCTCTAAAAATTTCGCATTGAGAAACTTCAAAAGAACGCAATGCCTCTGCTGCTCTCTCAGCCTTCCATTCTTGAAAAAATCCAACTATTGCGTTTAACAATACCGCTAAGCCTATAACTATTGCATCTCCAAACTCTTTAATTAATATGCTGGCTATAGTTGCTATCAGCAAAACAAACATTAGAGGACTTAAAAATTGATGTAAAAATACTTTTAAAATAGACGGTGGTTTTTTTTTAGGTAATTCGTTAGCTCCATATGTTTCTAATCTTTTAAGGGCCTCTTCTGACGACAAACCCCTAGATATATCAACACCCAACTCTCCTGCAACAACAGAAGTTTCTATTTGATAACTTTTCATAAAAATTTCTCCCAAAAAATCTTTCTGTACTTTGCCAAATTAGAATAAAGAAAGCATAGGATTTAAAAATTTAAGTTTGAGGCTGTTGACTGAATTAAAGGCTTTATTAGTATTGATGATGTAGGCAATTCATTAAGATTATCGTTCATTTGGGATACTTTAAAACGATGGTTAGATTAATCAAAAATAAGTTATTATTTTCTTTAATATTTTCTTTTCTGTATGGATCTAATTCGAATAATATAAAGGATCAATTTTCACAAACAGAAACCTATATTAAGGCTATGCCTAATATAGGTTTTAGAGGTGAATATAAAAAATATAAAAATTTATTATCTCAAGTTATAGAAAAAGAAAAATTATACTCAAACGATTATTACGCCTTTTATCATGGGCAACATTATGCTTTCTTTACATTGTATGAACTTCAAAAAAGACTAACGCCTCATATGAATGCCTGTGATGAATTTGAATTTTTAAGAATTGAAAGTGAATTAGACAAAAAATATAACGGAGTAAAAGAATTTCTTAAAAAGAATAAACAATCATACCTCGATACGTTTGGCAACTGGTTGGAGTTGCAATGGTTATGTTATCCTAAACTATTACCCTTTCCAAATACCTATTCCAACCTAGATGATACAGAGCCAGATATTCAAAAAATTTTATTATCGGTAAATTTATCTTTTCCTGGTAATTTAAGATGGGGTGCATCTGCATTTTGTCATTTTGCAGATTCCGTAAGCTTTGCAAGTCATTCTCCATTTATAAAAAAAATTATCAAACAGTTTGACCCTAATTTTTATAAAAACTATGAATACATACCTTTTATTGATGAGTATAATGAAAATAAAGAAGTAAAATTTTGTGACCTAATTTTTTCGGAAATACTTAGCTTGGCAGATATTTTTGAAAAAGCGGGGGAATCGGGAGGTTTATTATTACAAATATTTATCCATAAGGATATTGTTGATAAATATGTCTATATGTCAAAAGATCTTGGAAAACCTGAAAAAACACTAAGTCCTAGTAAAGTCATTGAAAAAAAGTATAAAGATACGCTAACTAAAGCTCAAGCAAGGATTATTCTTAACAGAGATTTATTTTCAAAACCAAATAAAAAAATAAAAATTTGTAAATATCATAGATTTACATCTGAATCTTTAAAAATTCATAAAAAAATTTTGGATGATATAGTCGATAGATTGTTTCAAAATATACACTCTAGACAATTTGACTCAAAAGAAAAAAGGCAAGTCTGGCTAGATAATGCAATAAAAAAATCTGTAATGAATATAAACACCTTGCGTAAATATACATCTTCTTAATGTTGTTGAATATTAATAAATAAAAACAAACATAGATTTCAATATGACTTTTTCGTTAGACTCCTCACAAAATATAAAAGGAGTTTCTATGAAAAACAAAATTACAATTCCTCTTACTGTACCGAAAAATAAACAACAGATTTATAAAGAAAATTATTTAAAAGCCACACTAAATTCACAAAATTTATTTTTATTCGCTGGCGATCAAAAAATTGAACATTTGAATAAGGATTTTTATGGCCCTGACATATCTGAAGAGAGTTCTGATCCAAAACACCTTTTTGAAATTGCTAGCAAAGCAAAAATCGGAGCATTTGCGACACAACTAGGTTTAATTACTAGATACGCCTCCGATTATCCAAACATTAACTACATTATAAAAATAAACTCTAAAACCAACATCGTTCCAGCTTCACAAAATGATCCCAAAAGTTTTTCTCTTTTAAAACCCAAAAAGGTAGTTGAAGCTATAAAAGAATCTAATTTAAACGCTGTAGGCCTTGGGTATACGATTTATTTAGGAAGTGAATACGAAGCTGAAATGTTTAATGAAGCTTCAAAAGTAATTTATTACGCGCACCAAAATGGCTTATTGGCTATTTTATGGATGTACCCCAGGGGTGAAGCAGTAACGAATGAACAAGACGCAGATATTATTGCTGGGGCAGCAGGAGTTGGCGCCTGCCTGGGTGCTGATTTTGTTAAAATAAATGTTCCCAAAAATAAAACCGGGGAATTAGATCCGAATTTATTAAAACAAGCTGTATTGGCTGCCGGCAGAACAAAAGTAATTTGTTCTGGTGGGAAAAAAATTAAAGAAGAAGATTTTTTAAAACAAGTTTCAGAGCAAATTAATATTGGTGGAACAAATGGAGTTGCAGTTGGCAGAAACATCCATCAAAAATCATTAACTGAGGCCATAAGCTTTTGCCAAAAACTTTCTGAAATTATCATTAAATAAGATAGGAGAAAATAGTGTTCTTCAAACGAGTCGCTATGTATCTTCGCTTTTTGCGAAGTATGTTCAGAGTAAATAAAGGTTTGTTATGGGGAATGTGGAAACTAACAAAGCTACCTCAGCCAGCCATAACAGTATTTGGAGGAACAAAGCTCCCTGTATCACATCCGACAGCAAAAATTATTTCTGCTTTGACAAAAAAACTAGCACATGCAGGATTTTCAATTATAACAGGCGGAGGGCCAGGAATAATGGAAGCTGCTAATCTAGGAGCCCTTGAACATGCAAATCATAAAAAAAAGCCTAGTTTTACAACGATTGGAATTGGTCTAACACAACTACAAACATTCAACAAATATGTTCAAGACAATATTATTCAACCATATTTCTTTACCCGAAAATGGCTTCTGGTTAGATATTCTGTTGGTTTTATAGTTGGCCCTGGAGGTTTTGGAACTTTAGATGAATTAACAGAAGTATTAACTTTAATTCAAACACATCAGATGCCAAAAACTCCCGTGGTGTTAATTAATAAATCTTATTGGCAACCCTTTTTAAATTGGGTACATGAACACCCATTGAAAGAAAAACTTCTTTCTAAAAAAGATGCTCATATTCTTACAATTGCAGATACTGCAGAAGAAGCGTTTGAGATAATCCAAAAAAATTGTGGTGACGCTCCGCAATGCAGTATTGAGGCTCCTCCAACAGAAAAAAAATCTAATTAGGATATAAGGTTGGCATCCTTTTCATTAAAAGATCTTGAGCCATGCCCAATATTGAATGATCTAAAACACCTTCACTAACAAGAATTTCAAATGCAATGTGTTGATTAGACATTCCATCCTCAAGTTTATAAGGATACAACAAAGTTCCATCAGAATTTTTCTGAACAGAAACTTTACAATTTTTAAAAAGACCATAAGTATCTTCAGCCAAAGCAGACAGCATTGGAAAATGTGTTGCAATAATACACATACTATTTTTGCATTCGCTCAAATATCTTGTAACTGCATAAGAAGCAGCTTCTCCTTCTTTTGGTGATGTTCCACTAAACATCTCATCCATAATAGAGAATCCAAATTCTCCTTTTCCCAAAGTTCTAATTGTGTTTACCAGCGCTTGTGCTCTTTTAACCTCTGCCTTAAATAATGAGTTACCCGCTGAAATATCATCAGTAATATTTAAATAAGTACGTATTTTAGTAAAAGGAGTTAAAAATGATTGAGAAGAAGGAGATATTCCTATGGTTTGACCAAATAAAATATTTATAGTTACACCTTTAAGTACAGTAGATTTTCCTCCAGCATTAGGCCCACTAAGAATAATATTACGAGGGTTTCCTAATCCACCCAATTCTATATTATTCGTTACAACCTTTTTGGGATTAACAAAAGGATTCCAAAAATTATCAAAATAAATATAAGGATTCTCCTTATTCTTATAATTGGTAAATGAATAAGTAACTTGTTGACCTTGAAACTCTTTATATAACTTTGCAATAGACATATAAGCATCCACTTCTCCTGCTGCTTCCAAGACGGCACCCAATTCGGATTGAATTTCTAAAATTAATTTATAAGCAGCTAAAACTTTTCCAGAAAACGAAAAATAAGACGATTCTCCAGTAAAAGTATTTGAAGAAAGAAGCTTTAATAATTTTTCTAATTTTTTAGATCGTGTAAATGGCCCAAAAAGACTTCGCATACCATTATGTGCAAATAAACCATCTTTAAGTATTTCACTAGAATAAATTTGCTTATTAATTTCTTCTAAAGCTTTAAGAAAAGAAGCAACATGCGTAAGTCTTTGCTGTATATAATTTGTTAATAACATTTTTTCTTTTTCTTCAACAACCTTAGGAGTAATGCTTTTGGCTTCGGATATCAGCAACCAAGCACATAATGCTGAAACACCAAGAGCCAATCCGTTTTTAGCCGCTTCAGAAATACTAGAAACATCAGAACCAACAAAGGACAAAAGGCTTCCTCCTCCACCTTTAATTTGCCCTGTCAAAAGCTTTAAATCTTCTAAGGTGACAAGATCATGTAAAAAGTCTTTAAACTCCTGTTGAAAATAACTTGATCTTGATTTGTTATTATCAAGAAAATTCTTGGTCTTAAAAACTTCTTCCCAATATTTTTTTTCAGCCTCATCCTCATTGGATATACCATTAAAATCCATGCCTCCAAACTTCACAAGCCCTTTTCCTATCGCAGATGAGCTCATAAAGTCCTGCCCTCTTTTGTATAACTTTGTAAGACACTCAGCAATGTCTGAATCTCCAAATTTTAATAATTTTAATTTCCTGGAGTTGCCAGTTTTTTTAAAATCTTTAGAAAGTTTTACAAATCCCCTGGCACTTTTGGGACCAAAAAAATTTAGCTCATTCAGCTTATATTCATTTTGCCGTACTTTAATTTCATAATTTAAAAAATTCCAAATAAAATGCCTTGCTGCTGAAAACAATACTAATTTTTCAACCGTTCCTAATATTGGCTGCACGATACCTAGCTTTCTAAGAGCCTCTAGTGCTATGGGATTATCATTAAGAGCCCTCAATCCTAGTTTATTAAAGTAAAGTTTTTTAAACAAAAGATTTTTCATAAACTGATCTTCTTGCCAAAATGAAAGAAGCTGCTCTTCAGCACTTTTTAGGTAAGTTAACTGTATATTAATATTAGAAAATAACTCATCATTATTAACAAGCTCCTTAACTGCATTTTGTCGCTGCTTCAGTATGGAGATATCAGCTATTGGATTCGCAAGAATGTGTGACAAACAAACTCTTCCAATATCAGTTTGGGTTCTATCAACCTTTGAAAATAAATGAACACCTGCATCTTTTCCAGAACCATAAAAAAGCTCTAAATCCTTCCAAACCGACTCGTTGATAACTAGGTATGATTTTATTTCTTTAACATTTTGAGAAAAAATATCATAAACAATTTTTTTCTTATTAAAATCTGATACTTCGGGCAATGATATCCCAAATAAATCCTTTTCAAGCTTCTCTGCATCCTTATCTTTTTGTTCAGTTTTATCGGATAAATTAAAAGACTTTAAATAAGCATCTTTTATCTTTGTATATAGGGAGTCATTCAGATCATTTAAAGCAAGACAATTACTGACAGTAAGGAATGTGAAACTAATCCGAAACAAAAAAACAATTATAACCTTGCATTTTTTCATATTTTTTCCCTTAATTTGATGATTTTATATAAATCGATACTTAGAACTCAAGAATCAAGGTCTTTGGTCAAAATAGAAGGAAATACAAAGAAAAAAGGCCACTGCTAAAAAACAATGGCCTAAAGATTTTTGTCTGAAATAGTGCTTATTGAAGTAACCCCTGCGCTTCAGCCAAACTTAATGAATCAATAACACCTTCATTAGCCAAAATATCGAAAGCTATATGTTGATCAGTAATTCCTTTTTCTAGCTTATATGGATAACTAAGAGAAGCATCAGAATTTTTAATTACTTTAACCTTGTAATTCTCAAATCGACCACCCGTATCTTTTTCGAGATCAGTCATTTTAGGAAAATGTGTAGCAATTAAACACATACTGTTATCATTTTTAGATAAAGATTTACTTACAGTATAAGAAGCAGCTTCTCCTTCTTTTGGAGATGTGCCACTAAACATTTCATCCATAATACTGAAGCTAAATTCGTTACCCTTAAGATCTTTAATTGTTTTTACTAAAGACTGGGCTCTTAAAACTTCTGCCTTAAAAAGCGAATTTCCAGAAGCAAGATCATCTGTTACATTCAAGTAAGTATTAATTTTAGCAAATGGTGTTACTTCTATCTCTTCAGATGGCGCAATTCCTAAAGCTTGTGCAAATAATACGTTAATTGTTGCAGCTTTCAACACTGTAGACTTACCACCAGCATTAGGACCAGTTAATATTATATTTTTAGCAACACTCTGCCCACCCAACTCCAAATCATTTCTAACAACAATATCTGGGCTAATAAATGGATTCCAAAAATTCTTTAATCTAACGTATGGCTTGCTGCCTTCTACAAAATTAACAAATGAATAAGTTGATTCTTTACCTTGGAACTCCTTATACAATCTAGCAACAGACATATACGTGTCAATTTCTCCAAGAGCTTCCATAGCCTCAGCTAACTCGTCCTTCACCTCTAACATAAGTTTATTTGCTGCAAATACTCGACCTGTTAAAGAAAAAAATGATGATTCACCTTCAAAAGTATTTTTAGAAAGTAAAGCAACCAGTTTGTCTAGTTTTTTAGAATTTTTTCCACTAAAAAGCCTCTCTAATTTCCCTAAAGCTGGAATATTTGTAGTAATAGAGTTTTGCGAAAGCGTTAAATAAATGTTTTTCATACTTCTAATAAAAGTTGCTACCTCTATTAATTGTTTCTGAAAATGTCTAGCTATAAAGGTTCTCTCCAGATCATCTTTAACAGCATTCTTAATTTTTTTGGGATATATTTGATATAAAATAAATGCGGCTATACCTAAAAAAACAAATGGTCCTATTTTCAATGATGTAGAAATCTCATCATTATTCAAATGATTTTTTATATTATTTTTAACATTTTTCCATCTTTCTACACTAAAGAAATTTTTTAAAAAATTTTCAACATCATGATAATTACATCTAACTCCACATTTGAAATCATAAAAAGAATCAAGAATGTCTATATCGTGTTTAAAATCTCTAATGGCTTCATGACGATATTCTTCACTCAAGTTTTTCCCTGAGGCTCCTTCCAGGCTATCCAACCGATCTGTTAATGCTTCTCTCTGTTTTTCAACTTCACTAGCTAGTTCTCCTGGCATCACTGTAGCTAATAATCGCCTAACACTTGCCATACCAAAAATATAATAAATAAAAGGCTCTATTAATGAAAAAGCTGTTCTCATATTACCTGAGCGAACAGAGGCTTCCATTGCCACTGAATCTTGGTTTAAAGTTTTTGGAAATAATTTTTTAAAATAATTTTTATCTATAAACTTCTGGGTCATCTCATCATATTCTTTCCAAAAGAATAAAAAACGTTCCTCAGATTTAGAAGCATTTTCAAGCTCTTTATCAATATACGAGAATGATTCTTCGTTATTAACTAATTCTTTTATAATGCCTTGCTTAGATCTAAGAGTTTCTATATCAGAATCAGGGGATACTAATCTATTTGTTAAAGCAAATTTACCAACTAGCGTCTTGGTTCTATCTACTTTGGAAAATAAACTAATAGAAGAATTACTACCTAATCCGTAAAAGATTTCTAAATCCTTCCATAGAGAATCTGATGCGACAACTCCAGGTTTTGTATCTAAACTAGAGAATAATTTTAAAATTATTTCTTCTTGTTCTTTTTCAGGCAAAACAGCATTTTCTAGTAAATTTTTATTTAATTCTTCTCTTTTTTTCTTGAAAATCCTACGCCACAAAGAAGGCCTTTTATCTTCGTTATTTTTATTTGTATTAGAATTTTCACTATCAACTGCATAATCATTTGAACTTAAAACATCATATGACTTCAAATAATCATTCGCAATTTTGTGATAAAGTGATCTATTTTTTCCGTTTTCTTTAATATTATTTTCGGGGAAAATAATGCCGACAAATAAAAAGGAAACTAATAACAAAGTTTTAAAATTAAATCTGAACATAGAAAACCCCCAAGAAAAGCCCTAAAATATCTATTAATCTAATGTAAAATTTATTATCAACCACTATATATCTATAAAAAACAAAAGCAATTCGAATCACCCTATCAATAAGGGATTAATCAATTTACTTGCAACCTTGATTAAGGTTTATTAAATTCGCTTCGCCCAACTTGCTCTTTTTTAACAAGACACCGCGGAATTCTCCACCTATAATCTATCTGATTTAGATGGAGATGGATAGCGGTCAGACCTATGGTCTGAAAAATAAGCTTTATCTAAAATGATTATTCAGATAAGATATTATGAGAAGCAAAGTTAGTATGCAAAAATCAAGATACAAATTTTGTCATAAGAAAGTTTGCTGCCGCTGCATTTGATAATTGTAAATAGGGCAGTTCCTGCCCGAATCCAAGCCTGTGGCAGTCATTGACTGTGGATCATGCTCTGGCGGGGATTGTTGCGCTTGCTAACAGTTTAGCTATCATGGGGCGAAGCAGGAAGCCGCCACTAAGGAATCA
>JAGMEA010000027.1 GCA_023128415.1 Candidatus Babeliales bacterium
ACTTGCACGATCGATAGGTGATTGTGGATGGCATTCCTTTATAGAGCTGCTGAAATATAAGGCAAAGTGGTCTGGTAAGAATGTGATAATGATTGATCGGTGGTTTCCTAGTTCAAAGAGTTGTTCACGATGTGGAAGCATAAAAGATATGTCTTTATTTGAGGGTTTACAATTGTGAAAAATGTAACCTTAGTTTAGATAGAGATATAAATGCCGCAATTAATATAAAGAAAGTTGCATTATTGCAAATAGGGCAGGAACTGCCCGAATCCAAGCCTGTGGCAGTCATTGACTGTGGATCATGCTCTAGCGGGGACTGTTGCGCTTGCTAATAGTTTAGCTATCATGGGGCGAAGCAGGAAGCCGCCACTAAAGCTTAAAGCTTAGTGGTCGGTATAGTTCCTACTTTCTATTACTGTCAAGCACTTACTGAGGCGTTGTCTTTTCTTGGGGCAGCTATTTTATACAAAGACCGAAAGGTTTTTTGGTCTTACTTTTCGTTATATAAAAAATTAGGGTATTGATGCTAAATAATAAAAAACGAATTTTAGTTTTAAGTCATGATTCTTACGAAAATTTTTTAAATGTAATCTTGGGTTCAATTGAAACCTATGAATTTATCATACATACGCTTGGGCAAATTGAAAGATTTGGCATTGAAGATTATGTTTCTACTTTTCTAAAAAAAATAGAGAACAAAGAATTAGAAATTGATGGAGTCATTGGATGTGGTGAGAATACTTGTGCTTTAGCGGCTATCATAAATCATAAAATTGGAGCTCAGGCACCAGCTTTAAAGAGTGTTTTATCTTGCCAGAATAAATTTATTTCACGTATGAAAATGCTAAACAGTATTCCTGACAATATTCCCGATTTTGTTTTATTGTCCCCTGATAGGGTGAAGAAAGATTTTAATTTTCCTTTATTTGTTAAACCTGTTCGTTCGCGATTATCATCTTTTGTTGGTGAAGTTAATAGTAAAAAAGAATTAAGATATTTTCTTCGTTGTGCACAAAAGGGTGTTAATACAATTAACAAATTCTATTCAGAACTTCTAAAATTGGGCGAATTTCAACATAGATACCTAGATACACATAATAATTTTTTAGGGGAATCTGTTCTTAAAGGTGAGCAGATTACTGTTGAAGGATATGTGTTTAATAATAAATTTAAATTTTTCGGTATAGTTCATTCACTTTTAATGCCTAACAAAATTAGCCTTTATCGTTTTGATTATCCGTACTCCTTTGGTGAGGGCTTAGATAAGAAAATATATTATATTGTAGAAAAGGTTTTGAGGGGTTTTGAGTTAAACAATTCTTCCTTTAATGTCGAACTGATGGTTGATTCTACAAAGGGAGATGTCTTTGTAATAGAAGCTCATTCGGGATTAAGCCTTCAGTTTGTGTCTTTAATTCACAATGTTACAGGTTATAGTCCTTTTGAAGTGGCATGTGATCTTGTAGTTGGAAAAGAACCAGAATTTAAAAAATTAAACACAAAATATAATGTTGCTAGTTCTTGTTGTTTAAGACAAGAAAAGGATTGTTTAGTTGTTGGTGCTCCAGATTCGGATAAAGTGAAAGCTATTGGAAGCAAGTATGATAATGTAACGGTTCAATCATTGGTTGATCAGGGCAGGCGCCTTTCAGAATATCCGCAGGATTCAAAAACTTTTAGATATGCTATTATCAACATTCCCGGTAAAAATTTAGATGAAATTAAAAAAACTTTAGACGATATTGTTCAAGATCTGGATTATACATTTGAACCTATATAAAACAGGTTTGCTTGGAGGGTTTTATGTTTAATTGCACTTTTGTGATTCTTGGTGCTACAGGAGACTTGACTCGAAGAAAGTTAATTCCTGCAATATACCGTTTGATTAGAGACAAGAAAATAAAAAACTTTTCAATCATTGGTGCTGCACTTCCTAAAAAAACCAAGATAGAGGTTTTGTCTGAAGCTAAAAAATTTATAAAAAATTATGATAGTGCAACATGGAAAATTTTGCAGACTAATTTTCATTATTTCCAATTTGATTTTCATGATTTCGATCGCTATAAAACATTAAACAAGAAACTTGAAGCGATTGAAAAAAAACAAAAACTTTCAGGTAATAGAATTTTTTATCTTGCAACAATGCCTGAACATTTTTCTTCTATTACAAAAAATTTGGCGAATGTAGGTATCGTCGAAAAGACGATAAGCTTACCGAATAAACAATCTCCATGGGTTAGAATTGTGTATGAAAAACCTTTTGGCTATGATTTAAAATCTTCCCAGAAAATTAATAGAGACATTTCCAAAATTTTTAAAGAAGAGCAAATTTATAGAATAGATCATTATTTAGGGAAGGACCTTGTTGGTGATATTGCCCTGATAAGATTTACTAATAGCATCTTTGAGCCGTTATGGAACAATAAGCACATACATTCCGTGCATATTGTGTTGAGTGAAAACATTGGCATTGAGGGAAGGGGTGAGTTTTATGATTCAACTGGAGTTGTAAATGATATTTTGCAAAGTCACATACTTCAATTGCTGGCACTAACTTCTATGGAACCGCCAAAAAGGCTTGCTGGTAAATTTATTAGAGATGCAAAATCAAATGTTTTAAAAAAGGTTAAATTGACTTCTGCAGTTTTAGGGCAGTATGAAGGATATAAGTCTGAAAAGGGAGTTAAGAAGGATTCAAAGACAGAAACATTTGTTACAGCTAAACTTTTTATTAATAATCGTCGATGGAAAGGTGTTCCCTTTTTTGTTAAGGCTGGTAAATGCTTAGATAAGAAAGAAGTTAGCATCAAAATTGTTTTTAAAAGGATAAAATGCTTATTAGACAGCTGCCCATCAGAGCCAAATTATTTAACAATTAGTATTCAACCTGAAGAGGGATTTTATTTAGGAATGAACTCAAAGCTTCCAGGTAAATATGAGGTTATCCCTATAAGGATGGATTTTTGTCATAGTTGTTTATTTGGAACGAATACTCCAGAGGCTTATGAAAATTTATTAATAGATGTGATGCGTGGTGATCAGTCGGTTTTTTTAAGGCGAGATGAAATAGAGCAATCTTGGAAAATTGTAGAACAACTAAAATCTAAAAAATTAAAAGTTCATAAATATAAAAAAGGGACTAATGGTCCAGAGGTCAAATTATGAAGCTAGGGGTTGTTGGTCTTGGTAGGATGGGTACTGCCATAGTTAAGCGATTATTAAAGGCAAAATACAAAGTAGTGGCTTATGACAAGGACGTTGATTTATGCAAAAAAATTAAGAGACTTGGGGCAGAGGTTGTTTCAAAACCAATTGATCTTGTTAAAAAAACAAATGTTATTTGGATGATGGTTCCAGCTGGAAAAGTTGTAGATACTGTAATCAAAAGTTTGGCTTCTGATTTGAAAAAAGGATTCATATTAATTGATGGTGGTAACAGTTACTTTGAGGATACTGTTAGACGAAGCAAATTGTTGAAGAAAAAGGGCATTCATTATATTGATTGTGGAACTTCAGGTGGTTTGCGTGGTGAAAAAACAGGTTTTTCTTTAATGATTGGTGGAGAAGAAAAGGTTTATAAAAAATTAAAACCTATTTTAAAAGCTATTGCGGCTAAGGATGGATTTGAATTTTTTGGGCCATCCGGATCTGGACATTATGTCAAAATGGTTCATAACGGAATTGAATATGCATTATTACAGTCTTATGCCGAAGGATTTCATTTATTAAAGAATGGAACATATAAAAATTTAGATTTAGCTAAGATTGCGCATGTTTGGAACAATGGTGGCGTAATTCGTTCATGGATCTTAAGTCTTTTACAAGAAGTTTTAGATAAGGATCAGGATTTAAAAAACATTTCAGGTGCTATTGGAGAAAACAAGACTGGCTTGTGGACAACTCAAGAGGCAAAGAAAAGAAAAATTCCTATTGATTTAATACAGCGCTCTTTAGATATTAGATCCGAATCTAGGGCAGCAGGTGGTAATTATGCAACAAAGCTTGTTTCAATGCTTAGAAATAAATTTGGTGGACATCCAGTAACATTAATAGAGAAGAAGAAGTGAAGATAATAGATATTAGTTGGCCAATTACAGAAGGTATGACTGCCTATAAAGATCACAAAGTTGTAAAAATTGAAGCAACTAAAGACTTTGAACGCGATGGTGTTAGAGAACACAAAGTTACTCTAGGGACGCATACCGGAACGCATATCGATTCCCCAGCACATTTTTTAAGGGATGGAATAACAGTAGATCAAATTCCATTTGATAGGTTAGTTGGAGAGTGTAGGGTTTTGGACTTGACTCATATTGACGAAAAAATTGGGGCAGAGGATTTAGAAAAGTTTGATATACAAAAAGATGAAATAATTCTTTTAAAAACAAAAAATAGCTTTCTAGGTCCAGAAGATGCATTTAAGTATGATTTTATTTATTTAGATCATACGGGTGCTGAATTTTTAGCTGCTAAGGGTATTAAATCGATAGGTGTTGATTATTTAGGTATTGAAAGAAATCAAAAGGGTCATGAATCACATCTTGCCTTTTTTAAAAAGCAGATTCCAATTATTGAAGGTCTTCGATTAGGCGCTTTACAAGAAGAGAGATATTTCTTATCTTGTTTACCAATTAATCTTCTAAGTTTAGAAGCTGCTCCTGTTCGGGCAGTAGTGGTATATAGATAATCATCGTATAAAGGAATCAATATGAAAAAAACATCATTGGCATTTTTATTATCAACACTGGTTGTTGGTTCTTCTTATGGGGAGAAGAAAGAGATTAACCTCTACTCTTTCGCAGAGAAAAGGGGGAATACGTATGAAGTATACAAAGAATCTTTCAAAGATGTTGGGATCTCCCATAAGACCTTGGATGGCTTAGATTTTTGGAAGGTTTGGTTAACAAGGGTTATGTTTTCGGATGTGACTCTAAATCATTTTTCTACTGCGACCAGTAATTTTATAGATGTAATCTTCGATAATGTTACATTGAAGTATTCTTTTATAAGCGGAACATCATTTGCTAATACGAAAATAACAAATAGTAAAATAGTTAGGACTCATTTTCATAACAATTCCTATAACTGTCGGGGAGATGAGATTGGAATAAGCTGTAACTTTAGCAAAGGCTCAACAGGGGTTATTGGTTTGAGTATTGAGTCAACAGAAATTAGAGACTCGGTTTTTTTGGAACATTCGCTTAAGGGACTAGAGTTTAAATCTTCATCAATAGATAGTTGTCGTTTTAAGGATTGTGATCTTGAAGGTTGTGATTTATCTGGAGCATATATAACTAATTCTGTTTTCTTTGACTGCAAAATGGATGAAGAGCTCAAAAGGCATTTAGAAGCAGAAGGAAATATTGTTGCTGAGACACGTGAAGAGTTTAACGAAAAATTTTCTAGTCTAAGTGAAGAAATGAAGAAAAAATGGGGTTGGCTTGTAAATAACAATTAGTGTTTATTTAGATAAATCTATCTTCGAACAAATTAAAAATAAACTTCCCTGTTTTTAATAGCGGGGAAGTTTTCTTTTAAATCTTTTTAATTTTGATTAGTGTTGGTTAAAAATTTCTAGAATAAAGGTTTTACAAGAAGAGAGATATTTCTTATCCTACCGATTAGTCTTATAAATTCAGAGGCTGCTTTTGTTTGTGTGGTAGTGGTTCTAAGTAGTTATTTAAGGAGTCAGTATGAAGAAGGTTTTTTTATCTTGTTTATTATTTATTTCTACTATTAATTCTTCTTTCGGGGATCCTGATCACTCTTTAAAATCATTTTGGAATGATTATTCGGATCTAATAGTTAGGGGAAGTATAGTTGTTGGGACTGTAACTTTGGGTATTTTATTTAAAAAATGGGCAGAAAATAAATATTTAGGTGGGGTACCTGTAGGTGAGGATAGTGAAGCAGTTATAAATGCTAAAAAACGTCGGTACAGTAATGTTAATAGTGGAATAGTAGCTACTGCTTACTATTTTGGTTCTTTGGAAAAATCCAGATTATCTGGTGCACTGTTTTTATGGACTACATTTAAGGATGCTTCTTTAAAGGATTCTTGCATTTATAAATCTAAGTTTCTTCTAACATCTTGGGACAATCTTAAGATAGGTTCCTGCTTAATAGCTAAGAGTGTTTTCAAAAAATCTTCTTTTAAAAATACCCATTTTTCAGACTTAAGGATTGAAAACTGTATTTTTGAAGGATGTGATTTTGATGGGGCAGGTTTTATCAATTCTAAAATTATTAATTCGGTTTTTAAGAATTGTTCAATATCTGATGACCTAAAAGTTCAACTGGAAGCCCAGGGCAACAGTGTTTATACTGAATCAGTTTCTGTAGAGGATACTGAAAGAATCTAAGAGAAACCGTTTACGACAATAAACGGGAAAGCC
>JAGMEA010000028.1 GCA_023128415.1 Candidatus Babeliales bacterium
CTTGCTAACAGTTTAGCTATCATGGGGCGAAGCAGGAAGCCGCTACTAAAGCTTCAAGCTTAGTGGTCGGTAGTTCACTCAACCGATAAGTTAATAGTTTCAAGTTTTACTGATCTTTGTAAGGATATTTTTCCATTATCAATTTTAAGACTAGAAGGGGCATCTTCATAAGCAATACTGTATATCTGTAATTCATTGCTATTACTACCACCTACAGCAAGATGTTTACCATCAGAAGACCAATTAACTGAATTTACTTGAAGTCCATAATCAGCCTGGGCGTTTGAGAGTAAAGTTAAAGAAGAGCCATCAAACTCATATACTTGGACTTCATTACCATTGGTGGGAGCAAATCCACCTATAGCGATATATTTGCCATCAGGGGACCACTTAACTGAACGTATAACAGTTCCATAATTAACTTGAGCATTAGTCAGCAAAGTTAAAGAGTTACCATCAAATTGATAGATCTGTATTTCATTACCATTTGTAGGTGACTGTCCTCCTATGGCAAGATATTTACCATCATGAGTCCAATTAACTGAGTATACTGTCGAGCCTCCATCGGGTCCATAGTTTACTTGAGCATTTGTAAGTAGTGTTAAAGAAGATCCATCAAATTGATAGATCTGTATTTCATTACCATTTGTAGCTGAGCTTCCTCCTATGGCAATATACTTGCCATCAGAAGACCAATTAACTGAATTTACTTGAGATCCATAATCAGCCTGGGCGTTTGAGAGTAAAGTTAAAGAGTTACCATCAAATTGATAAACTTGTAGTTCATTGCCATTTATAGGATAGCCTCCACCGATAGCAAGATATTTACCATCAGGAGACCAATTAACTGAATAAACACCTGTTCCATAATCAACTTGGGCACTTGATGTTAGTGTTAAAGAGGCCCCATCAAACTGATAAACTTGGACTTCATTGCCATTCGATGCGTTGTTTCCACCTATAGCAATGTGTTTACCGTCGGGAGACCAGTTTATTGAATAAAAATTTCCCCCAGTATCAACTTGGGCATTTGTTAATAGAGTTAAAGAAGATCCATCAAATTCATAGATTTGTATCTCATTACCATTTGTAGGTGATTCTCCTCCTATGGCAATTCGTTTCCCATCCGGAGAGAAATTAAGTCCCCATATAGCTGTTCCATAATCTGCAGAATCTAATAAACTTAGGGATGATATTGTTCCTATTCCAGCCTGTCCAGATAGTTTAGGGGTATCTAATTTAAGATTTTTGTTATTAATGTTTAAAGTGTTAAGTCCTGTTAAATTGACGTCACTTGAAGATAGAAAATTTAATGACGCTAAGGGTATAGAATTGGTTGCTAGAACAAAATTGGCGTCGTTTTGAGTTTGTATATTTCCAGCAATATTAAAACTTTTACTTCCAGAGTTGTTATAAATTAGGCCAGCATTTTGGATTGTAAGATTAGCATTTGGTTTAATAACCAACTTACAATCGCCATAACTAGTAGGTCCAGTACCAAGCATTAAACCTTGGTCAGTTGTAGAACCAACGTTTTGAATATAGCTTGTACCATCTACAACAAGTTTTCCATTGCTAAATATTAAGCCTAAATAATTATCTTGATAGTCTATATTGTTATTTTTGAGGGTAGCATTATCTAAAAACAAGCTTGATGTATCTGTTTGAAAACGTATCGGTGTGTTAAGGCCACCGGTTGGAGTACAAACAAAAGTTGTGTTATAACCAATTTTTAATTCTGATGCATTTCTTATTAATAAATTGTGTCCGCTAAATGTAAATGTAAACTCACCTTCTATGCTGGAGTTATTTATTATTTCCATTGATCCTTGAGAAAAGGAGTAAGAATCGTCTAGGACTATTTTAGCATTGTCCAGCTTAAGCTTAGAGGTAGCATTGGTCATTATTATTCGTTCACCATTTAAATTAGTTAAGGTCAGATCTTTTAAGGTTAAAGTTTTTCCAGCTCCAACTTTTAATATTCCACCACTATTTAATGTCAAGGTATTCCCTTTACCGTCAATAGTAAGGTCAGCGTAGGTAAAATTAGATAAACCTATTAAAATAACGGAAAAATAAAAAGGGATAATAGATAGTTTCATTACATTTTTTCCTTTTGCTAAAAAAACTTTATGGTAAAAATATTATTTGAATTTAATATTAAAAATCGATACTTTTTCCAAAAAAAATATAAAGATGCTACAAATAAGCTTTAAATATTGTTTTTTTGCTTAGAATTAAATAGATAATGACATTGAGGAATATGTTTTTATTTTTTTTAACAAACTTTGAGTTTCTTTTGGATTACTAGATTCCAAAGCTTTTGCTAAAAGTTGACATGCTGGAGGGTATTTTTGTTCTGCAGATTTATTTAGATATTTTTAGTAAATTCTTTATTTTTTTATTGATTTCCAGCTTAGGTTTATGCCCTATGGAACTAATTCTAATTGGTGAAACTTAGCTAAATTGGCTTCAGCATGGATATCACCAGCATGAGCAGCCATTTTAAAAAGCGAGAGAGCTAAAGATAAATTTTTAGCAACGTTTCTATCATTTTTTTCTTTTTTAGCTTCATCAGAGTAATAACATCCAACGCGATTAAATATATCAGGATCTCCAGATACCATAGCACGTAAAAAAAATTGATCAGGCCTTTTACCATAGACGAATAAGTCTTCAACTGAACAAATATTTTGTCGTTTTCCATTGATTACTGTGAAATATAGAATATTAACTATTGTTGGATCTGGAATAAGTACATCAAGTGATGATTTATTTAGTGTAGAAAAATCTTCATCTGGAAAAAGTTTTTCATTTAGCGCTATACCATCACGGATTTCTCTACTTCCATCCGTTCTAATTAAATCTGCAAAAACAGGAGGCAGCATTTTATTTTTTCGTTCTTCTATTAAAGCCTCAATCTCCTTTGTTTCTTTTTTTATATGTTTTGTACCAGGAAACGATTGAGGGATTTGTATTTCAAGTTCAGGGTCTAAAGTTAGGTAATCGATTGCTGTTCTTAATATGTTTAAAAATTGTTTACTAGAGGAGGCTTCTTTTCTTTGGGATTTTTGTTGTACAAGGTTACGGTATTTTCTTGCTTCATTCGGATCGCAAGGAGTCCCCTCGCCGTTTTCATAATATCTAGCTATTTTTTCTAATGATTCAGGATCTGGAGTTTCTTGAGATAACGTTGGAATAATCAGATTAATCAATTCTTTAGTTTTGGGATCTCTTGGTATAGCGAATGCATCTCTACTTGTTCCTAAGAATTTTTGAGATATTGTTCCGTCTGGATTTTTTGTCAAAGTCATATATAAAATATGGCCATTACAAAACATACCCATAGGATCACGGTTTTTTCTAGGAATATAAGAATCAGAAAGTATTTTTTTATAGTTTGCTGGCGTTATTCTAAATATATGGTAATTAAATAGAGCTGCGTCCCAAACTTTCCATCTAACTTCTTCATTGATTTCGTATGCAGCAATTGCTATTGGCCAAGGAGTGTTTAATGACATTTTGTCAAAAATTTCATTAAATGGTTCAAGAAATAATAAAGGCTCTTGTTCGGTTAAATCTAATTCTGGAGTTTTTTGTTGTCCCAAAGCGTTGAGATATACTGGAGGAATTTGATGGAGCTTTATTTTGTTGTGCTCATCAGCTGGTCTAGCAGGTTCGCTAAATAAATGAAAAATGTTTAAGTTTAGGATCGTAAGTAAAACAAGTATTTTATTAAGCATCTTCCCCTCCAGTATTTAAGAGGCTTTTAGTCGAAACTATTATTAATTTTACTCTAGTCTACATATTTAATCTTGCAGGATATTTTCAATTTGTCAAAGACTTTGCTAAAGAGAGGTTTTTATAATTCTTATGTTATTTTGTAAAATTGCAGTAAAAGATGGGTTTTTAATTGGTAAGGACCTGAATGTTTTCTAATTTTACCGCTTGTTCTAATGCAATTGTACCATTATTGGCTTCTAAAGTAGAAGACGCACCATCATAAGCAATACTATATATATGTATTTCGTTTCCATTATCAGGGGTTGTTCCGGCTACGGCTAGGTATTTATCATCAGGAGACCAATTTACTTGATTAACAAATACTATCATGGCTCCATAATCAGCTTGAGCATTTGTTATCAATGTTAAGGAAGAGCTATCGAATTTATAAACTTGTATTTCATTATCATTGGTTGGTTCACTTCCTCCCACAGCAATATAATTACCATTATAAGACCAATGAACGGACAAAGCACCACTGATTCCATAATCGGCTTGGGCTTTTGATGTTAGGCTATCACCATCAAATTTATATACTTGTATCTCGTTACCACTAGAGGGAAGATCTCCCACAATAGCAAGATACTTACCATCAGGGGACCAATTTACTGAGTACACAATTGAGTTTCCATCAGCTCCATAGTTTATCTGAGCATTTGTTAATAAAGTTAACGTATCGCCATCGAACTCATATACCTGTACTTCATTACCGTTAGTAGGAGTGCTTCCGCCAATAGCAAGATATTTACCATCAGGAGACCAATTAAGAGACCAGAGGATAGTTCCATAGTCAACTTGAGCATTTCCTAGTGATGTTGTAGAGGTTCCATTAAATTCATATACCTGTACTTCATTACCATTGGTAGGTGTTTCTCCACCGACAGCAAGGTATCTTCCGTTAGGAGACCAGTCAACTGAATAAGCAGTTGTTCCATAACTTACTTGAGAATCCGTTAATAATGTTAGAGAGGCTCCATCAAATTGATAAATTTGCACTTGATTGCCATTCGATGGGTTGTTTCCACCTATAACAATGTGTTTACCGTCGGGAGACCAGTTTATTGAATAAAAATTCCCTCCAGTATCAACTTGGGCATTTGTTAATAGAGTTAAAGAAGATCCATCAAATTCATAGATTTGTATCTCATTTCCATTAGTAGGACTAATTCCTGCTACCGCCAGTTTTTTACCATCTGGAGACCAGACAGCTGATCGAGCTTGACTTCCATAATCATTTGAAGTTAATAGACTTATAGATGATAGTGCTCCTATTCCACTTTGTCCGGATAGTTTTGGAGTTTCTAGTTTAAGTGTTTTATTATTAATATCTAACGTATTGAGTCCTGTTAAATTAACATCACTGGAAGATAAAAAATTTAATGAGGCTAAAGATATAGAATCAGTTGCGAGAACAAAATTTGCATCGTTTTGAGTTTGTATATTTCCAGCAATATTAAAACTGTTACTTCCAGAGTTGTTATAAATTAGGCCAGCGTTTTGGATTATTAGATTAGCATTAGGTTTAATGATCAACTTACAATCGCCGTTGCTTGTTGGACCAGTGCCAAGCATTAAACCTTGATCAGTTGTAGAACCAACATTTTGAATATAGCTTGTACCATCTACAACAAGTTTTCCGTTGCTAAATATTAAGCCTAAATAGTTACCCTGATAATCGATATTGTTATTTTTGAAAATAGCATTGTCTAAGAGCAAACTTGATGTATTTGTTTGAAAGTGGATAGGCGTTCTAAGTCCACCTGTTGGCGTGCAGACAAAAGTTGTATTATCACCAATTTTTAATTCCGATGTATCTCTTATTAATAAATTGTGTCCGCTAAATGTGAATGTAAATTCACCTTCTATGCTGGAGTTATTAATTATTTCTATTGATCCTTGAGAGAAGGAGTAATCATTAGAAAGAATAATTTTAGAATCATGTAAAACAAGTTGCGAAGTTCCGTCTTCCATTATTAAGCGCTCGTCTTGAACACCGTCTAAGATAAGATTTTTTAACGTTACTTTCTGTCCAGCTTGAATAAGTAGACTTCCCGTTTCCGTGAGCGTGAGACGGTTTCCGTCACCATCAATGGTTGTGTCTGCATGCATTAAGTTTATAGATAATACAAATAATACAATTAAAAAAAACTTCATTATCTCTCCGATTAAATTTGAATTTCTATACTATTTATAGAAATATCTTTTTCTAAATTTATTGTACCATTTTCTAAAATTAACTCGGGAGTTTTAGCCATCTTTGGTGGTTGAAAAATTTTAATTTCAGGATTAGCTCCGCCGTCAGAATCACTTCCAAAAATTAAATAACGAGAGTTTGGGGACCAAATGCACATGTTGATGTTTTGGGAACTTGCAACATTGAGTTGATTTATTAATGTAAGTGGGGTGGTTAGAGAGTTTAGACTTGTTCCTGCTGAATCTAAAGTACTTGAACCACTGATTTTAAAATTGCCGTTTGCAAAAACAATTCCATTTACGGAGTTATTATTTTTAAAAATAGCATTTTCTAAATGTAGAGTTGAAGTTGCTCCTTGAAATCTGATTGGTGTTCTTATTTGACTTGTTGGTGTACAAACAAAAGTTGTATTATTTCCAATTTTTAATTCTGATGTGTCTCTTATTAACAAATTATGCCCACTAAATGTGAATGTAAATTCACCTTCTATGCTGGAGTTATTGATTATTTCCATTGATCCTTGAGAAAAGGAATAATCATTCAAAAGAATAATTTTAGAATCGTGTAATACTAGTTGTGAAGTTCCGTCTTTCATTATTAAACGCTCGCCTTGAACTCCATCCAAAATAAGATTTTTTAATGTTACTCTTTGTCCAGATTTAATTAAAAGTGTTCCAGTTTCTGTTAGGGCAAAACGATTACCATTTCCATCAATTATGCTATCGGCTCTTAGGAAATTAGCTGATAAAAAAGTGATTAAAATAAATTTAATAATCCTATTACGATTAATCTTGAATATAAAAGAAACCGTGTATGTCAAATTTGTTACCATATTACTCTCCAAGTGAATTTATAGAGGAATACTAACGAATAAATTTATTTTAGGTCTATATTTTAAATAAAAAAGGGGAAAAAGATACAGCGTTGCGCTTCCCCTGCTGCTTCCTTCCGGACCTGACAGATTAAGAAAAACAAAGCTTATCTTTTTCCCTTATTTGTAAATGGTGGAGAGAGAGGGATTCGAACCCTCGATACACCTTTCGGCATATACATGATTTCCAATCATGCGCTTTCGACCACTCAGCCACCTCTCCTTAAATTATTTTTTCTTAGCAGATTTTATAGCTGTGTTTGATCGAGTTTTTGTTATTTTTTTAGTAGTAGTTTTAACGGTTCTTTTTTTTGTAATTTTTTTAGCTGGTTGTGTAGAAGTTTCTGTTGATTTTTTAACGGTTTTCTTTTTGGCAGAAGTTTTAGCAGGAGATTTAGCTACTTTTTTTTCAACTTTTGGTTTGTTTTCAGCTTTAACTTTTTCTTCTACAGGTTTTACTTCTACAGGTTTTACTTCAACTTCTTTTTCTTTTTTTTCTACCTTGACAGGTTCTGTTTTGACAGTTTCTTTCTGAGGCTTTTCTTCGGCTTTTGGTTCCTCTTTTTTAGAAACAGCTTTCTTAGTTTCTGTAGCAGTCTTTTCTTTATAAGCTTTTTTACCTTCTTCTGTTTCTTTAACTAGATAAGAGATAATAAAACTTATAGATTTTGGTGCGTCATCATTAGCTGGAATAACAAAATTGACTCCTGTTGGATCTGTATTTGTATCAACGATGGAAATGATAGGCAACCCTGTGTTTACTGCTTCTTTAATTGCTGCACGTTCTCTTTTTGCGTCAACAACAACTATTGCTCCAGGTGGAAAGTTTAAATTGGTGATTCCACCAACATTCTTTTCTAGACGATAAATTTCTTTTTGAAGGGTACTCAATTCCTTCTTTGTATAGTTAGATGCTGATTTTATTACGACATCTCTAAGATGCAACAATTTTGTAATGGCTTTTTTAATTTGATTATTGTTACTTAAAGTTCCACCGATCCATCTGTTAGTTACTATTGGCATGTCTAGGTCTGAACCGGCTTTTTCAATGATCTTGGTAGCAGCTTTTTTTGTTCCAACCCAAAGGATTTGTTTTCCTTCGCCTGCAACATCTTTTAAAAATCTCCCAGCATGTTCTAGCAAATATGCTGTTTTAGAAATATCTATTAAGTGAATTTTATTTTTAGCGCCCCAAATGAAAGGAGCCATTTTAGGAGACCAACGGGACGTTTTGTGACCAAAATGCACGCCACATTTAATAAGTTCTTTAAAATCAATCATTTTATTCCTTATGGGTTATAACTTTTATCTCTTGGGCCCGACCTTCGGAAACCACCCACCAAAAGAGATAAGCTTATATATTATAGAATTGTACCAAAAAAATCTTCTATCTCAAGGGCTAATCTTCTATTTGTTCTATAGCTTTGTCTTCTTTAATAGCTGTATCGTATAGAGATCCAACGAATAGGGCTACTAATCCCCATCCTACCGTGATCACTAGGGAGACAACAGATCCCGTAACCATCATTGAATGAACTCCATAGCCTTTATAGATAAAGTTGAACGTTGATCCAGCAACTTTAGAAAATGTTTTTCCAAATGAATCCGTCCAAGCTTTAGCTTTAAATTTGATATCTTTTACTGTTGGTATATATAAAATTTCTCTCACTGGAACATTGAATCCATAATTAACGGCTCTTAAAACCACCATTACAATAGTTACCGTGACCAGGGTAGGGCTGTATAGTAAAAATAGCATTAAAGAGGCAATAATGATTGGACTAACTATTAATGAAATTTTTACATCCAAGTATTTTAGGGCAGCAGTAGTTCCAAAGTAGGAGAAGAATAGTCCTAGACCCTGAAATGCTCCGGTGTAAAGGAAGAAAAAGGATGTCATTTTTGCTATGTTTTCTTGATAGTAAGTGGCGACTAAAGATTGCATTTGATAATCAGCAATAGTAGAAATTATTTCGTGAGCGAAAACTAGACCAAATATTCCAAATACATAGGGATGTGTAACCATCAACTTTATTCCCTCAAAAATACCAGTTTTTTGGTCTTTTTTCTTTTTTTCAATTTCATAGACAGCTTCATATCCATGTAAAAAGAATCCAGGAATCAATCTCTTTATAGCTAAAATTGTTACACCAGCCCCTGCCATCATTATCCCAGCTAATAATAGATATAGAGGTAAAAATGTCCCCCCAAAAGCCTTAGTGGCTGAGCTAGTAGAGTTAGATGTAAAATATGCTAAGAATCCAGTTAACAATCCAGCAAGCTTAGAAACCGCAACCATTTTTCCGTAATTTTTTTTAGCATATTGAGGATTTGTAATAGAGTTGGAAAAAGCCCAAAAGGTGCTTATTACAAAGATTTGAAAAAAATCTCCATATACATAAAGACCCCATCCAAGAAGTCTCCAGGGGCTTTTTGATGTATTTGCTATACCATATACTGGGTGCATTAATAAATAGGCAAAAACAACGCTCAAGCCGGCATAAAAGAACATTATAGTGGTTAAAAGTTTATATCTGCGTAAGTAATCTACTAATTTAGAGTATAAAAACATAAACGGCGCCAAAAGCGCCATTGTTATAAATCTTGTGAGTGGTTGATATTCTTTGCCAACTATTCCTAAAAATACAGACTGTTTAATTGGCTTGATTATACTGAATGCCACAATTGTCAGGAAGAAACAAGTTGAGAGCAAAATGAATTTTTTTAACTCCTGCTTTTCTTCTTCTTTGCGGCTAAAATTTAAGCTGCTCGAATTTGGCTGCATAAGTTCCTTCAGATAGAGGTTTTCCTTTTTATCCCACCTAAGTTTGAGTATATGGCCAAAGAGTACAAAGTCAATTGTAAAAAATTAAAAATATTCCCAATTTAAAAGGATTTCCCCTTGCCGGCTTGGTTTTTTTAATTTAAAATTATGATTTAAGCTACTATTCATAACTTTAGTCTTGTGGGGAGTCTATGAGCAAAAATAAGGGCGTGACATTTTTACCACTTTTACCTTTAAAAAACGTAGTTGCACTGCCAAAAAGTATCATTCCGGTCATTGTTGGCAGGGAAGTTTCTATTAAGGCTGTCGAGCGAGCTTTGGCTGAAGACAAACAAATCTTTGTAACAGCTCAAAAGGTTGCTGATGTAGCGACTCCAACAGAAAAAGATGTTTTTATTCATGGTATTAGGGCGACCATTTTACAAGCATCTCGTCTTGACAATGGTACATACAAAATTTTTATAGAGGGCTCTTGTAGGGCCAAAGTTACAGAATTTAGAACGACAGACCTTGGATTTATTGAGGTTGATATTGAAGATTTACCTGTAAAACCCTTAAAGAACACTGCTGAAAGTGAAGCTTTATGGCGAACCTTACATGGTCTATTTAAAGAGTATGTTGCCCTTAATACTAAGATTTCAGGTGATGTTCTCTCAATGTTCCATGGTCCAGAAGATCTTGATTATTTAGCTGATACTGTAGCAGTACATGTGCAGCTTAAATTAAAAGAGCGTCAATTATTTCTGGAAACCATAGATTTAAAAGATCGAGTAAACAAGATTATTAAGCTTTTAAAGCGTGAAATTGAGATTGTAAAGACTGAGCAAAAGATTAGAAAAAGAGTTCAAACTCAGGTAGAAAAGCACCAAAAGGATTATTATCTTGCAGAGCAGATGAGAGCTATACAACATGAGCTTGGTAGGGATAATATTCAGGAAGAACTTGATAAGCTTCGTAACAAGGCCAAAAAGTTAAAGCTTCCTAAGGATGCTCATGAGAAAGTTGAGGCTGAGATTAAGAGACTTGAGCAAATGCAGCCTACATCTCCAGAAGCCACCGTTAGTAGGAATTATGTTGACTGGATATTAGCTCTTCCATGGGGAAAAAAGAGTGAAGATTTGGTAAAACTTTCTGAGGCTGATGAAATTTTAGATTCTTCTCATGCTGGAATGAAAAAAGCAAAAGAGCGTATTTTAGAATTTATTGCCACAAAAAAATATGCTGGAAATAAGCTTAAAAAGGCACCGATTATATGTCTTGCGGGTCCTCCAGGAGTAGGTAAAACGTCTTTAGCTGTTTCGATAGCTAAAGCTTTAGGCAGAGAGTTTGTGCGTATTTCTTTAGGTGGAATGCGTGATGAGGCTGAAATTAGAGGTCATAGAAGAACTTATATTGGTGCAATGCCTGGAAAAATCATCCAAGGAATGAAGAAAGCGAAGACTATTAATCCTGTTATACTTCTTGATGAAATAGATAAAATGTCTATGGATTTTAGAGGAGATCCAGCTTCTGCATTACTGGAGGTTTTAGATCCAGAACATAACAATACTTTTGCAGATTACTTTTTAGATACAGAATATGATTTATCAAATGTATTTTTTATAACAACGGCTAATGTTATAGATAACGTTCCCTATCCGCTATTTGATAGAATGGAAGTTATAAATCTATCTGGATACACTTTGCAGGAAAAATTGGAGATTGGTAAGGACTTTTTGTTACCTAAGTTGCTTATGGAACATGGGGTTAAAAAGAATCTTATTAAGATTAGTAATTCCATACTCATAAAAGTAATAGATGAGTATACAAAAGAGGCTGGTGTCCGTCAGTTGGAGCGTTTATTAGCCAAGATTATCAGAAAAAGCATAGAGATTCTTTTATCTAATGGAAAAAAATCTAGTTCCGTAATTGTGGATGATGAAAAAATTCAAAAATGGTTGGGATATTCTAGATATAAAAAGCCTGATAATAAGATCGAGAAAAAGATTGGTGTTGCAACAGGATTGGCTTGGACTGAAGTTGGTGGTGACGTTTTGGAGATAGAGGTTACTATTTTAAAGGGAAAAGGTTCCTTATCTTTGACGGGACAGCTTGGTGAGGTCATGCAGGAATCTGCTCAGGCTGCATTGAGTTATATTCGTTCTAGAGCTAAGGATTTTGGTTTAAAAGAAAATTTTTATGCTGATTGTGATATTCACGTTCATATTCCAGAGGGTGCGATTCAAAAAGATGGCCCTTCTGCCGGTATAACAATGACAGCTGCTTTAACATCGGCGTTAACTAAAATTAACATTAAACCTGCAGTTGCTATGTCTGGAGAAGTAACTCTTACTGGACGAGTATTAGCTGTTGGAGGGTTGAAAGAAAAACTTTTAGCAGCTACACGTTTTGGGGCTAAGACAGTTGTTGTTCCAAAAGAGAATGAGGACGAGATTAAGGAGTTTGAAAAGGAATTAGATCCTAGTCTCAAAATTGTTTATGCCAACAACATGGATCAAGTCCTTGATCAGGTGCTCGATAAGACTCCTTTTAGGAAAAGAAAAAGATCTTTATAATGTGTGTGTTATTTGGTGCATAATATTATATAAGGTTTATAACTATGAAATTTCTTAAGAAATTATTTTTACCATTGGTGGTTTTTTCTTTTTGTTTTAATTTTATTAGTGCTGAAAGTTATGAACAAATTGATAAAGAAGAAAAAGAGGGGATAGTTGAGTCTAATAATTCTGAGATTGATTTTAAATTAACTTCTATAGAAGAATTTATTCTTACCTATTCTGCGGCGATGGCAGCATGTAATTTATTTGGGACTATAGCAGCATTCGGAGCTCAACTGCTTTTTGGGGCAAAAGAAGCGAATTCAGGATATGTACTTGGGGGTTTATATGGTTTTTTGGTTGGTATTGTAGTGACGAAAGAAGTAATAAATAGATTAGAAAAAGAGGTAAGGGGTAATTAAAGTGCTACAGGCTAACATTGATAAACTAAAAGAAGATCTTGAAACTCTAGAACGTCGACTTTAGCATAGCACTTTGAGTTTGGTGGAGCGGTCACCATAGGTAATGCAAAATTAATTTTATTATATAGTAAAAAGCCTTCAAATATATTGGGGGCTTTTTTTATTGATAAATGAATTAAATTTCTTTTAATTCATTTAATAAGTCTGCAAGTTGTATTTTGACATTTTGGGCTTCACTCTTGAGCCAGCTTGCGGCATTAAATTCCATTGATTGTGTAATTTCGGGATTTTTAATTAAATATCGTACTTTTCTAATGAGTTCTTTTTCATTGTTAGTTTTTATTAAACCGTTCACCTCTTCTAATTGATCAGCAATCATTTTGCAATTTTGATAATATGGTCCGATTAAAGATACTTTTGACCAAACTGCGGGCTCCAGAAGATTGTGTCCACCTATCTTAACGAAAGTTCCCCCTAGGCAAAAAATTGTTGATATTTGATATAAATCAAACAGTGTTCCTAACTTACAAACTAAAAGTAGATCATTTTTATGTAGAGATTGCTGTGCGCTTGTAGCGTCATTGTTAGAAGTGTGTTTTTCATCCCAAAGCTCAAATTTTAAATCGTATTCATTAATTTTTTTTACTAGGGCATTTTTCCAATGAAAGTGTCTTGGTGCTAGAATTAATTTTAAGTTAAAAACTTCTTTTTTTAATGTTTTAAATAACTTTAGATAAATTTCTAATTCCCCTGGATGAACAGATCCAACTAGGATAGTAGGATAAATTGTCTTTACAGGGAGAGCTTTTTCATGATCTACCTTTTCTAAAACATTTAGAGTTTTTAGATTTCCTAATGGAGATATTTTATTCCTTGATGCACCTAAATTTTTATAACGTGATTCATCATCTTTTGTTTGAACGTAAAGCTTTTTAAATGTATTAAGTAAAGGAGACAAAAATCTTTTAAAGACTTTATAACGCCTAAATGAACGCTGGCTCATTCGTGCATTGATAGCGTAGGTTGGTATTTTTTTGAAATTTGCTAAGCATAATAAATTTGGCCAAAGTTCGGCCTCAACAATTATAATTGAGCGGGGATTGATTCTTTTAAAGGCAAGTATCATTGCAGGCAAAAAGTCGAAAGAAATTAGGCTTACGTAATCAGCATCAAGTTTTTTTAGGGCCATGTCTTTGCCGGTAACTGTTCCAGTAGTTATATAACAAATAGTGTCTGGAATTTTTTTTATGTCTCTAACTAAACTTTGTATTGATAAAATTTCCCCAACAGAGACGGCGTGTAACCAAATTGTTTTTTTATTATTTGATACCTTAGGTAAGAATCCCATTCTTTGAATGAAGTTGCCAAATGTTGGTTTTCCCCGTACAGGTCTAGTAAATAAATAAACTAGAATTAACGGGAATCCGAGTATATGAATTATTTGATAAATTATAAAAAAAGTATTTAATGTCATTTTTTTATTTTAAATAAACGTTCTGAGAAAATATTTAGTTAACTATAGCACCTTTTTTGTAAGATGAAGAGCGACAATTCCTATCAAATTGGTAATTTTCTATAGTGTGCAGCAGGTGGATTTGTAATAGCTATTATTTTAGATAGGGTGGGGACTAACTGATTCATCTCAATCTTTTTCTTGATAATTCTTTTAGGATATGGAGCGTAATCCACGGTTTTTAAAATCCGTGATATAAGCGACCAATATGTTATGATTTAAACGAAGTTTATCTTGTAACATATACCAATAATTTTTATAGTATAGGAAAATACAGTAAGAAAATATATATGTGATCAAAAAGTAAGGTAAGGTAGGAATGTGGAGTTGTGAGTTTCGAATATATCCGACAGAAGAACAGGAAATATTCTTGGCAAAACAGTTCGGGGGAGTAAGATT
>JAGMEA010000029.1 GCA_023128415.1 Candidatus Babeliales bacterium
GAAAGTATTAAGAATAAAGAGTATAGGATTGAATTAAAAAAGGCGAGTGCATTATGGAGGCCATGGGATAGAGAAAACTCTACTGAAAGTATGCAAAAATACAGAGATAGCGGAAAAGAACTTTACGCTGATGCTATTTCAATGCTTTATAATAATCCCGGACTCCTTGAAGAAGTTGCGCCTAATTTTTATCAAGCATACTTTGAAAGCTTAGAAAATAAGCCAGAAATGAATGAGGCTTATTGGGCTTTGCAAGATTTATTGCGCGGAGCAAAAGAAGAATTATATAAAGCTAGAGAAAATAGAATAAAAAAAGGATTTAGCAGGGCTGAAGATATACAAAAAGGATTTAGAGAGAAAAAAGAAAAAGCAGACAAAAGACTATCAGAAAAATTAAGACAACAACTTGATGATAGATATTACCCAGCATTGAAAAAAGTTGAAGAAGCAGAAGCAAACGGAATTATAATTGACGACAAGGCAAATCCAAAATATTTATTTCAAGAGTTGGCTTTTATCGATAATGATAATTATCTTTTAGTTGATAAACTCGACAAAGAAATTTCACAACCAATTAAAGAAGCAGGAATGACTGAAGATGATATTGGTTTTTATCTCTTACTAGATAGAATACAAACAGGCAGAAAAGAAATTGCTAATCCTTTTGGATTTTTGCCTTCTAATGCTAAAGAACAATTAGAATATATAGAAGAGAGAGTTGGCAAGGAAAATTTCCTTCTATTAAAAGATAAAATTAAACTATTCCATGATGAAGTATTTAAGCCAGTAGAAAAAGCTGTTGAAGTTGGTAGCTACAATAAAGAGATGTTTGAAACTACCATCGAACCAAATAAATATAATTATGCTTCTTTTGGCGTTGTTGATCACTTGCAAGAATTTGTACCTGCTACAGTCAAAAAACAAGTAGGAACGCTAAAAGATGTCGCCAATCCATACTTTCAGACTATACTAAAAACGATGGCCCTGAATAAGCTTAATGCAGCTCAAGAAGCAAAAAATTCAATAAAAGACTTGCTACTGACAAATTTCCCAGATGAAATTACCCCTACAAAAGAATTAAGGTTTGGAAAATACAAGAGGTATTCTGAAAATAAGGACAACCAACTGAGAATACTTGAGGACGGAAAACTTAAAAGCTATGATGTAGATTCGCTAATTGCAAAAAGTTTTATGAACGATCACACTGAAACATTGAGAGTTGCAACTGATTTATTGGGAAAATTTAATCAAGTATTTAAGTCGATCGTAACGACTTACAATCCGGGCTTTTCCGCATTCACAAATCCTATTAAAGATTTTAAAAGAAATTTAAAACTGATACAAAGCGAAAGAGGAGGAGTATTTAAAGATGAAGTTTTAGCTTTTGACTTATTAGTTGCTTATGCTAAAAATTTACCTTCTGCTATGAAATATGCCAGAGGAGAAATTGATGACTTTACTAAAGATCTTATAAAAAATAAAGCGATAAATGCTCCAATTGGTGAATATAATTTTGACCCAAGAACAGATGAAATGGGCGCAATTTTAAAAAAGTTTGGTATTATAAATAAAAATACCACAGAAAAAGAGATACCTTCTGCTATGAAAAAAGCCAGAAAATTTTTATTAAAACCAGTTATAAGCTTATTGAGCGGAGTAAGATTTACGGCAAACACACTTGAATCAATATCAAAAATAGCTGGTGCAAAAGTTAGAATGGCGCACGGAGAAAGTGGAAAAGAATTATATTATAATCTTAGAAATTACACAGGAACTCCAAATTGGAAAACAAAAGGAACAGCAACTTATATTACCAATGAAGTGTTTATTTTTTCAAACATAATGAAGGAAGGTATAAAATCAGAAATTCAAATCGCCACTAATCCAACAACCAGGTCCGGCTACTGGTGGAAGTCTGCCAAGTATGATTTATTACCAAAATTCTTAATGTTTTTGGCGGCGGCAGGTGCTTTTGGAGATGACTTAGAAGATTTATATGCAAAAATGAGTGAGTATGATAAAACAAATTACATAACAATCCCAATAGGAAATAAAGATGGCAAAGCAGTTTATGTTAGAATACCTCATGACGAGCAGGGGCGTATATTCGCTTCTATATTGTGGAAAACATTAAACGCAATGAAGACAGGTAATATAAATGGCTTTCAACAAATATTCGCTATTGGCGCAGGACAACTTCCGACAGTAACTCCGGTAATAACAATTTTAGGATCTTGGGGGCAGTTTTTATCAGGAAAAAATCCTTACGACTCTTTCAGGGGAAGAACACTGATTGATGACACAACTTTTAGTGCAGGCGGAACCCCAGCACTTAAAAAAATGGTTAAATGGACTGTAAACTCTTTTGGGCTTACTCAATTCACTACATACGATCCTGTTAGAAACGACACTATGGAAAATATAATGCAAGTTACTCCGATACTTAATAGAATGATAAAAATTAGCGATTACGGAATTACGGAAGAATCAAACAAGGCACAAGCTGTAGAAGAAAAAATAAGAAGTAGAGAAATTGTTAGAGAAAAAGAAGTAATTACTGAATATGTAAACAAATACGAAGATGAGTATAAGTCAGGAGCGATTGATGCTTACGATATTATAGAAGATGTTGTAGAAGAAATTTTAGGAAGAGAACCTGAAACTGATGATGATTTTAAGCGCGAAAAATCAATAACAAATAAACTCAAAAGAGCTTTCATTATCGAAAAATATGATGCAAGGTTTGATAGTATTGTTTACGGAGGAAGTAATAAAGCTAAAAATGCTATTCTAGCAAAATACAAAAAAGACCTATCTATAGATAAGTTCAAAGAATTAATTGATAATCTTTATGATGAAGGAATTATATCAGCAGAAGTTTATGATATTGCTGTAGAATAGAAAAAATGTTATAATATCAAAAAGAATAATTTATAACAAATTTTTATGGAAAACGAAATTTTGAAGAGTGCTTCTAAAATTGTTTTCATCTTAATGGCCGTTGCAGTTATTGCCTTAACTTTTTTAAGGGTTGTAGATTCTAAAGATTTTATGGTTTTAGCTTCGATGGCTTTTGCTTTTTATTTTGCAAACAAAGGTGATTCAAATTTGCCATACGCCGGAAAATAAAACAATATCTACTCGGGTTTTTTCATATTTGCCCGAACTTGGATTTTAGACACCCACGCTAAACTCCACTTATTTTACAACTGAGCGTGCTGACTGATGACCAGCACGCTCCTCGAGTAGATATTGTTTTATAGAGTGCGCGCAAATAAATTAAACTAAAAAAATGAATATACAAAATTTAGGAAAAGGTGCAATAAAATCGCCAGAGGACAAAAGAGATTTTTTATATGAAGGATTAATGAGTGTAGGACAACTTAAACCTTTTGATTGGTCTAAAGGTTTTGACGTTACAAAAAAAATAGGAACGTTAAAAGTAGAAAATCAAAACGGCAGTTCTTCGTGTACGGGGCAAGCTTGGTCTAAATATCAAGAAATTCTGAATGCATTAGAAAATGTTAATGCAGATTTATCGGCGAAAGATATTTATTCCAGAATATTTCAGCCTCAAGGAGGAGCGTACATCAGGGACGGAGCTAAACTTTTAATTTCGAGAGGGGTTGTTACTGAAAAAACTAATCCTTCGTATGAAAATGGACAACCCCCTTCGGAGGAGTTCATGCGAAAAATATTAGAGGGAAATGAAGAAGAGGCCACTATTAATGGATCAAGCTCTTACGCTACGACTACGCATAATGATATAGAATGGATAGCACAGATGATTCGTGATAATAATGGAGTTGTAACAGGTTTTTTTGGCGATAATGAGGGTTGGGCTAACGCCGATATTAAACCACCTAAGAGTAGAAGCTGGGGGCATTGCATATTACTTACTGGGGCTTGTATGCGGAATGGGGAAAAAGCAATTAAGTTTATTAATTCTTGGGGAGAAGAATGGGGTGAAAATGGTTTCGGCTATTTTTACGGCGACTCTTTAGGAGAAATGTTTGATATTTGGACGTTAGTAGATAAAATTAATATACCTAAACAAAAAACTATGCAATTAAAAATATATCAAGACGATATTTATTTAATAAATGAAAATGCTAAATTCGGCTGGAGTATTCCTGATCCTGATATTCTAATCGCTATAAAAAAACATTTTGAATTATTAAGACAACCTCTTTCAGAGCCTGTTGAGTTCAATCCTGTTGGTTACTATATAGTTCATGGCAGTAATGCGCAAGATATTAGGAGTTTTTTTAATATCCATTAAAAAAAACTTTCTGATTTTCTAAAAAATTAA
>JAGMEA010000003.1 GCA_023128415.1 Candidatus Babeliales bacterium
AGGGCAGGGACTGCCCGAATCCAAGTCTGTGGATCATGCTCTGGCGGGGACTGTTGCGCTTGCTAACAGTTTAGCTATCATGGGGCGAAGCAGGAAACCGCCACTAAAGCTTCAAGCTTAGTGGTCGGTAGTTCACATTATGTTTATGAAAATAAGAAGCCTTACCGTTTGATGTGGGAAGTAAGACGAGAATTAGTAATGTACGGGGCAAAAACAGGTTCTTTGCCTCGCGATGATAGTTATTTGGAATATATTGCAGATGCCATGGATTATGAGCAAGGTGCTATAAAAGTTACTGCATAGAATAAAAATTTGGGTTAGAAGTGGTTATTATAATTGATGGGTACAACCTTTTACGTTCAATGTTTCCCAAGGAAAAGGGCCAGCTGACTAGGCAGCGGGATCAGCTAATCAAAAGCTTAGGAATTTATAAAGATAAAAAAGACCATGAAGTAATTATTGTTTTTGATGGTGGTTTTTTTCGACATGCTTCGAGGGAGGTTTACAACGGAGTAGTTGTTATGTTTGCTGGAAAAAGAAAAAGTGCAGATGACTGGATTTTTGAGTACGTTAAAAAAAATGCAGAAAAAGAGATTTTTCTTGTTTCTAATGATAATGAATTAAGGGGTAAGTGTTCTAGGTTTAAAGTTGATTTTATTGGAACACAGGACTTTGAGGATTTATTGACTGGAATCTTGATTGAGGATGTTAAAAATTCTTTAACTCAAAAAGAAACAATTACTAAGTATCAGCAAGATGATGAAGATGATTTTTCAAAAGAGTTAGATAATCAAGCCTTAGATATTCTTATGGAACAGGCTGGTGTAGATTTTCATAAAGATGAAGATGATGGAAAAGATTTTCGCAAAAAAAAGCAACCCAGCATAAAATCTAAAGAAGAAAAAAGATTGAGAAGAAAGTTTAAAAAACTATAATGCTTATGAGTAAAGAATTTAGTTTAAAAGAAAAGGAAAAGATTGTTAAAGATCTTTTGCTTCCAAAGCTTACCAAATGTTCTATTTTTACATTTGAAGGACCGTTAGGGGCAGGGAAAACAACGCTAATTAAGGATTTCTTAAAATTGTGTGGAGTTAAAACTATTGTTACCAGTCCTACCTTTGCTTATATGAATAAATATAGAAATAAAGAGGGCGAAATTTTTTACCACTTTGACTTGTATCGTTTAAATAATTTTCAAGAGTTTATCGACACAGGGTTTGATGAATATTTATATCAAGATGGGGTTGTCAATTTAATCGAGTGGCCGGGTGTAATAGACGGGTTATTGAAGGATAAAACACTGAGCTTCAAGGTTTGTAAGGTTAAGTTGATGCTTTCTTTGGAAAAAAATGATATTAGGAAAATCATCTTGGAATGAATGACTTTGTAAATATTTTAATTTCAAATTTAATTTAAAGCATATTTTTCTGAAAAAAAGTTGCAATCTTTAGCAAAACTACTATCATAAAATTCTATATTGGTGGCTTTGAAATGGGTATCGGCTTGTATTAATTTGATGTAGACTAAAAATTAGGGGAGATTCCCGAGTGGTCAAAGGGGACGGACTGTAAATCCGTTGGCTCAGCCTTCACAGGTTCGAATCCTGTTCTCCCCACCATTAAGGCCATGCGGGAATAGCTCAATTGGCAGAGCGACAGCCTTCCAAGCTGTAGGTTGCGGGTTCGAGCCCCGTTTCCCGCTCCAAATTAAAAATTAGGCGCTGGCGTAGCTCAGCTGGTAGAGCAGCTGATTTGTAATCAGCAGGTCGCTGGTTCGAATCCGGCCGCCAGCTCCACTTGTCTAAATGTTTAGAAAGATGCCCCCGTAGCTCAGTTGGTAGAGCACTTCCTTGGTAAGGGAGAGGTCACCGGTTCAAATCCGGTCGCGGGCTCCATTTTGTTACAAGGGATAATTTAGGGAATTAGGATTATGGCAAAAAATAGAATTATTTTACATCTTGCATGCAGCATATGTAAGGATCGAAATTATCAAAATAGGGTTGCTAAGAAGCGAATTACAGGCAAACTGGTTTTAAATAAATATTGTCCTAAATGTAGGGAACACAAAGAACATAGAGAGACGAAGTAATCCCATTTTAGGCCAGTAGCTCCAATTGGTAGAGCAACAGACTCCAAATCTGTGTGTTGGGGGTTCGAATCCCTCCTGGCCTGCCAGCTGGTTTGGGATGGTCTATTTTTAAAAAGCCATAATTATGGGTTGAAAAAATGAATAAATTGGTTAAATTTTTAAATGAGGTTAAAATCGAGTTAGGAAAGGCAACCTGGCCAAAATATGATGAATTAGTTGGGTCTACCATCGTTGTTTTGATTTTAGTTGTTTTTTTTGCAACTCTATTGGGGGCTATGGATTTCGGTTTCTCAACATTTATTAAAAGACTTTTTGAATATCGCTAAATTAATTTAGGGCACTTACAGTAATTGGCTAATTTATGAAACGTTGGTATGTTGTTCAGGTATATACGGGCTTTGAAGAAGTTGTTAAATTAGATCTTGAAAAGCGTATAACTGCAGAAGTAACAAAAGATTTATTTGGTGAAGTTTTGATTCCCTCGGGGGAAACAACTGGTTTTTGGGCTGAAATGGAAGAGTCCGAGACTAAAAGGGAAAAAATTTTTCCAGGGTATGTTTTAGTACAGATGGAAATGGTTCCAGGGGCATATAATTTAGTTATGTCTACTCCTAGAGTTTATAAATTTTTAGGCGGTGAACAGCCTATGCCTCTATCAGATAAAGAGGTTGAGAGGATTTTTTCTCAAATTGAAGGTAAAATTGTTTTATCTGATAAGCAGCTTCCCTTTGGTGTTGGAAGTGAGGTTAATATAGCTAGCGGTCCATTTGCGGGCTTTGTTGGCATTGTAGAGAAAATTGACGAAGAGCATAAAAAGCTCACAGTTATGGTAAGTATATTTGGTAGGTTGACTCCTGTAGAGTTAGGCTTCGACCAAGTGAAGAAGTAAAGTGCAGGTATGGCTAAAAATAATAAAGTTGTAAAAGGATTTGCTAAGTTTAAGGTTAAAGGTGGGGCTGCAACTCCAGCGTTGGGTGCTGTTTTGGGACAGCATGGCATCCAAATAATGGAGTTTTGCAAGCAATTTAATGCTATTACGGCAGATCGCAAGGGTGAAACTGTTCCTGTTAAAATGACTATATATGAGGATCGTACATTCTCTTTTGTTATTAAGACACCGCCCGCTTCTAATCTTATTCTTGAAAGAGCTAAAGTTAAGAAGGGTGCATCTAACCCTGGTAAAGAGGTTGCTGGGACAATTAGATGGGCAGACATTGAAGAAGTTGCAAAAATAAAAATGCCTGATTTAAATGCTAACGATATTGATGCTGCTAAGAAAATAGTAGCTGGAAGTGCTCGTAGCATGGGGCTTAATATAGTTGATTGATAGGTATTAGCGATGAGTAAAACTGGAAAAAAATATCGTAATGCAAAAGAGAAGATTCAGGCTGCGGATTTTGGGTCTTGGCATGAAGCTTTAGATTTTGTTGTTAAAAATAAATATGCAAATTTTGACGAATCTGTTGATGCTGATATTATTTTAGGTATAGACGCTACTAAGGGTGAGCAAACAGTTCGGGGTTCCGTTTTACTTCCGCATGGTACTGGTAAATGCTCACGTATTTTGGTGTTTGCTAAGGGTGAATATGAGGATCAAGCTAAGACAGCAGGGGCAGACTTTGTTGGTTTAGATGATTTGATTGAAAAAATACTTGGAGGTTGGTCAGATTTTGATATTGCAGTTGCTACACCAGATGTTATGGGTCAAGTGGGTAAGGTCGCAAAAATTTTAGGGCCACGTGGTTTGCTTCCTAATAAAAAGCTGGGTACTGTGACTTTCGACATAGAAGCGGTCATTTCGGATTTGAAGAAAGGGCGGGTTTCTTTTAGAAATGATAAGAGTGGCGCCTTGCATATATCTTTTGGAAAAATATCTTTTGGGGACGAAAAGTTATTTGAAAATTTAAAATCCTTATTTAAGGCTGTTATGGCAAGTAAGCCGGCTGGTGCTAAAGGTAGATTTGTAAAAAAGATAACTGTTTCCTCTACTATGGGTGTGGGGATTTCTATTAATCCCGATGAAATTGCTTAGATGCTGGGAGTTTTAGATGAATCGTGAGCAAAAAGAAGTTTTAATATCTGATTTAAAGGATATGTTTTCGCAATCGCAGGCGGCCTTTTTAGTTAATTATAAGGGGCTGACTGTTGGTCAAATGCAGGAGTTAAGAAGAAAACTTCGTAAGCAAGATGCGTTTTTGAAGATTGCTAAAGCAAGATTGATGAGACTTGCAGCTGCTGATGTAGAAGGGGCTGACAATTTCTCTAATGAATTTAAAGACCAGGTAGGCTTGGTCTTCGCCTTGAAAGAGGCGCCTGCAACGGCAAAAGAAATTGTTAACTTTTCTAAAGATAATGAAGAGTTGGGGATCTTGGCTGGTTTTTTTGAATCTAAGTTTGTGTCTAAGGGAGACGTTGCTGTTTTGGCATCTGTTCCTTCTCGTGAGATTCTATTGGCGCAACTAGCTAGAGCTATGCAGTCTCCAGTTGCTGGGTTTGCAACAGTTCTGAATATGGTCATTCTAAAGCTATTATATGCTTTGCAGGAAGTTGCCAAGAAAAAAGAAGCGTAGGTTAAAGAGTAATAATGGTTTGGTATAATTTTGTTGAGTTAGGTTACTGCTAGGAGGCTTAGATGGCGTCTAAGATGATTGAAGAAATAGGTAAAATGTCCGTAATGGATTTAGTTAATTTGGTTAAAGAATTAGAAGAAACTTTTGGAGTGTCAGCAGCGGCGCCAGTTGCAGCAGCACCGGTTGCAGCAGCAGAAGTGGAAGCTGTAGAGGAAAAGGCTAACTTTAAAGTTACATTGAAGGAAGCAGGAGCAGAAAAAATTAAAGTTATTAAGGCTTTAAGGTCTGTTATGTCTACTCTTTCTTTAAAAGATGCTAAAGATAAGGTTGAGGCTGCCCCTTGTGCATTGGCAGAATCTGCACCTAAAGAAGATGCAGAAAAAATTAAAAAAGCTCTAGAGGAAGCAGGAGCTAAGGTAGAGCTTTCATAAATATTGTAGGGAATCCCAAGATAACAATAGTTGTTTTGGGATTCTTATTCTGTTTTTTGTTGGAATTTGGGCGGATGGGGTTTCTACATTTTAAGAGGGCTTAATGTCTCCTTTTCATAGCGGTTCGAATATTATTAGAAAAAACTTTGGTAAAATTAGGGAAGTTGTTTCTCTTCCTAACTTGATTGAAGTTCAGTCAAAATCATTTAACGATTTTGTTCAGTTTGATTTTTTACCTTCAGAACGTAAAGGTGTTGGATTAGAAAAAGTTCTGAAGGATATTTTTCCAATAGAGCATAATGAGAAAATCTCCTTGGAGTATGTTAGTTATGAGCTTGGAAAATGGGCTTGTACTTGCGGACAACTTGAGGGAATAGAAAATCGTTATACTTGGAAATGTAGTTCTTGTAGTAAAACGGGATGCAGTCGCTTAGATGCGTTGGGCACTTGTCCTGAGTGTAAAAAGAAAGCAGCATCCTATGTTGCATGCAAAAGGTGTCTTTCCCGTGTAACCGTAAAAATGCCTATGACGGTAGAAGGTTGTCGCTATAGTGGCAAAAACTATTCGATGCCTCTTAAAATTAAGGTTCAGCTCATCACTTGGGACGTAGATCCTAAAAATGACTCAAGAAGTATTCGTGATATTAAGGAACAAGAGGTCTTTTTTTGCGATCTTCCAATTATGATAGATCTTTATGAAGGTGAAGATGGCCGCATATTCTTAGGGAGTCACGGAACATTTTTAATAAATGGGGTTGACAGGGTTGTTGTTAGTCAGATACATAGATCTTCTGGTGTCGTGTTTGCGTTAAGTAAAAAGGTCAAAGATTATAAAGGTAATCCCTATCACATTGCCCGAATTATTCCTGCCCGCGGTTCTTGGGCAGACTTTGAATTCGATAGTAATGATCTTCTTTATGTAAGAATAGATAAAAAGAAGAAAATCTTAGTAACAACCTTTTTGCAGGCATTGGGAATCGATAAAAAAGATATACTTTCACTTTTTTATCGATTTGACCAAGTGCAAGTTAAAGATGGTTCTTTTGTAAAGAAAATTGATGATAAATTAATTGGTCAGCGTTTGGAGTCTGAGTCATTACCAAAGGATCTAGAGTCTCAATTTGTTGTAGGCAAAAGAATAGCATCTGATGACATTAAAAAGCTTAAGGCTAAAAAAGTTAATTTTCTTAGCGTAAGAAGAGCTTCCCTTCTCAATAACTTTTTAGGGGAAGAAGTAGTCGACGAGGAAACAGGTGAAGTGTTGGCAGCTCAAGGTCAGGTTTTAACTGAAGAGCTGTTAGATGATCTTTTAACTTATGATGATGTATCTTTAAAGGTCATACATTCTTCAGGCTATGTTTTCCAACCAACAATTGCATTAACATTGGCGCAAGACTCGGCCAAATCTTTTGATGAAGCTGTCAAAGATGTTTATTACAAGCTTCGTCCAGGAGATATTTCTGAAGTTGAGATAATGAAAGAATATATTAATAATATGTTCTTCAATCCACGCTTTTATGATCTTAGCAGACTAGGAAGAATTAGAACCAATAGAAAGCTTGGTGTTGGTGTTGATGAATCTATAACGAATCTTACAAAAGAAGATATTCTTTCAACTCTAAAATATTTAGTAAACCTTAAAGAACGTGGCGAAGGTGAACTTGATGATATCGATCATCTAGGTAACAGATGCGTAAGGCTCGTAGGAGAGCTTTTAAAGGGTCAGGTTTATGTAGGTTTCTCAAGGATAGAAAAGGTCGTTAAGGAGAGGTTTAGACTTCAAGAGCACCATGCAACTTTAATGCCTTACGATTTCTTAAATGTTAAGCCGTTATCTGCGGTTATTAAGGAGTTTTTTGGTACAGGTCAGCTTTCTCAGTTTATGGATCAAACTAATCCATTAGCAGAGATAGCACATAAGAGACGTTTATCGGCTCTTGGGCCTGGAGGTTTAACAAGGGAAAGAGCAACGTTCGAGGTGCGTGATGTTCATACTTCTCATTATGGTCGTATTTGTCCTATCGAGACTCCTGAGGGTCAAAACATTGGGCTTATTTCTTCTCTGGCTACTTATGCGCGTGTAAATGAATTAGGTTTCATTGAAACGACTTATCGGTCAGTTGAGAACAAAACTGTCTCATCAGAAGTTGTTTGTCTTGATGCTTTTAAAGAAACAAACGAGGTAATAGCTCAAGCGACTGTTCCGGTTGATACAAAGAGTCAAATTATTCCGGAAAAAGTTCTTGTTAGAAAAAATGGCAACATTATACTTGCAAACTCTGATGAAATTACTTATGTCGATGCTTCTCCAAAGCAACTTGTTTCCGTTGCAACAGCATTGATTCCATTTTTAGAGCACGACGATGCGAATCGTGCATTGATGGGATCGAATATGCAGAGACAGGCTGTACCTTTGATTAAATGTCAGGCTCCAATTATTGGAACCGGTTTAGAAAAAGAAATCGGTAGATTGGAGGGTGTTGTTTTAACTGCAAGAAATAATGGTAATGTTGAATATGTATCAGCTGACAAAATATTGGTTCGCAGAGATGACGCTGAAATTGGTGAAAGCGAATGGTTTTCAAGACCTCTAGATGTTTATAATTTAAAAAAATATGTGCGTTCTAATCATAATACATGGATACATCAAAGACCTGCCGTTAAAGTTGGTGAAAGAGTTTTAAAGGGTAATGTTTTAACTGATGGTCCAGCTGTAGATAAAGCTGAATTGGCTTTGGGTTCCAACGTTTTAGTCGCATTTATGCCTTGGCAGGGTTACAACTTTGAAGATGCAATCATTTTAAGTAAAAGGTTAGTTAAAGAGGATGTTTATTCTTCTGTTCATATAGAGGAATTTACTGCAGAAGCTCGTGATACTAAGTTAGGTCCCGAAGAAATAACTAAGGATATTCCTAATGTTAGTGAAAAGGTACTGGAAGCTTTAGATGAAGACGGAATTGTTAAGGTTGGAACACGAATAAAGCCAAGTGATATTTTGGTTGGTAAGGTTACCCTAAAGGGAGATATCCAATTTTCTCCAGAAGAAAAATTATTAAGAGCAATCTTTGGAGAAAAATCTAGAGAAGTTCGTGATACGTCTTTGAAAGTTCCGCCTGGAATAGAGGGAACGGTCATAGATGTTAAAGTCTTTTCAAGAAGTGGTGTAAGAAAAGATAAACGTTATAAAGATATTGTTGCTCGTGAATCTGAAAAGTTGGAAAAGAACTTTAATTATCACATAAATGTTTTATATCAAGGTGCTAAAGAAAAAGTGATTAGCATGCTTGAGGATTTAAAAGTTTCAGATTTTAATAAATATGCCAATATGCCTGGAGAAGAACTCTTAAAGCAATCATTTGCTGCTAAAAAGATTGTCTCCAAGGTTAAGAAATTAAAGGAAATAATTGGTAACCAGATTCACGTTTTGACATCCCAAAAAGAAGCACAAATTGCAAAATTAAAGAAGAAGGATGAACTTCCTTCTGGTGTAATCAAAATGGTTCGTGTTTATATTGCCATGAAACGACACGTTAGTGTTGGTGATAAGATGGCAGGAAGGCACGGAAACAAAGGTGTAGTGTCTCAGATAGTTGATATTGAAGATATGCCTTATATGGCGGATGGAACTCCTGTTGATATAGTATTAAATCCGCTTGGTGTTCCTGGTCGTATGAATATAGGACAAATATTAGAAACCGTTTTGGGAATGGCTGGCAAAGAAATAGGTAAGAATCTCGCCAAAAAATTGGAAAAGCAGTCTTACCAAGAAGTTAAATCTTATATCCAGAATTATTATGGCATTGATTTGCTTGATTCAATCGAAAAAGAATTAGGAAAAGAAGGCGTTATGGATTTGGCAAGAGAAACAGCTAAAAACGGTGTTGCAATGACGACGCCTATTTTTGATGGTGCTGATTTTGAAAGAGATATTAGGCCATTATTAAAAGATTTAAGTTTATCTAATACAGGAGCATATAAGCTTTTTGATGGTAGGTCAGGTGAATCATTTGATCAGGAAGTTACAGTTGGTTACATTTACATGATGAAGTTAAATCACTTAGCCGATGACAAGCTCCATGCTAGATCCGTTGGACCATATTCTCTTATAACCCAACAACCACTTGGCGGTAAAGCTCAGTTTGGAGGACAAAGGTTGGGAGAAATGGAAGTTTGGGCTCTGTATGCTTATGGAGCTGCATATACGCTTCAAGAAATGCTTACTGTTAAGTCTGATGATGTTAATGGGCGTGTTAAGGTTTACGAATCTATTGTTCGGGGGGAAGATGTTCCTGATCCTGGAATTCCAGAGTCATTTAACGTTTTAGTTAAAGAGCTTCAGAGTTTAGGATTACAGGTTGATCTTTTTAAGGCAAGTAAGGAGCAAACTGGTGAATAACAAAATACTTGAACGTTTTAAAGAATATATAAACGTTACACAGTTTAATTCTATAAAGATTAGTATTGCTTCTCCAGAGAAAATGCGTTCTCTTTCATATGGTGAAGTTAAGAAGATAGAAACCATTAATTACAGAACATTAAAGCCAGAAAGGGATGGTCTTTTTTGTGCTAAAATTTTCGGTCCGCAGAAGGATTGGGAATGTAACTGTGGTAAATACAAAAGAATGAAGCATCGTGGTGTTACTTGCGAAAAGTGTGGAGTTGAAGTTATTCAGTCTCGTGTTCGTAGGGAACGAATGGGTCACATTGAACTTGTTTCTTCCGTTGCCCATATTTGGTTTTTAAAGGGAATTCCTAGTTATCTTAGTTTGATATTGGGTATCACTGTTAAAGACCTAGAAAGAGTTATTTATTTCGACAGCTATATTGTTGTTCATCCAGGTTCTTCTTCTTATGCTAGAAAAAATCTTTTGACTCCTTCAGAATACGAAGAATATGTTACAGCTCATCCTGAAGACACTATGTTTAAGGCTGAAATGGGTGCCGAAGCTGTAAAAAGCATTTTGGCAATGATAGATCTTAATTTTGAGGTAAGAAAACTTGAAGAAGAATATGCTCAGGCTAACTCTGCTGCATTGAAGCATAAACTTGCTAGACGATTAAAGGTAGCAATTGGCATGTTAAAGGCTAATCTTAGACCTGAATGGATTGTTTTAGATGTTCTTCCTGTTTTACCTCCAGATTTACGTCCTCTTGTTCCTCTAGAGGGTGGTCGCTTTGCGTCTTCAGACCTTAATGATTTGTATCGTCGTGTTTTAAATAGAAATATACGTTTGAGGCGATTAATAGAGCTTGAAGCTCCTGGCGTTATTATTAAAAATGAAAAAAGAATGCTTCAAGAGTCCGTTGACGCATTAATTGATAATGGCAGAAGAGGTCAGCCTGTTCGTGGTTCTAACAGACGACCATTAAAATCTCTTAGTGAAATGTTAAGAGGAAAGCAAGGTCGTTTCCGACAAAATTTATTAGGTAAGCGAGTTGACTACTCTGGTAGATCAGTAATCGTAGTTGATCCAAAGTTAGAGATGCATCAATGTGGTTTGCCGAAGATAATGGCGCTAGAATTATTTAGACCTTATGTTTATGTTGAACTTCAAAAAAGAGAGCTTGCAAGTAATTTACGCGTTGCAAAAAGAATGGTTGAAGAGTTAGCCCCAGGGGTTTGGGATGCCTTAGAAGAAGTTGTTAAGGGTAGACCTGTGTTGCTTAACCGTGCTCCAACTCTTCATAGACTTGGTATTCAGGCTTTCTATCCAATTTTGGTTGAAGGTAAAGCTATACGTATACATCCATTAGTGTGTTCTGCATTTAACGCTGACTTTGACGGAGATCAGATGGCTGTTCACGTCTTATTAAGTTCCAAAGCACGAAAAGAAGCAGTTTCTTTAATGCTTTCTACTTCAAATATTTTATCGCCAGCTCATGGACGTCCTGTTTCTATTCCTTCACAGGATATGGTTCTAGGTTTGTATTATATGACCAAAGGCCGAAGAAATATGCAGAGTGAAGGAACGATTTTTGCGGATATTAAGGAAGTTATTACTGCTTATCAACATGGACAAATTAATATTCAAACTTTTATTAAGTTACAGCTTAGTTCCGGCCAAATAATTGAAACGACTGTGGGAAGAGCATTTCTTTATAATGTTTTGCCTGAAAAAATCGAATTTAGCTGGGTTGATAAGCCAATGAAAAAGAAAGACATTGGAAAGCTTGTTTCTCGTGTTGTGAAGGTTGCCGGTTTAGCAGTAGCAGCTTCTACCTTAGATAAAATAAAAAAACTTGGTTTTGATTTTGCAACTAGCGCTGGAATTTCTTTATCCATTGATGACTTATATGTTCCAAGCGAAAAAGAAGAAGTTGTAAATCAAAGTAAAAAAGAAATCGAAAAGGTCGAAAAACTTTATCGCGATGGAGCCATATCAAATGGTGAAAGATACGTTAAAGTTATTCAAATTTGGGCTAGAGCAACAGAAGATGTTACAAATAAGATGATTTCAGGTTTAGAAAATCAGGATCATCTTGCTTGTGATAACGTTGATAAAAAAGATAGTTCATTTAATCCTGTATTTATAATGTTAGATTCCGGTGCTCGAGGAACTCGTACACAGATCAGGCAGTTGGGTGGGATGAGAGGACTTTTAGCAAGGCCAAATGGTGAAATTATGGAAACACCGATTATTGCAAACTTTAAGGAAGGTTTGAATGTTTTTGAATACTTCATCTCTACTCACGGAGCTAGAAAAGGTTTATCTGATACGGCCCTTAAAACTGCAGATTCTGGTTATTTGACACGTAGATTGGTTGATGTTTCACAGGATGTTATTATTACAGAAATAGATTGTCAGACTTTGGGACATGTTAAAGTTATTGATCTAAAAGTAGCTGGTGATGTTTTAGAACATGTTGGAGCGAGGGTTTTTGGTCGTGTTTTGGCCGGAGATCTAAATGATGAAATAACAGGTAAGTTAATTCTACCCCTAGGAACATTGGTAGACGAAGAAGCTATTGAAAAAATTAAAGATGCTACTATCAGCGAAATTCCAGTTCGTTCTGTTTTAGCATGCCAGCTCAAGCGTGGTGTATGCGCAAAATGTTATGGAATGGATTTATCCACAGGTAATTTAGTAGATGTTGGATTGGCTGTTGGTATTATAGCAGCACAATCTATAGGAGAGCCTGGTACACAGTTAACTATGCAGACTTTCCACGTTGGAGGAGTTGCTGGTGGAGTTGTAGAACGTAACGTTGTAAAGACGCATTTCTCCGGTAAGATTCAGTTTAAGGGAGTTCATTCTGTTGATAACAGAAGTGGTCAATCAGTTGTTATGAATCGTCGAGCAAAAATTGTTATAGTCACAGATGGTGGAAGAGAATTAGAGGTAATTAAGCTTGAGCAAGGCTCAGTTCTTTCTGTCAAAGAAGGTGGCGTAGTTAAGGTTGGTGATAAATTAGCAGAATGGGATGCAAATAGAAAAGCTATCATGACTGATAAAGCTGGAACAGTAAGCTTTGTAGACTTGATAGAAAATGTTACTTATCATGAGCAATTTGAAGGAGCTACAGGTCAAAAGAGAAAGATTATTCTTGAGCGTCGTGAAGAAAAACGTCAGCCGTGTATAGCGGTTATCAATAAAAATGAAGAAGAAGAGGGACGTTATTTCTTACCAACGGGTGCTCATCTGTATGTGGAAGATGGAGATGAGGTTCTTCCAGGAGATATTCTTTCTAAGCTGCCACTAAAAGAAAGTAAGTCTAAGGATATTGTGGGTGGTCTTCCCCGTATTGCAGAGTTATTTGAGGCTAGAATTCCAAAAGATGCTGCCGTTGTTAGTGAAGTAGACGGTTATGTTAAATTTGGAGGAATCCATAGAGGTCAGCGTAGAATAACGATAACGACAGAAGAAGGCGAAGAGCATGAGTATAATATTCCTCGTAATAAGCATTTAATCGTTGAGGATAGTGAATTTGTTTATTCTGGTGATAATTTGACTGATGGTGTTTCTAACGTTCACGATATTTTGAGAATATTGGGACCAGATGAGTTGCAGAAGTACTTTATTCAAGAAATTCAAGAAATTTACTCCTTACAAGGAATCAACATTAATGATAAGCACATAGAGCTTATTGTGCGTCAAATGTTAGGTAAAATGTGCATTGTGGATCCAGGCGATACTAATTTTATAGTTGGTGATAGAATAAGTAAGATTCATCTGCAGAACGTTAATATGCAGTTGGCTGCTGATGGAAAAAAAGTTGCAACGGCGAAACCAATTCTTATGGGTATTACTAAGGCGTCCTTGGGTACGGAGAGTTTTTTATCTGCTGCGTCTTTTCAAGAAACAACAAGAGTTTTAACGGAAGCTGCTATTAGAGGTCAGGTAGATAATCTTTATGGCTTGAAAGAAGCGATTACTGTTGGTAAACTTATCCCAGCCGGAACAGGTGTTCCTTCCTTTGAATTAAAATACCTGGGCGAAGATATTTCAGAGCTAGAACGTCAGGCTAGAGAGGAAGAACAGCTTGAAAAAGGACTAGATAAGATATCGCTAGCTTCGATGTAGGCGCGTAGCTCAGTGGTAGAGCATTGCTTTGACGTAGCAAGGGTCAGCGGTTCGATTCCGCTCGTGCCTACCAGTTTTAAGGTTTTTAGACACTCCTGGAGTAATTAATATTATGTTGAACAAAGAAGATAAAATGAACGTGATCAAACAGTTTTCCAAGTCTGATAAGGATGTTGGGTCTGTTGAAGTACAATTGGGACTTTTGAGTAAGAGAATAGTCCAAGTTGCTAAACATCTTAAATCTTTTCCTAAGGATAAGCATTCTCAGGTAGGTTTATTAAAAATGGTTGGAAGAAAGAAAAAACTTGCTGGGTATTTATTGAAAAAAGATAAAGTAAGCTTTGACAATGTTATGCAACAATTAAAATCATCAAAATAAAGATAAATTAAAGAAAAAAAATTCATGAGCAAAAAATTTAAATCAGATAAGTTGGGTCTAGAAGTCGAAATAGGTAAATTTGCATGTCAGGCAAATGGTTCGGCATGGATTAGATCAGGAAATAATATTGTTTTATCGACGGCTACAGCATCCAAAGAAGCAAGAGAGTTTATGGGATTTTTCCCATTAACTGTCGAATATAGAGAAAGAATGTCTGCCGCTGGAAAATTTCCTGGTGGTTTTATAAAAAGAGAAGGACGACTTTCAGATTTCGAAATTTTGAGTTCAAGAGTTATTGATCGTCCTCTTCGACCATTATTTCCAAAATATTATTTTAATGAAGTACAATTGCTTTCTAATGTTTTATCTTCCGATGGGGTTTTTCCTACATCTATTTTGGCATTAATTGGTTCGTCTTTATCGTTAATAATTTCTGATATTCCATTTTCAGAACCGGTTGGTGCTGTTAGTGTTGGCAGAATAAATGGCGAAATCGTTTTTAATTTTGGGCACGAAGATAAAAAAGAATCAGATGTAAATATGATCGTTGCTGGAACAAAAAATGGAATAGCGATGGTTGAAGGTCATTGTGGAAATCTTTCTGAGGAAGAGCTTGTTGACTTATTGTTTAAGGCTCATGAACAAATTAAGCTTCAAGTAGAATGGCAACTGGAAATTCAAAAAGAAGTTGGTAAAACAAAGTTGCCAGTTACTTCTAATTTTGATTGGAATGAGTGGCATAAAAAGGTTTCAGACGCTTTACCAAAAGATTTTGTTTCTGCTTATTTTATTCCAGGAAAACACGATAGAAATGAAGCCGTAGATAAAATTAAAAAAGAAGCATTTTCAAAATTTGAGAATGATTTATCAGAAGGTAAAGTAACAGACTCAAAGCTTTCATTTTTATTTGAAGAAGTGGTTAAAGAAAATTTACCTGATTCAATAATTTCCAAAGATAAAAGAATTGACGGAAGAGATTTTAATACTGTTCGTCCATTAACAATGGAAACTAGTTTACTTCCACAGGTTCATGGTTCTTCAATGTTTAGAAGAGGTGAAACCCAGGCCCTTGTTACTGTAACACTTGGAACAGGACAGGATGCACAAAAGGTTGAACCTTTAATTGGTGATTTAATTGAAAAGTCCTTTCTTCTTCACTACAATTTTCCTCCATTTTGTACTGGCGAAGTTAAGCCAATGCGAGGCGTTTCTCGTAGAGAAATTGGGCATGGTTACTTGGCAGAAAAATCATTTGATACAGTTTTACCTAGCAGAGAATCATTCCCTTATACCATAAGAATTATTTCAGATGTTTTAGAATCTAATGGTTCTTCTTCTATGGCAACTGTTTGTGGAACAACCCTAGCGTTAATGGATGCGGGAGTGCCTATTCGTGAAATGGTTGGTGGTGTTGCTATGGGATTAATAAAAGATTCCTCTGATAACTTTCAAGTTTTAACAGATATTTTGGGAACAGAAGATGCTTTAGGACTTATGGATTTTAAAATAACAGGTACCGAAAAATCCATAACAGCAGTGCAAATGGATATTAAGATAAAGGGCGGTCTTACCAGAGACATACTTAGCAAAGCTCTTGCTCAAGCACGTGATGCACGTTTGCATATTTTGAAAGAAATGAAAACAGTTCTTGCTGCTCCACGTTCTGAAATTTCTTCTCTTGCTCCTCGCATTTCTACAATGAAAATTGCTCCAGATAAAATTGGATTAATTATTGGTCCCGGTGGTAAAACAATTAAAAATATTATTTTACAAACCGGTGTAGAAATTGACATCGACGATGATGGCATAGTTAAAATCTTCAGCAAAGATGGTGAGTCTGCAGAAAAAGCAAAAGGCATTATTAAGGCTTTATCCGGTGATATTGATGTTGGATCAACCTTTAAGGGTAAAATAGTTAAAGTTTTTGATTATGGTCTTTTGGTTGAACTGGTGCCAGGTAAGGCAGGATTGGTTCATATTTCTGCAATTCCGCGCTCATACCAAGATGATTTAAATGGAAGCTTTAAAATAGATTCAGATATTGTCGTTAAGGTTGTAGATGTTGATCAAAGAACTGGTCGTGTTAAGCTTGTTGCTCCAGAACTAAAAAAATAAATAGTCTTTTTAGTTAAAAATCTTTAGAAAAAGAACAACTATGACTTCTTACGTTAAAAAATGCATTTTGTTTTGTTTTTTAATTGTGTCTGGTTGTTCAAAGAAAGAAGTTTTCAAAAAAGAACCGGAAAATTTACAACAGCTGGGTATTTTTATTGGAATGCCTGAGAATTTAACAGTGCTTGAAAATATAAGTTCGTCGGTCCATGAAATTCTATCTAGGCATTTCCAGAGAGTTGGTTTTAATCTTTTATCTAAAAAGAATAGCGATTTTAAAATCTATATAAAAATTTTGGGTTTAGAATATCCGGAGCGTTTTGTTTCTCCGGATGTTTTGCCCTATGCTTTAAAAGTTAAGATTAGTTTTGAATGTAAGTTGTTTGATAAGCATGATAAACTAATCACGTCCAAAAAATTTAGTTTTTTAAAATGGCTTAATAGATCAAGAGATCCTGTGCTTAATTGGACATATTTGCATGTGCAGTATAGAAAATTAATTGAAGAATCTGTGCCTAGAATAGATCAATTTTTTAGACCATTTATGTTGTTAGATAAGTAATATGAATTTTGAAACTTTTTTAAAGGAATCTTCTAAAAAAAGTTTTTGGGAAAAAGAAAAAAATATTTGTTTTATAGGTAAAAAATATCCGCTAATTTTCTCAAAGTACTTATTTTCTTTTTTAAAAGAAAATCAATTATTAGAAAAACCAACAACCATTTTTTTGGACGATTTAAGTCCATTACAAATTAATTCCCTTTTAAATCAAAGTTTTTTGGGTAATAAGGCAATATATTGTTTAGGAGAGCTGAAAAATAGTCGGGATAAAAAGGGAAATGAGATTGTTGAAAATATAATTAGTTACACAGGTCTTCACAAGCTTATTTTCTTTATCAATAAGGAAAACAAGCTTGTAGATAAAATCAAAAAGCAAATCAAAACTATAGATTATATAAACTTAGAAGAAGAGATTGATCAAAGGGTCTTTAATAAGTTTTTAAATTTTTTGAATAAATCTCATTTAATAGCAAAACGTTCCTTAATAGATAATGTTTTCAGAAAGAGTATGACAGTTTCTACCGATGAAGCTTGTCGTGTTATTGATTATTTGGAACTGGTAAATCTTAATTCAGCACAAAAGTTTAATCAATATTTATCATTCATTTTAGAGTCAGAAAAATCTTTTTTCTCTTTATCAAATTTTTTCTTTGCAAGGAACAAAGAAAAGTTTTTTAATCTTTGGGAAGAGATTGGAGATGATTTCTCTGTGTTATTTTGGATTTCTTATTGGAGTGATCAAATCTGGAGAGCTCATTATGTTTCTAAGTATTTGATAGCAGGAGATTCTTTTCAGGCTAGAAAAATGTCCGTTAGATTGCCCTTTTCTTTCATAAAAACGTATTGGAGGAATTTCTCTCCAGATGAATTGATCAAAGAATATAATTTTCTTTATAAAGCTGACTTTTTACTCAAAACGGGATCAACTTTTCCTTTAATGGATTTATTTTATTCTAAACATTTCTCAAAAGAATTTTCAAAATAAATTTATTGTAATTTTATTTGCTCAGCCGTTTGTTCAGTTAACATATACTTATAAACAGAATTTATAAAACTTGCAGCCTTTTGTGCAAAATTGTTTTCTGCGTGTTGATTTTCATCTTCGCCATAAAGAACCTTTGCTAGACCAGTGAGGCGCTTAGGATAAATGAGCTTAATTTTTCCTACAACTTTAATGTTTCGACTTTCAAGCAATTTTCTGGTTGTTTCCTTTGCATCTGTTAGAGAGCCTAACTGATCTATTAATCCAAGTTTCAATGCTTGATTTCCGGTAAATATTTTTCCGTTAGCCCAATCATCTTTTTTACTAATATCTAACTTACGAGCTTCAGCCATATCTTTGACAAATTGATCATAGCTGTCATACATAAGTTCTTCTAGGTGGATAGTTTCTTCTGCTGTCATATCTTTAAAGATACTTCCTGAAGTTTTATATTTACCAGCATGTAACAATCTCATATCCAAATCGTATCTGTTAAGAAAAGCCTTAACATTTGGTAATTGCATTAAAACTCCAATACTTCCTATTATTGTCGAAGGATTTGCAACAATTTTATCTGCTGCTGCAGCGACGTAATATGACCCTGATGCAGCCATATCATGTACTACTGCAACTATAGGCTTTGTCTTTTTGAATCTTTTAAGTTCACTAAATATTGCTTGAGAGGCTCCGGGTAATCCACCGTTAGAATTGATTTTTAGAATAAGCCCCTTGACCTCATCCTTTTTCAAAAATTTTTGTATATTTTTTACATAAAATGAGGGATCTAAAATCATACCAGTAACATTAATACATCCGACATAAGTATTTGGATGAATAGCTTCTTTTAATTGTTTTTTTAAATTTATATATAAAGGTTGAGCTAATGAAAAAATGATAAATAAGAAAAAGAGATTTTTGATATTAAAAATACTTGTCTTTTTCTTTTCGTTATTATTTTCAGGCATATTTTCTCCAATAAATTTTATTATTATTTAGGTTTTAAAATATCAAAAATTTTAGATAATTATAATTCTTCTGATGGTTCATCCTCATTTGCTTCTTCAAATAAGTCTGGAGAAACACCACAGTTCGGACAATTCCATTCTGGTGGCAAATCTAAAAATTCTATTATTTTTCCTTCATGATCTTTCTCTGCGTTTTCTTCTTTATAAATAAAACCGCAGACAGTACAGGAATAATGTTTCATTTTTTTCCTTATTAAACGGCATTTATTGCCTTTTGTTTTGTTTTAATTTTCTTTAAGTTATTAAAGCAGAGTTTTATTATATAAAACAAGACTAGACGATGGTTTATTATATTTCAGCTAGTATTACACGATTTTTGTTAGCAAGATCCTTTTCTACTGTAATATTAGTAAAGCCTGCTTCTGCTAGTACTTTGGATATTTGTTCATTTTGATCTTCATCAATTTCCATAACAATTCTTGGAAGATGCTTTTGTTTAAGAATAGACTCTTTATGCAAAAAATTAGCGGCTTCTTCAATAATTTTTCTAGATAACTTTAATCCATTGTTTTCGGATACAAATGAATTTTTATTTTCCCACTTTGTTATTTCCTCAGATAAACTATTCCACTCTTCCTCTGAAACATAGGGTGGATTTGAGATTATCAAATCAAATGTTTTGTTTTCAAAAGATTGGTATAAGTCAGATTTAATAAATTTAACGTTAGAAATTTTATTATAAGCTTTATTTTCATTAGCCAAGTTTATGGCGACTTCTTCTATGTCAGATCCAGTTACATAGGAGTTGGGAAGAGCCTTCGCTAATGATAGTGCGATACAACCGCTTCCTGAGCACAGATCAAGAATGTTTATTTTCTCATACTTAACTGATTCTAATTTTTTTATCAAATTTGTGCACCAATACTCTGTTTCAGGTCTGGGTATTAACACAGGGGGCTTAATTAAAATTTCTAATCCACAGAATGGAACAGTTCCCAAAATGTACTGAATAGGTTTATTATTTTCAGTTCTTTGTTCTATCCATTCATTGAGTTGTGCTTGTTGATCTTGAGTTAAGCGGATGTGTTTTTTAAGAAGAAGTTCTGTAAGACTTTTACCGGTTAGTTTTTCTAATAACCATAAAGCTTCTTGTTCTGGATCATGAGAAGATGTTAGTGTCTTACTAAGTTTATTTTTTATATCATTAAAGGTTTCTTCTATGTTCACTGCTCTCCTAAAAGGTTTTTTACATATTCCTCGGGGCTAAAAAGTTTTAAGTCTTCTACCTTTTCTCCAAAGGTTATGTAAAGTATCGGTAATTTTAATTCCTTTGTTATAGAAAAGACGATTCCACCTTTCCCAGTACCATCCATTTTAGTAAGAATTATACCATTTAAACTTGCGACTTCATTAAAAATTTTTGCTTGTTCAAAGGAATTTTGACCTAGCATGCTATCAATTGTTAACCATGTTTTTATGTCTTCATCTGGAAGTTTTTTATTAATGATCTTACGCATTTTTTCGAGCTCATTCATAAGATTAATTTTAGTTTGAACTCTACCCGCCGTATCAATAATTAAATGATCGTATCCTTCATTCACAAATTTTACACATGAATCAAATATTACAGATGCAGGGTCTTGATTAGTTTTTCCAATAAAAACATCAACATTAATCCTTTTTCCCCATTCAGATAATTGTTCTATAGCAGCAGCTCTAAAAGTATCTCCCGCAACAAGAAGAACTTTTTTCCCTTCTGATGCTAATTTGTATGCGAATTTACCCGAAAATGTTGTTTTTCCACTACCATTAATACCTACTAACAATAACACTTTTGGCGTTTTATTTTGGTTTGTATATTGTTCTAAATGAGATATTAAAAGCCCCCCTAGGGCTTGTTTAAGCTCGAGAACATTGTTAATTTTTTTACCATCAATAGCCTCTTTTAGGCTGTCTATAATTCTTTTAGTTGTTTTTGATCCTGTATCAGCAGACAATAGAAGGACTTCAAGCTCTTTTAATAATTCATCGTCAATATGATCTTTTGAAAAAATAGAATTAACTTTGTTGGTAAATGCAGAGTATATCTTTTTAACTTTTTCTTTAATGAAATTAAGCATTTTTCCCCTTTTAAAATTAAGTATTGACCCCTATTTTATAGCCTTTTTTGTGATCTAGGAAGTTTTTAGAGCTTTCTTGTTTTTCTATATTTACAAATAGAAAATATTTATTGTATAATTGTACTAATGTTATGAAGACGTGGGGTTTTTACTTCTTAGGGTTAATGATGAGCAAAATTCTAAAAAACATAATTTTGTCGGCTATTTTACGACAATAAACGGGAAAGCCCACGATCTTTAGTCGTGGGATGAAAGTGTCTATCTATTTTTTTGATTTTGAACATATTTTTTAATTGTATTTTCGTTAAGTTTTCCAACACTATCAATATAATATGATCTGGTCCATAGTATTGGTAGACGTGACTTGAGCATAGG
>JAGMEA010000030.1 GCA_023128415.1 Candidatus Babeliales bacterium
TTTAGCCTTGGGTGTATGTCAGTAAATATGCTCCTCAAATTGAGTTAAAACAATTTGATGAGGATGTACCAGAAATCCAAACTCTAAATCAAGAACTTATTGCCATAGACAAGGCTAAAAAAGCCTGGGGAAAAATAAAGAAACCTGTTCTCGTGGATGACTTAGGCATCTATTTCGAACAATACGACAACTTTCCTGGAGCCTTGGCCAAATTTGTCTATACAGGCATAGGAGTAAAAGGAATACTAAAATTAGTAGAAAAAAATAACAAGGCATATCGAAAACTAATGTTAGTCTATTTTGATGGAACTCATTCAAAAACATTTGAAGCTGTGTGTCCAGGAAAAATAGTACCGCCTAGAAAATCCAAATCTCCTTCTTCATTTCCATGGAATGCCATTTTTATTCCTGATGGTAGTAATAAAACATCTGCTGAGATTTATGGAACCTCTGAAGAGGAAAAATACAATCACAGAACTCAAGCCCTAAAAAATTTCTTAAAATGGTTTTTACAAAAATAATTTTTTTGTAGACATGTATAGTTTGGAATGCTAGAAACATTTAATCACTAAAACAATTTCAAACTACAATTCTAAGAAATTTTTATGAAAAAATTATACAAAGTTGTGCTGACATTACCGCTATATTTAATGCCTCGACCACTTTTAAATCTGACAACTGATAAATTCGTCCCTGATATTTATATCACTCATAAATCCGTAGAAGATAAAAAGTTGTTAGAAGAAATAAAACCTTTATTTTTCGAACATTCACCTAAAGAGGCATTTTTAGAAAGACTTACTAGACGATTATCAAAAAAAATTAGTTTCTCTGGAAAAAATCGCAGCTTTGCTATTAGAGAAAAAGCAAAAAAGGAATTTGGAGCTCAAGAACTCTACCTTCCGAGTGAAGATAAATATCTAATTTCATCTCTATATTTTAAAAGAGAAAATGCCCCGCTAAATATTATTTATGTAACCGGATACTTTGAACAAGAAACTCCATTAAAAGAATGGGGAGCCCCTTTCGGAGTACTTTTCCCCGAATTTAATATTTTAACATTTGACTGGAGAGGATACGGAAATAGTAGTGGTAGTAAAAAACATTTTGGATCAAACGCATATAAAGATATTTTAACTACTATAGATTTTATGAGATCAGAAAATGACAAGCCTATAATTTTGGTTGGTTTTTGTATGGGCGGAGCTTTGAGCCTTTACGCAACGATAAAGGCAAAAGAAGAAAAACGAAACGGTCCAGATGCTATTGTATTAAACTGTCCCTTTACAGATTTTTTAAACATTATGCCAAGAGTAGCTCGGGAACCTGGCCTTACACCACTTCAATGGTTAGCATTAAATAGCAAAGCTATCTTTGATCTAAAATTAAAACAACTGAATGGAAATTTATTAAATCTTAATCCTAAAAAAATGGTTGAAAAGATTGATATCCCTTGTTATATCGAACACTCTACGGCAGATAAAATGGTTCCAATAGAAGAAGGCATAAAAATATTTAAAAGTATAAAAACTCCACAAAAAATGTTTATGAAATCAGAAATTGGGCAACATGTACGCATACACACTTCTGTACCGTATCAATACAGAAATGCTTTTTTAACATTTCTGAAAAAATTTGATTTTTTATAAATTAAAAAAGACTATTAAATTTCTTAAAATATAAACGCCTCCAGTTTTTTATTACAAATCTGGAGGCGTTATAAATTTTTTAATTAATTTATTCTTCTGTTGATGCTTCGGCTTCTGCCTCTTCTTCAGCACCTTCTGCTGTTTCTTCGGAAGCTTTAATTTCTTCTGCTACTTCTGCCACAACCTCAACCATTTGAGATAGTTCAAATTCTTTTAAAACTTCGACTACTTCATCATGGTTATAATATAGTGCTACTTCTAAAGCTGTTTTCTCATGATTATTGTCTCTAATTCTTATATCGGCACCATGTGCTAATAAATATTTAACTAGCTCTACATGACCAGCTGCTGCTGCGCAATGAAGGGGTGTATAACCATGCCGAGTTGCAACGTTAACGTCTCCGCCATCATTTAACCAAGCTTCAATAGCTTCAACATTTCCTTTAGAAACTTCTTCATGCACTGCTAAACCCAACAAGCCGGATGAAATAAATAATCCCAACGACAATATATAAGCTCTTTTCATTAAAATTCCTTTCTGTAAATACATTTCATAAAATTGGTCGTCAGTGTACTCACAAAATACTGGCTTGTAAACTACTTATTATTTAAAAATTCCTCTTCTATTTCTTTGACTCTAACAGATATATTTTCTAATAAATCTATCAACTTTTTATTACCCGATTCAATGGCTAAATCTAAAGCTGTTTTACCCAAAATATTTTTTGCTAAAGGATTTGCACCCTTCCAAATTAAAAAAACTGCAACTCTATAATTGTTCTCTCTCACGGCCAAGTGCAAAGGTGTATTAAAAACACAGTTTTTTGAATTAACTTCTGCACCCTTTTCTACAAAAAGTGTTACTAATGGCAAATGCCCAAACTTGGCAGCATAATGCAATGGAGAAGCTAAATAAGGCTTATCTTTCTCATTAACATCGTAACCATGCCTACTAATAAGAGCAAAAGCCTTAAAATACGATCCCTCAATAGCAGCCTCGTGCAATTTATTTCTAAATAATGAAGATTTTAAATTTGCCGAGAGCAATGGTAACACGAGCAAAAGCCCTATTAATAACTTTTTCATACGCGCCTTTCCTAAATTCTTGAATCAATAGTGACATCCTCACGGTAATAAATTACCGTGCATCCCAATTCTTAAATTGGAAATCGGCTCCTGCTTCATAGAGCCGACTTGCTTTTTCTTATTAGAAGAAAAAACCTTGGTCGATCTCTCCACAGGCTTAACTTCGGGTCTGCCCTTCCCTAGGGACGCTCGTGTACGTGACACATTTTGTCCAATTTTTAAAATATTTATTGCTGCATTTATGTCTCTGTCATGCATAGAACCACAGAGCTTACATCTCCAAGTTCTATGTTGTAATTTCAGCTCTTTGTTTACAGTTTTACAGGTATTGCACATCTTCGAAGACGGTTCAAAGCGTCCTATTTGAACAAACGTTCTACCTCTCCATTCTGCCTTATACTTAATCTGACGTATAAACTCTCCCATAGCTGTATCTGCTATCGATCTTGCGAGGCAGTGGTTTCTCATCATACCTTTCACATGCAAGTCTTCTGCATAGATTACTTGGTTTTCGTTTATCAATGCAAAACTTGTCTCGTGAACAAAAGAACTTCTCTTGTTAGCTATTTTCTCATGAATTTTTGCTAACTTTAACTTTGACTTCTCTCTATTATTACTTCCCTTTTTCTTTCTAGCTAGCGACTTACTAGCTCTAGCCATCTTCTTTAATGACGTCTTCATAAATCTTGGATATAATATTTTTTCTCCATTGCTTGTTGTAACAAAGCTTGTTATTCCCAGATCTATCCCGATTTTTCCTCTTGCCTCTCCCATGGTCTTGGGTTTGGGAATATCTTCCCTTTTTACATCATACGTAATACTTGCAAAATATTTTCCCGTATATGTCTTTGTTATTACTATGCGCTTCGATTCGCCTACCAGTTCTCTATGCATTTTAATTTTTATACCAGATTTCAGTTTGGGAATGTATAGAAACTTATTGTCCATTTTGGACTTCTTAATCGAAAAATGCTGTGGTATTGTACATGACTGCTTAGAGTTCTTCCTTTTAAATCTAGGCCTACCATTTTGCTTTTTAAAAAACCTATCTCGAGATTTTCCTAGATTCAATGCTGCTTCCTGAAGACTTTGTGAATTAATCTCTTTTAGCCATTTCTTAGCAGATTTTAATTGCGGTATTTCTTTCTTTAGATCATTTATGTGTATTGTTTTCTTTTCTTTTTCGTATATTTCGTTACTTCTCGATAAGAGATAATTGTAAATGAATCTTACCCCGCCAAACTGCTTTGCTAGGAACACCTCTTGCTCTTTTGCCGGGTATATTCGAAATTTACAACTCCACATTACAATCTCGCCTAGTACAAAATTTTACTTTACCTTTTGGTCACGAATATATTTTCTTACTATATTTTCCGATATGTGGTATCCAATATTATAAACAACAGTTCTATCGTATACCAAATTACTCATACACATACTATAAAAATTATGGGGATATGTTACAAGATAAACTTCGTTTAACTTATAACATATCGTCGCTTACATCACGGTTTTTAAAAACCGTGGATTGCGCTCCGGATCCTAAAATTACCGATAGAGTATATACCTGAATCTTGTAATTAAAAAAGATTGAGAAAGCTTTCCAGTGGAAGGAAAAGCTTCTTATCAAAAGTTTAATTATAATTAAACTTTGTTATTACGCGATAACATTTAATTGTTGAAGCCTTTATGAAAAAGGATTGGTTGTTGTTCACTTATCTATTTTGTTAATTTTTCGTAGGACGGTGTTAATTTATATTTTCGGCTCTTTCGAGAGTAATCTTTGATCATAAGAAAGCCTTCATCTACCCATTTATTACATAAATTTGAACAGGCTCTGGCTTGAAGGCCAAAAAGCTCTCCAATTTGTTTTGAAGTTATGGTTTCAAATTCTTCAAATAAATCAAGTACTTTCCGCTGCCGAAAAGTAAGTTTACGTAATAACAAAGGAAGTTTAGTTGAAGAGTTTTGTTTGGTTGCCTTTTCTGCCTGTTTTTTAACATCTTCAAAAACTTGAACCATACCTGTACAAAAATATTCAATCCAGTTTGTTATATTTGCTTCTTCTCGTCCTAAATAATAGTTATGAGAAGGGCCTGCATTTAAGGCATCATAATAGTCTTCTAAGTTATTCGCATAGTATTCATCCAGGGAATAAATTCCCTTAAGTCCATATCCTTCTAGATGTAGAATTAGAGTTGCCAATAAACGAGCAACCCTACCATTTCCATCATAGTATGGGTGAATAGTAACAAACTGATAATGAGCAATGCTCGCGACAATTGGTTGTGGTAGATCTTTATTTTTATTTATCCACCTTACAAAAGATTGCATTAAAAACTTTATATCTTTGGTTTCTGGTGGTAAATAAACAATTTTTCCTGTTAATCCATCTCTAATAACGTTTTGTCCATCTCTGTATGGGGTGGGTTTTACTTTAATTTTTCCATTATTCATAACAAGAGCATGCAAGGTTTGAATAATTTTTTCGTTTATTGTTCTTTTTTCAGAGACACATTGTTCTATATAGTCTAAAGCTGCATAATATCCCCTAACTTCGCTGACATCTCTTTCTCTACCAGGAAAGGATTTTTTTTGCTTTAATACAGAGTTAATTTCTTCTTGTGTAAGTCGATTTCCTTCTATTTTAGTTGAATAGTAAGTCGAAACTAATTTTGCTGCTTTTTGTAAGTTTGATAGTGTTACATAGGGTATCTTGAGATTATCTATGATATGGCGGCAAATATCTATACGCATTAAAGCATTAGCTATTTTATAGGAAATAGAATAATTAGGTCTAAACTCTTTCGGCGTTTTATCGGCATTCATCTGGTGGCCCTCCGTGAACCTATATTTACAATATGCCTTTATTATGCCAAGAAAATGCCGATAAGTCAAGAGATGTTTGACTAAATTGTCTACTAGCGTATAAATTTAGCTTCTGCAACTTTTTATTTTTTATATTTTTTCAAACTTCTTAATAAGAAAGCTCTTTCAATCTTTTTTAATTATTAAGATTCAGGTAGTATATGAAAAATAAACAGCAGGGCTAAATTTGTTTTTTTAATTCCCATAAAATATCGAATGCCTTTTTAGGAGAAAGATCATCAAAATTTAAATTTTTTAATAAATTTACAAAACCATCCTTTCTCTTTAACTCTTTTTCTAAAATGAAAACTTTTTCTTTCAACACTGAATCTGATTCAACGATATCTGTATGCAAATTTTTGTCTAAAACTTGGGAACTAGTTTCTAACATATGTAAAATATCACGTGCTCGATTTATCAACCCTGCCGGCATATTTGCCAACTTTGCAACATCTATACCAAAACTTCCATTCGAAATACCCTGTTCAATCTTGTGCAAAAATACAATACCATCTTTCTTTTTCTTACACAGCATATGATAATTTTTAATTCCTGAAAAATGATCTTTGAGATGAGTAAGCTCATGATAATGTGTAGCAAAAAGGCACTTAGATCCTATTTTCTCATAAATATACTCTATAACCGCTTGAGCAATTGCTAATCCATCAAATGTTGAAGTCCCTCTGCCAACCTCATCAAGAATTACTAAACTATTTTTAGTTGCATGACGACAAATTATTGAAGTTTCTTCCATCTCTACTAAAAAAGTACTCTTTCCCTCTACCAAATTATCACCACTACCAATACGCGTAAAAATACGATCAATAAAAGGTAAGTTTGCTTCTTCTGCTGGAACCAAACTCCCACATTGCGCCAAAATAGAAATCAGTGCAACTTGTCTTAGATAAGTAGACTTTCCTCCCATGTTAGGACCAGTAACAATCCACAACAATTCTTTAGAATTCAAAGTGGTATCATTGGAAACAAAACTGTCCAAACTTGAAGCAACAACTGGATGCTTTCCTCCCCTTATAGAAATTTCACCGGAATCGTTAAAAACTGGCTCAATATAATTATTTTCATAAGCAACTTTAGCAAAACTATAAAGCCCATCTAAATACGCCAGTGCCCCGGCACAATGCCTCAAAAAAGAAAGCTTAGAATGAACTTGATCTTTTATTTGTTGAAAAACTTCTGCTTCTAAAGAACCTATTTCATTTTGCGCTTTAATGATTTCATTTTGTAGAGCAAGTAACTCTTCAGTAACAAAGCGCTCTCTGTTTGTTAAAGACTGTAAACGCTTATAATATTCTGGAATTTTATCTAAGTGTGTCTTTGTAACTTCAATGACATAACCACTAACCTTGTTATAACGAATTTTTAAACTATTAATTCCAGTTTTTTCAATCTCCCTAGCCTCTAAAGCAATTAGTTCTTTTTGTGAATTTTCAACCAAGTTTCGAATTCTATCTAAGCTGGAATTAAAACCATACTTTACTATGTGACCGCTCGAAGAGCCTTCTTCTAAAGCATTTTCCAAAAGTGTTATTAAGGGATCAAAATTAATAAACCTGCTCAAAATTATTTTTATCAGATCTAGTTCTAAATATTTGGATAATAGATTTTTTATATAAGGTAAGATTTTAAGAGACTGTTTTAAGGCAATATAATCCTGAATCGGGGCTTTATATAACCCAATTCTGCCAACAATTCTTTCAAGATCAGAAAGCTCTCCAAGAAGTTCTCCAAGCTTTTGAATAATATCAACATTGTTTTTAAAAGTTTTAACAACTTGTAAACGTTGAAGTATCGCTTTTTTTTGTAACAGAGGACGTGTAAGCCACTTAGTTAAAGTTCTAGATCCCATAGCCGTTTTTGAATGGTCTACAACAGAAAGCAAGGTATTTTTTCTACTACTATCGATGTTATTTCTAACAATCTCTAAATTTTTTTGTGTCGAAATATCTAAATATAAATAATCATCAGATTCATAAAATTGAATTGTTTTAAATTGTTCTAATGAAAATTTTTGTGTTTTAAATAAATATTGGTGGAATAAAAGAAGGGCATTTTTTATAACTGTTTTTTCTTTTAATTTTTCATTAATAGAGTTATCAAATGATTTATTAACCCATTGGTCCGAATTTTCTATATCTTGAAGAAAAGAGTCATTTGTAACCCAATAGCCATTTTTTTTAAAATAGGTCTCAAATTTTTGATCCGAAATAATAACCTCATCTGGAAAAAATCTTGCTAATTCCGATTCCAAAATTCTAAATTCACCCGCAGGAATAGTTGTTGCAAAAATTTGAGCAGTAAGCAATTCTCCAAAAACCAGCCCCCATTCCTTTTCTGAAGGATAAAAGGCAAATAAATATGAAGCAGATTTATCGTCCATCATTTGAGCGTCTGTAAGAGTCCCTGGGGTATATACCCTAGTCACTCCTCTTTCAACAACCATACCTGGCTTAGGCTCTGAAAGTTGATCACAAATACCTACTCTAAATCCACCCTTAACAAGTTTCTTAAGGTAATGATTTAAGGCATGTACGGGAATTCCGCATAGAGGTACGTCTTTGCCTTTGCATTTTCCTCGTTTAGTCAAGGCTATAGCTAAAAAAGCAGAGGCAATCTTTGCATCCTCAAAAAACAACTCATAAAAATCCCCCACCTGAAAAAATAGAAGAGTACTTGGATACTGCTTGCGAATATTAAAATATTGCTGCATTAGAGGTGTTAATTTTTCATCAGTCATTTTAATCCTAATAAGCCACTCTAAAATAAACCAAAAGGCCCTTAAACAAAAGATAAATTCGGTGTATAATCCCTTTAATGTGGGGATTATTAAATTTAAAACACAATTTCATAAAACAAAAGGTTAAATATGAAAAAATTATATATTCTATTGAGCTTGTTACTTTCAATTTCAAAATTTAATTGTGATAAAATAGTAATAACGACTTCAATTGCTGACTACAAATACGGACTTGGCAAAACTTACGTTGTTAAGGATGTAAATGGTTATTGCGTTGCAGGACCAGAAAGTGATGAACTATCCAAAGACATAGAACTTGTACATGAAGAATTTACAAAGGAAGAATACGAGAACCTTTCACCATTTGCATCACGAATATTAAAGAAATATATCTTTGTATTTGGAGCTCTACCTATAAGCCTAAACGTTTTTTCTTATGTAAGAAAGCCAGAACAAATAGCCGCAATTCAATCTCCCGAACCTCGATTAGCAGTTCCAAAAACGCTTATGATTCGACGCACACTAAGAAGAGAAAAAGGAATGCATACGATTGCGAAAGACATATTATTTCCAGGTGATGCTGCATATCTACCACGTTAACGCCATACTGAATGGTAATATTAATAATTAGAAATTTTATTCTGAGAAAAAATCCCAAGATAATATTGGTTCAACACTATTATAATCCTCAAACAGCGGCTCTGGAAAAAATATTCCTAAAAACTCAGGGAGAACTATTTTCTCCAACAAATGTAAGGCTGCAGCAAAATCCTCCTTATTGCCCTTCCTGACAACTATATCAGCATCTGCATCCTTGAGGATCATTTCTAAGGTAGCAATCATTTTTATAAATAAACGAGCAGAATCTTTCATATTTGGAGTGCCTAAAAATATTTTGGCACTCCAGGTATTTGAAGAAACTTTTTTAGAATTGTAATATCCATTTTGTTTGGCCTGACTATAAAATCGCTCTCTCTCCCGATGATACTTAGAATTTTTAACTAACTTTTCATAAAAGGTTGATGTTGGTAAAACATAATGAGAACCAAATTCTTCTTGATAGCTGTTTATAATATCCGAAAAAATGGATCCTACTCCAAAAAATAACTTTCTTTTAACTCTTGGAGCTCCAAACCCAAAAACTCCATGATTTGTTCCATTATTTTCCCAATCTAAACAGTATGGCCTTCCAAGGAATTCTCCCCAAATCCTATCCCTACCATGAATATGAAATGTGTTATAAGGTAATTGCTTTTTGCCTTCCCATTCAGGAAATAATTTTTGTGCAACATAAACCCTATCATAAAATCTATTACTGGAACTGGTTTGTCCAAATTTAACAACCATAGGCGGTACAGCATACTCTTCTTTTAAAAACAAAATGTTAGCTAAAGCGGCATACCAATTAGCACGTAATGTTTGAAACAAAGGAGCTAATAAATCAACCTGACGATTATCTATGGGAAAATCATAATTAACCCAAAGACTCTCTCCTGTGCTCAATTTCAACATATTATAATGACTCTTAACATTTCCTAGATATGACATAAATTTTTCTGGACCTAAAACAATACCATCCAAATTACTCCAAAGATTCAAAATTCTATCTCCAACCATGCCACTGAAAAAAATTGCCTGCATTTTGTCAGAAAAAACTTTTAATAATTCAAAAGAAAATTGTTGAACATTTATAAATTCCTTCGTTAACCCAAACTCCTTATCAAGACTCTCTTTTTCACAAATAAATTTTAATTTAGATTTAGAATCCAAATAATTTTTTACAGACTCATTATTATTTAAATTGTTTATTTCATCTTTTAATAATTTAGTTATATCTGGTAACGAAAGTCCCTCTAATTTCTCACTAGGACATCTTTCAATTAATTTGAATAATCCATACCTGGATAAAATTTCCAACTTAAAAGAATCAAACATAACTTTTTCCAATTCCGGCTTTAATAAGTCAGAATAAAGCTCAGATGCATTAACAAAACTTTTATAAAGTGAAAAATTTGTTAAAAATTTATCATCTAATAATGACATCTGTTGAAGAAGATAATTAATTCTAATATTTTCCCTGGAAGAACGTGGATACATACTTAAGAAATCAACAAAAACAACGTTTTCTACTCCATTTGTTTTCAATTTACCAACCAAGTCATCTAAAAAAGTGTCATAGGCTATTGGAAAACGAATCCCTTCAAAAAATAACATTTGTTCGGATTCCATATTTTTTAAACCATGAGATGCTGCACCTGCTAAAGAACGTAAAATTCTAATATCTGAAATTTTTTCAAAATTGCATAAATAATGCTCATTCTTATATTTAAAAGGCAAATAACAACTATCTTTTGCTAACAAAATTAAGTTGCGAACATAAGTTTTTTCTGGTTGCCCTGGATCATTAAGAGAAGACGCTAAAAATCCCTCCTTAGAAATAACATTTTTCACTTCATCAAAAGCTTTGTCATATTCATTCAATATTTTGCCGCGATTTCCAAGAATAAAATCTTTTATCTCTTTTATTTCTTTTTCAGTCTTTTCGGTTCCAACATCTACATATCCCATGCCATCAGGCTTATATGTAAAATGACTCATTTGAGCAGGAAGATCTGCAACATAAACCTTGTCATCAAATTTAAAAACGTCTGCCCATTGAGAAGATGAGTTGTCCACTCTTTCGTATTTATCTATACGATCTTCATGCTGCATCCAATTCTTAACATTTCCAAGCATGGTTGTTTTGCCAACCCCATCAACAAAGCTATTGAAAACATAAACAGTTTTTTTATTATCCATAGCTTTAAGATGTCTTGTTGTAAAAATTTTTACAAAATCTTGGGCATTTTTAGTAGCTCCCGCACCTTGGGTTACGCTTTTTTCAATAGGATAAGTAATATCACCACCACAATAAAATTTTAAAATTGGAAGATCTGATTTTAAAAGATACTTACCGTAATCTATTGAAAATAAAATATCTTGAGTTGCCGCAACTTGACTACCTAAAATCATCACACCTTCTTTATACAAATATTCCCAATAATTTATTAAAAAGGAATAAATGCCCTTCCAATTCTTCTTTTTTAAATGCTCTTCTATCTCAAACTGAAAGTTTTTCATAGCATCTAGGGTCTGTCTAAAAGAATGCTTTTGAAAAATTTCTCCTAGATTGAAAATTTCAATATTTGCAGGATTAATATGCTCAAATACAGGCTCCTCATCCTTAAACCAGCGCTTAGAAAATTCATTAAAATCTTTAAAAAGATAACCCGTCATTAAACCAAAAAAGTTATGTAAACTCATAGACCAACCAACTTTGGTTTTGGTAGCCATCTCATCATCAATAACTTCTTCATCATATTTTGTATAATACGAAGGAAGAGCCCCTCCCTCATATCCACTTATTATGAGATGACCTTGTAAATTTAAACCTTCTTGGCTAAAACGATCTCTTAATTGATACAAACTTTTAACGGTTCTATTTAGAATAAATGGATGATATTCGTGAGTATAACGTCCTTCAGCCTTAAAATCATAATGATTAATACTGCTATCGATAAATTCTTTTGCATCCTTATAATCAGATGAAAAAAGGAAGGCGGAAAAAATAAAAGGTAAAATTTTAATATATGTATTCTTCATCAGAGTTTTCTTCTGTAAATTTCTTTTTGAGCTCTGCTAATAGCCATTTATTATCCTTGATTTTCCTCTGGTATTTTTCTTCGTAGAGAGATCCCTGCAATTTTCTCACTGCTATTTCAAGTTCAAAACTGTACTTCACAGCCTGTTTATAATCTTCAAGATGAATCCCCTCATTAAACATTCTTACTAAAAAATCACAATGATGTGCATGAAAATCATAAAAACTATCAACACCATGATTTGTCCAATAATTCTTTAAGGAAATAGATTTATTATCTTTCTTGAACCAAAGGGCAGCTCCTTCAGGAAGAAAAACTTTACCTGTTTTGTTGTCAATCAGGGCTAAAGACAAAAACCTGCTTAAAGTATGATACTGTTCTAAAATAATTTCCCAGTACTCACCCAACTTAAAACCCTCTGGTTTGTTCTTAAAATAAAACCACGGGGTTTTAGAAACAACATCTACAACTTCCAATAAAGCTGCTTCTATTGCAGCTGGACACATAGTAAAAAAATTGTCTGTAATAACTAGTGCTCTAGGATAATAGGTTGCCAAGTATTTTTTATAAAATTCCTGCCCAACTTCTGGAACAACTTCCATTGTTTTTTTTTCTTCCTGCCGTTCAGTTTTTTTAGCTTTTATAGAATCTAAAAGCTCTCCTACTTCTCTTAAAAAATCATCATGCGAAACATCATCACTAAATAAGGATCCCAATCCAGATAAAGGATCTTCGTCAGATTTTTCTTCATACTTGCTATTACTTGCTTCTAAATTTTGAGAATCTTTAGAAGTAATGATTGGATCCTTTTTTCCCCACTTTTCACACCATGAACATGGATTAAGCGAAGCATTTAATAAGAAGAATAGAATAAGGGCTTTTTGAAATTTCATGCAAAAGAAATCTCGCAATTATCCCAAACACTTTTAATAGAATTTAATAAACGTTTTAGCTCCAATCCTATTTCTTTCAAATCTGTAAATTCTGAACCATTCTCGTTCTGTTTCAACTTTTTCTCAACTGCAATATTTAGTTTTTCAACAGCAACAAAAATTTTATTATGAGAATTAGTCAGCCAATTTTCTTGAATTGTTTTATTTTTTATGTGCGCCGTAGAAGCCAATACTGCTAAAAAATGCTCAATAGAGGAAATCAAAATATTGTGACATTCTACAATTTGTTTTTTATGAAATTCTCTATCTGAGAGTGTACCCATGGGCTCTATTAGGTTTTCGACAAACAAACCTAAATTATCCCCATTATTAAAAATTTGCTCACCATAAAACAATGTGTTATCACGGATACTGAATAGGTTTTTTGTTACTTTTAAACCCTTCGCTAGCTCTTTTTTAAATACTACAAAAACAGCTCCTGATAGGGATACAGCACTACCCAACAATATAGAATCATAAAAATATGAAAGGAATTTTTGAAATTTAGACTTATTCTCAAATTCTTCTTCCTTCTTCAATATTCTGTCTAATAACCTATTCTTTAGATCCTCATCTGAGGTTGTTTTTTCTGTGGCCAATTTAGAAGAATCAGGAATAACCCTATCCTCCTGCACAAAACCTTCAAAAAGCATTTTTTTTAATACTATTGAAGCAATTATAGCCCCAGATAAAAGAGCACCGATCTTTAAAAATTTAATATTTCGGTTTTTTTTAAGGTATTCAGACTTATACCTTTCAATGGAAGAAATACTTAATGTATTTAAATTATACTCTTCTGGCCTAAGAGAGAACACAAACATTTGTACAATACTAAAAAGTACTAAAATCCGTTTCCATTTTTTTATAATGTACATCATATTGCTGCCATCCCTGAAGTCAAAATCAATAATTTTCACCTAAACCACCGTTCCAGGAATCCATCATAGAATGCCTGTTAAGTTTTTGTGGTTCTTTTTCTGTCTTTTCTTTATTATCATCGGATTTTTTATATGAAATATATTTAAGCAAATTCTCACAATTCTTTTTAAAACTGCTTCTAAGCCGTTTTAAACGACCTTCCACCCTAGACGTACCAAGATCCTCAAAAGATTTAGCTTTATAAAGAAGTGAAGCAAATTCTTTAAGGGAATCCCTGATCATAACCCCAAAGCGATATTCCATAGAATTCTTATTTTTAGAATAATACGAAACTCCACTATCAAAATAAGCAATTATTAATGATAATTCTTTTAGCCTCAAATTTCGTTCTTCACGCCAATCTGAATCAGCTTGAATAAAATCAAGCAAGTCTGTAAAACAAGCAATCTCTGCTTCATCTTCTAAAGTTATCTCAATATCGAAAGACTTTTCTACTTCTCTAAAAATTTGCGATTTTGAGACACCATCTATACCAAGCTCAGTAAAACCTGAATGCTTTTTAAGATGTGAGCCAATTTTTATATTAATACCAACTTTATTGAAGACAATCTCATCCACTTTTTCTAAAACGTCTGGAGCTTCATGCTTTTGAGCACGCTCAATATAGTCTCGAGCACCTAAGCTCTTAGCACCCTTTAATGTTTCTAGATAACCATCAATTATACCAAAAACAACTTGGTTTAAATCGTCCACGCATAGATAATCAAATGGGGACCCATCAACCCCAGAAACTAACCGAACGAATCCTATTTTAAGATTAAAAAGAACGTTGCCAATAACACCAATAGTCCAATCTGCCAGTCTTTCAAGAGGAATTCCAACACTATTTTGAATAATACTGTCTATTGGCTTTCCTAAAGCAGTAACTGATTTTCCTACTAATCCATAACCGACCATTCGCAAAGTTTTACTCGGCTTCTTAGGTTTTTTTGGGTTAGAGGAATCTTGAGATTCAGCTTTATTATCTTCTTTAGGATCTTCACCATCAAAATCATCCCATAGGCCTAAATTTTCCAAATCGTTGAACGTATCATGACCCAAAAATGAAATCGCCGCTATTTTACCTAAGGCTCCAGATGATAATTTTGCTAATCTACTATATTCCAACTTCAACTTTTCCTCAGTTTTCTCAATACTTTGGGCAAGCTCTTTATCATCTTTTCTTTGTTTTTGTTTATGGTAAAGATCACTTATTTCATTTTCAAGATCAAATATTCTGGTTTTTATCATATTACGAAGAGAATTTCGTTCAAGTGAATGACTATCGCCAAGTGCTCGCCTTAGTAAAATAGAATCTGTCCTTCCAATCCCAAACAAAGAATTGCCTATAAATAAAGAAGTCGTAGAAAAAATACTTATCAATATGAGTAATTTATATTTAGACATGCATAGACCTGTGATTTAAGTATTTATAAAATTAATTAAATATTAGACAATTTACTATCATCAGAAGTATAGCAATGCAAATGAACATTGCAACCGTGAAAAGCCCTTCAAGCAGGGTTAAAACTCTAGACTATAGGCAATATTGCCTTCTATATTTTGAGGAACATTTCGTCCAGCAACAGTTAACAGCATTCCCCCATTAAACCGCTGTCTACCGCTAATTTGATAATCAAAATTAAAACCAATACGATGTTCCATTTGAAAAGTATTATCTGTCAAAATAGAATAATTATAACTATCACTATTACGATAACCCAAATAATCAGTTCCCTTAACCCGAAGATCATAAAACATGTCAAAAAAAGCCTTTTTTGAAAAGACCTCCTCATAAATATTTCCAATTCTGAAGAAAAATTGAGGACCTCTTCGAATTCGAACATTTCTTACAGTACCTGGAAAACGCCTAATATCGGTATCAAAACGTTCAAAAGCTATGCCTTTAAACTGTACTTCCGTGTTCCCTAGAGTCAAAAAATCACCCACTGGAATCCCATTACCAGGAGTAGTTCCATCATAAACCTTTTTAAAAGGAACCCGTCTACTTAAAGTAGTCGGAACACTTCCTGTAATCTCTAAAAAGGCATGTGGATTAAAAATCCTACTATAAGATTTCATAGCTCCACCAAAAAATGAATACTCCATAAAACCACCATTACCCAAGTCTGCATGCCACAACTCATCTGTCTGTCTATCATTGGCAGTAGGAGCTAAAAACTTAAAGCCCATCAAAACTCTTTCAAAATGCCTCGATGCTATCTCGATATTAATGAAAGTAGAAATATCACCTATTCCGAGTTCAGTATCATGTTTTGTATAATTCATGTGCCTTGCTTCTACAATTTCTTTAAGAAAATTATCAAGAGACCCAAATCTGTCGGCAAAACGTGGAGTAACACTCTGAAGCTGAGCTTCTTTACTAGAAGTAATCGTGGAAGAAAGCCTCAGTTTGTTTTCTCTCCTTATTATAGGAATCTGAAATCCAAAAGAAATATCTCCATCCCTAAAATGTCTTGCATAATTTAAATCAATTCTTTGAGAGGTCGTAGAACCATCAAAAATTATGGGCTGATCTGCAAGAATATAATAATAGTGAAACTGAAACCCCAAATTTCCATCTTCATATCTGGCACTATTAGCATCTAAAATTTCTTCTTTTAATAATTTTGAAGCCAACAAGATATCCTGTAATTCTATATTTTGTTCACCAAAAACCAACTTAGAAATATCTTGAGAATTTCCCCCAGAGCCATAGGCCTTGGAAGCTCCATTAGCAGCAAAATTAACTTCTAATAAATCTTTTTCTGCATAAAAAATAGAAGAAAATGGCCAAGAAGGAATTTTGTAAAAAAAGTCTCCATCACTAAACCTAGAAACATTATGTAAACGAACCCGCCCTGCTAGCTTATCTTTAACGTGCTGACGACGAGCCTTGTTAGCTTGCCAGCGCACTTCTTCTTTTACTTTATCCTTTATTTTATGAGTAAGCCTTTTTTTTGCTCTCTTCTCTTGTCTCTCTAAAAATTTTTGCTTTTTAATTTCGTCTATTAGTTCCCTCTTTACCTCAGCAGTAAGACCAACTTCTTCATTTAGTTTATCTAATTCGGAGTTATCCCTAATCACCGTTACAGTAAAAAGATTTCCAAAAAATAGGGCAGAATAAAAGATCAAAATAAATATGAAAAAATTTTTTTTTGAATAATAATTCATTCAAATTTCTCAAAAATTATTAGTCTAAATCATCTTCAACGTAATAGCGTCTTACTTTTGGTCTTGCTGGCTCTTCATAATATATTCTTTTATTACGAGCAACTTCTTTAGGCACATAAATTTGACGCTTAACTTCATTTTTTATGAACTGAGAAATATCTCCATTGTTTAAATTTGCTTTTAGATCCTCAACCCGTTGTCCCCTAGAATCGCCACCATTTATTTTTAAACTTTTATAAAGACCCTTTAGCCTCTTATCCAATTCTTTTTTAACAAGCTCTTGTGTAGTTGAAATAACAGTATTTAACATACTTTTAAGTTGATCGTCTAAATAGGAATGTTTAGACTCAAGATTCTTAATTGTTAGTTCAATCAACTCCAATTTTTTTACCATTTCATACCGCTCATTGCTATATTCTAATTTAGATAATAAGCGTTCCTTTTCCTTCCTAACATCTTTTTTTAAGAAAAGTAATTCAGATTTGACACCCTTAAATTTATCTTCTATATCAGCAGTCTGAGAAGACAAACGTTCTTCTACATCAATATTTTGCGCAGAAACAAAATTAGTAACACTAGAATCTAAAGAACGAACCTTGTCTTCTACTACCTTAACTTTTCTAGAAACATCTTCTTTACCACTTTGTAAGTCAGAAAATAGCCGCTTTTCACTTTGCTGTAAGGTTTGGCTGAAAAAATCTAATCTAGTTGAAAAATTATTAACACTTTCTTTCTGAAGCCGAATTTCATTTTCCTGGGCCTGAATACGAAGATCTATTGATTTTTTAAAACGGTTGTATGCCTTATAAAGTCTATTTTTTATAGAATTCATAAAATAACTAAAGCTAAAAACTTTCTTTTCTAAATCACTTGATAATAATTCTTCCTTTTTATTACTTGCTACCTTCTTTTCAGATTTATAATTCGCTTTAGCATTAGGAGGGCTTACTTTTGGCATAGCTTCAATAGATTTGTCTGTAATTTTTAGCTGAGAATCTTGAGTAGAAATAGAACTTATTCCTATGGAAAAAATCCCTATTAACATCCAAGCTAATTTAAAACCTTTAATAGTCATATAAATTAACTCCTTTATTGAACTAATAAGTATAGACCCTAGGACTTCCTGAAGTAGTTGGTTCTATAGCAAATGAACGTTCATCTGCTTTTACCCCATAAACTATACCTGTTGTTGAATCATCTTTAATAACAACAGCACCATCGCTAAGAGTAACAATTTGTCCACTACTTAGTCTTACCTTACGATTGCCGTCAGAGTCAATAAATAGCACACTTATACTTAGATCTGCATCTTCATCCTGAATATCTTTCAAAGTAGCTCTTTGTAGTAATGCAGAAACAAGTTGTAATGCTGTTGCATTTGATAGAGCAAAACTTTGTTTAGGCAAAAGGCCAATAAACCCAGATTCTGAAAGCAACCTAACCGAGCCATTTGATAAGATTTTAGTATCCTCTAGTATATTTCCACCAGTATTATCCCAATTAAAGCTTGTACCAGCTAAATTCTCTCCAATTATAAGCACTCCGCCTTCATCAACACTAAGTATTCCACCTTCACCAAATTCCCAACTGCCAACTCTTCCAGCTGAAGCATTGCCCCTAATAGCATTAACTTCAAAAGTCCCACCATCTTGAACAAACAATAAACCACTTTGCTCAAAATCTAAATCAACAGTTGTCTTTTGCAGAGAAATATAAGAATTATCGCCACCAACTTTAATCATTCCATTATCATCGACAAAAATTCTAAATGTATCAGTCTCGGCTGTACCAATAATTAAATGCCTGTCACTTCTAACTCTTATTTCTCCACCATGGACTACATGCAATTCTCCAAATCCTAAAGAAGTTGCTCCCCTTAGAGTTACTGTGGCATTTTCCTCTAGAATCATTAAAGCACGATTTTCAAACCAAAGCTCTGATGAACTCAATGTATCATTTCCTTCAAATATGATATTTACACCATCTTTAAGTTTCAAAGTTCCTTTACCTTTAAAGGCCAAACGTGAATTTGGTGAAACAGTAATATTATTAGCTAGATATACTGTAGGATTATCACCCCTATCATTAAATTCAAATATTAATTCACTATCAGGTTCAAATAAAATATTTCCTGAAATTGTAAATGTATTAATTAGATCTATAACATTATTTCTTCCTTTAACCTGTATAGAATCAGTAATTTTGAGCTCAGTTTCCTCATCTCTAGCAAAAGCAACTGATTCTTTAGAAAGAGTAAGATGAAGAGCCAAAGCAGGATGAACAGTAAAGTTAATTCCTATTTGCTTATCTAGGACAATAACACCAGAAGCATTATGTAGATCTATAGGGATAAGAGGAATAGCTATAGAAATTATGGTTAAGCTATTATAAAGAATATTATCTGCATTCGTAACGATAGCCTGACTGTTGTATAAAATATTATCTGCATTTGTTATTACCGCTTGGCTATTCGATGCAATATCATCTCTGTTTGTTGCTATTGCTTGACTGTTATGCAAAATATCATCTGCATTTGTAACTATAGAATTGCTATTTAAATTTATATCATCTCTGTTCGTTACTATTGCCTGGCTATTATATAGAATATTATTGCCAAGGACAGTTGTATCTGTACGTATAGTATCCCCGTTAGCACATTCTTTTATGGTCCCCCCACTAATTAATGATAAATAATTTTCTTCAGGGGTACCGAAAACTAAACTTCCAGGATTTATTTCATCAAGAGAATCTAACCAAAGAGTAACTCCATCAATAGTAACAGAAGATAATTGATCAAAAGTCCATTTATAATTCTTCAATCCAAAAGTTGTAGAACCCTCTATATAAAAGCCACCAACAGTATTATTAATATTATTATCAAGTTCTATATAAACATTAGACAAAGACACAGTAGCTAAATCATCCAACAAACCCAGTTGATTTTCCATCACACCCAAATTTTTAAAAACAATATCTGTTATTGCTAAAGTACCACCAGGACCAACGTAAATACCCCCTCCATTTAAAAAATTAATAATGTTTCCATTACCATTCAGATTATTAACACCATTAAAAGTGAGTGAGGAAGACAAATTAATTTTGCTAGTGAGGGTAACATCAGCAGCATTCTGCCAAACCAATGAATGTGAAAAAGTTAAATCCTTACCTCCAAAAGTCAGTTTATGACCATTTAGATCTATAATTCCTGGGCCTATTATTTGTTTATCATCTGAAAATTTCAAATCGCTATCTAAAAATAATTGGCCATCATTAAGAACAATATTATGATCTAATTGAGTATCGATAGCCATAGTCAAACCACTGGTTACATCTTGCAGAGTGATGTCATTACTAAACTTTGAATTTCCTTCAAGTCTATTATTTAAACCAGATACACCAATTGACTGTAAAATAGTTCCAGCTCCTCCTCTTAAAGAATTACTACCTAAAAAAGAAAACCTATTTATTAATGGCTCAAAGGTGGTACTTAGCTTAAGTTCATTACCTGCATCTTCTAAAATACCATTATCGAAAGATACGGGCTCCCCCATTAAAATAGCATCAGCTTCTTTGATAAGAGTTCCTCTAAAATTCCTCCATGGTGATGCTATATTTAAAGTAGAACCACTATCAATAATTATTGCACTATTTTTACTATTAAAATTAACAACACAGTGTAGATCACTAAATAAAAATAAAATCCAAAAAATAAATTTTATATCTGCTTTCATAACCACCCATCTGAATTATAAAAACAATTAAATATCAACATATAGATTAATATTTTTACATCATAAAAATCTAGTTAGATAATAATATTATTAATTAAACATCCAGATAAAAGCTTAACTCTTTTTTAAAAAATAATTTTTCTTGATCTAATTGATAACTATTTTTAACTTTAAATCAAAATTAGTTTATATACTAAGAATTCTATTCTATAATCGTCAGATATCCAGAAACAAGCTCAATGTTTGCAGCAGGCCCTATATCTACAGATAAATCATCATTAAAATAAATACCTTCCGAAGGAATCATGCCTTCTCCACTAAATCTAGTGTTACCATTTATCATTAATTTTCCATTTGATAAATTCAAACCTGTTTTTGTCACATAAAAAGTACAATCATTCAAATACAACTGCGATGTTTCATCTGTCAAAAAGAATAAATTTTGATTGGGAATTAATGGATCATAACTAAAAGTAACTCCACTACCGATTTCTATTCTAGAATTAGAAGCTAATGTATTTGCTCGAGAATTCCCTAATACAAATTGACTTGTACCAGATATAAAATTATCTCCACTAAACATTAGGCTTCCCATTGTTTGCGTAAAATCCTGTGAAAAAGCAATTTTAACATTTTCTATTTCTATAGAACAATCTTCAGTTAAACACCTAATATTACTACCCAGCCCTTCTAAATTCAGATTCTTTAATTTCAATGTAGAAGAAGGTTGCAATGAAAGAATACCATCGGAACCAAATATCAGCTTTCTATTTCCACCATCTATTGTACACAAACCTTTGATTTGCAAAGTTGTACTTAATTCAAGATCAGCTGCAAGCCGAATTGTTAAGTCTTCTAAACACGCCTCTGGTCTTAAATCTGTATAAACGCTAATCAAACCAGTCATGCCTCCTGTAGCAAAAAAATCATTGTTAGGAGTCCATCTAATATCCCATTGGTATGTACTCATTTCTAATTCTCTTAACAATGTCAGTGTCCCCGTTGCTTTATCAAAATTGTATAATCTTACCTCTGTATCACCAGAAACTGTTAACGACGAAACTAACAATCTATTTCCATCCTCAGACCACTGAATAGATCTAGGCCGAAAATCTAGATCACTAAGCGCAAATATCTCTACCAAGGTCCCATTCCAAACTCTATGTTCATAAACACGTAATCGTGATACACCAGAAGAACCAATCCCAACAGCAATAAAAGAACCTGTTGGAGACCAATCAATTGCCGAAACATGCAAATCTAAATTGGCTCCCAGCCCAGTATCTGTAATTGTTGCACCATCAAAATAATAAATATCTAACTCATTTTCACCACCGGTAGTACTCTTTAGAAATCCTACTGCAAAATAGTCACTTCCAGGACTCCACTTGATACAATTATTACCATAAGGATTTCTATTGGGAGAACGATCAACTGTATCTACAACAGACAATACACCTGTCCCACTATCAAAACTAAAGATTTGAATCTCTGTTATTGAATAACCTTGAACAATCAAAAAATTACCTGCCGGATCCCAAGAAAGGCTTCTCTTAGTAGTATCTTCTAATTGAAAAACATTAGAAAATTCTCCTATTTCAGGAGTAAATTTAAAAGTGGCCAGATCAAAACCCCCAGCACTTCCATCTTGTTTTCCAGTCGCAAGAAAATATAAAGAAGGATGCCACCTTACACATTCAATACGATCAAACCCCCCGGCATCCATGTCCCAGGAACCTGTTAAAGTTAAAGTTAAACCATCAAAATAATACACCCTTAACATATAAGGAAAAACATCGGGATCATCTTCAAAACCAACTGCTAAATATTTACCATCAAACGACCAATCCAAAGTATAAATAGATGCGTTATTTTCTTGTTGAAAGACCAAATCTGGAACTGGCACACCTTTATCGAAAATCAATTTTGTCATTGTAGTAGAAAAATCAATTATGTTTCCTTGTCCAGAAATATTACCAATACTTTCAATGGAAGATAGCCCATCAAATGCTAAATCTCTTTGCAAATATAAAGTCCCACCCTTTAAATTAATTAAGCCGGTAACTGGATATAATGCATTATATGTACAACTAGTTAAATAATTTTGCAAAGCAAAACCCTCATCCATCTTTGCAAAACCCAAAATAGTATTATCGCTATCACTTCCCGGAAATTCTACAAAAGATTCTATCGATACTGCAGATTCAGAACCAACAACTAAACATAAAATATTATTCTGTAACAAAGGAAAAACAAAAAAGGAGCAAAAAATAATTTTTATGTTCATACCAGTCTGCCTTTTTAAATTAATTTTGAGAAAACGTAATTCACTATACAATAAGTGGTTTTTTATAAACGTTTCCTTCAAAATGCATACTTCCTAGAATCTTCTTCTGTTTAGCAGCTTTAAAAGTACTATTCGAAGCAAATTCAATTATCGCATTACCTATGTCCATATCTTCATATAAATCAAGCTCTGCATATTCTCCAATTTTAATATTCGAATATTGTACAGCATTCATAGAACTAAGTTCAATATTTTTATAAGCAAAAATTCCTTTATTTATGATTAGCTTTGCTCCTGCTTTAATATTACAAATAAAATCATTATAGAAATCTCCATCTCCAAAAGTTATACCTTCACCTACATAATAAGTATTAGTAAGGGTTACTGTAATTGGCTCTTCAAAGAAATCAACTCCTTCTATTATGGTTGTTGTAATATAACTATCGGAATCTGCCTCTAAATTGACTATACCACTAATAATAATTTTACCTTTAGTTAGCTGTAAACCCTCTGTTTGAGCATATAATGTTGAATCTTTTAAAGATAAAATAGAGGTATCATCTGAAAAAGCTAATAACTCTTTATCATTGGTCCAAGGAGCATAACTAAACGTAACACCAGAATCAAAATGTAATTTTGTTTGGAAGGCAATTGTACTAGATTGTCCAGTTTGATATTCAAAAACATGCGAACCTTTTATTAAACACTTTTCATTAAAATTTATCTGCCCTAGAGAAAATGTATAATTATTATCTAAAATCAACCCAACATTTTGAAATACAACTATTCCAGAATCATCAAGACATTTAATGTTTTGACCGCCAACTCCACTTATTACTAAATCTTTTAAAATTAAAGTAGAACCACTTTCTACAACTAAAGCACCAAGAGATTGTAAATCCAAAATATTTCCATTACTATTCAATGTACACACTCCACTAAATGTCCAAGTATTGGATAAAGAGACTGTTGAGTTCAAATTAATAGTTCCACTATTGCCATCAAAATAAACAGGATCTATTGCATTTAAACTCTTATCGCTCAAACTTAATTCATATTTAGAAAGATTAACAATTCCGTCGTTTTTGAAAAATTTTCCTTGGCCAATCTGCAGATTGTTATTTAACAAAAAAGTACCACCATTTAGATATACATCTTCTAATAAAGAACCATTTAAATCAAACAACAGTTGAGTGTCACTATTTTGGAAAGTTATCACTCCCCCAACATAACCCGTTCCATGAATTTTATTATTAATTCCATTAACTAACAAATAAAGGAGTAAGGTTCCTTTTGAAAGAAAAATTGAGTCATCACCATCTAATAAAATAGTGTTTTGATTATAAAGAGTTCCTGTAACATCAAATTCCCAATCTGGTGCTATAATTGTTATATTTTTATAAATGACATTTACCCCTTCCTCAATAGTTGCGAAGACTGGGCATTCTGCTTCAAAAGTTACATTAGAAATAATTAAATCTCTTTGAACATGTAAAGTATGACCGGCTTGTCTAATAAATCTTGTAGATTTAGAGTGACTATTCATAAATCTTGGATTTATCGAATCAAATACTGCATGGCCTGCAGTAACATAAATTCTAGCAGCAGGTAAAAATTCAAATACAACTTCTGGTTCCTCACCATTACCTAAAATAAGCCCTGTATTTGTATCTGAAGAATTAAGGTCTATAATAACATTACTATCAAACTTAAAAGAACCACGATCAAATCTTAATCCAGAAGTCGTTATATACAATGTACAATTCTGAAATCGCAAATTAGATGTATTATCTTGAAAATAGAATGGTTCTATATTATTCAAGCGACCGGCCTTAAGCATCATTCCATCATGTACTTTCCATTCAGACTTATAGTCAACTGTCGAAGTTTGATTAGATTCATAAGAAAATGTATAAGTACCCAAAAATGAAACTTCATCTTTAAAAAAGATACTTCCCTTATCAAAAGTAAAATCATCATCTTGAACCCAAGTTACCCCCTCTAAAATAATTTTTGCTGAATCATCTGAACATTGAATATTATTACCCTTAATTCCCCGAATTTTAACATTACGTAAAAATAACGTTGAATTTGGAGCAACAATAATATAGGCAGAAGGGTCTAAAATAAGCTGGTGATTGTAACTACAAAGCCCCCCGTAACCTTGAAATGTAATCGTATTGCTCAAGGTTATGTCAGATTCAAAAGGAATCCTAATATTGTCAAAAATAGTGCTACCATCTGACGCCCCTTGTATCCATGTAGTACTACAACAAATTTCTAATAAGTGGGAATTTGCATATATAGAACCTAAACCATCAATTAAAACATTTCCTTGTAACTTTAAGTCCTCTTGTAAATAAAAACTCCCACCATTAAAATGAATATCTCCAGAAACAGGATAAAGAGCATCATAAGTACAAGTTGTAGAAGCATCTTCCAAAGAAAAGCCATCTCTTATCCAAACAAACCCTGTAACAGTATTATTTGTATCTGCAGCTGGAAAAATAAAAGAATCTGACTCTATTGAAACCAAATTGGAAAACCCTTTAACTAAAGCATTCACTGAAGAAATAAAAAACAAAAAAATAAAAGAACACGTAACAATAGAATGCACTTTAATATGCATGCACTCTCCCTTTTTAAAAAATATAAATATAGAATTAATTATTTTGCCAGTAAAAAAGTAAATTAGTCAATAAAAGTCTTAGAAAGATCAAGATATATTTAACTAAAAAATTATTAAAATTCCCACTTAAGAGCAGCATCAATCTCAAATACTTCTGGAACATTTCGGCCAGCAAAAGTATAAAGGCCCCCCAACTCTCCTCTAAAATGCTCATCAAAGTGATAACTCAAATTTAATCCAACACGATGTTCAATCTCGTAAGAATTCTGAGTTAAAATGCTTGCATCCCAAGTATTTTCATCAAGTCTTGCACTAGCATAATCCCTGCCTTTAGCTCGCATATCATAAAACAAATCCAAAAATCCTGCTTTAGACAAAAAACCCTTAATTATATTTCCAACACGCAAATTAACCTCACCACCCCTATACATTTTTATCCTGGTAGTATCTATAGCAAATCTACGTATCGAACTACCTATTGAATCGAACGCTGTATTTAATTTAAAATTTACTTTATCTGAAAATACTATTCCATCTAGGGTTTCTATGTCCTTAGAAGAAATGGGATCTGTTCCCCCACCTTGGCCACTATAAGTTCGTCTTCTAGGAACTCGACGATCGACATATGCAGGGACATCATAAGTAGCCTTTGCAAATAAATGCGGATTAAGAAAATTCTTACCCTTATAAAGTAAACCAGCAAAAATAGATAACTCTGTAAATCCACCATTACCTAATTCTGCATCCCATAACTTATGAATATCACGATCACGTGAAGTAGGAAACTGAGCCTTTATACCGATAATAAAATGCTCTAATTCTTTGGATTTAATTTCAATATTTAAAAAAGATGCAATATCACCAATTCCAGTAGTAGAATTTTTGGGATGATAGTTTATTCCCTTATTATTCAAAATATCTTTTATAAAATTAGTAAAGTCTTGGTGCTGAGCAATAACATTTGTATCCGCTTCAAGTTTCTGTAAATTAGCTTGAGTCAAGTGCGTTCTCAATTCAAGCTTATGCTCTCTATGCGCAAAAGGAATTTGGATACCAAATGAAATATCGTGATTAAACTTTCTAGAATAATCGAAGCATCCTCTAATTTCTTCAAAGCTAGCATCAAAAGATATTCTTTCATCGGCTAAGTAATAAAGATAATAGTTGCTAGGAACAACATTTGCATCAACCTTGCCATCCTTTAAAAGCTTACTTACTAATAAAATATCTTGTACCCTGATCGGTCCTTCTGTGAAAATTAAATTTGAAATATCTTGAGAATGGTTAGATGAAGAATAACCCTTTGTTGCATATTGATAATTTAATGCAAAATTAATAAAATCTTTCTTCTTGGAATACAGGGAATTAAACGGCCAAGATGTCAAGGTATATACATAGTCCCATTTTCCAACTCGATCATCTTCCTTGCTTTTATTAAATTTAATACGCCGTCTTTCAGACCTTTTTAGATCTTCAATTCTTTTCAACTCTAATCTTTGGTTTTCCTTTATTTTCTTATTTCGTATTTGTTCTTCAGCTTTAATAACTTTTTCTCGCTCCTTTATTTCTTTTTCCCGTTTTAATGACTCTATTTTTTCTTTTCTTATTCGCTCTTCTTCTAATTTACGTTCCCTTTTACGATGCGTTTCTAATTCTTTTTCTCGTTTCAGCGATTCTACTTTTTCTTTTCTTACTCGCTCTTCTTCTAATTTACGTTCCCTTTTACGACGCGTTTCTAATTCTTTTTCTCGTTTATTAAGAAGAATTTCATTCTGTACTCTTTTTTCCTTCAAAACTCTTTCTTGGGCTTTAAGAAATTCTCTATCTTCTTTTTTTCTTTCTTCTAAGTCTCGCTTTTCTAAAGCAAGCTTTCTTTTTAACTTTTTTTCTCTAAGTTTTAGTGCCTCTTTGCTACTAATTCTTTCATCTCTTCTAGAAAAGGATTTATCTGTAAACCCAGCTAAATCCTTCCAAGGACTCCATGCATTAGCCCTAAAAAAGAAAATACAACTAAGTAAGGTGCACAAAAGTATTTTCATTTTTCTCATGACTACCACCTTATTAAAAACTCCAAAATTTATATCCTAGCACCTGAACTTAAATATCTAAAAGGATCACCTCGTCCAGTAATACCCAACACTGCTGTGCTAATTTCATTAATTATTCTATCTGTTCCAGTTGATGACTCAGGATCTCTTAATTGCTTTAAAATAATAGAAGAAGCAGGGAGACCCAAAACATCAGTGGATTTAATTCTCAAAATATTAGCACCAGAAAAATTCGTAAACACAGTACTATCAGACAGCACATTTACAGTGTTAACAATTTGTCGAACAAGTAATTCTGCTGTAATCGAGGTACTATCAAAATACCTAAAAACACCTAATGGCTGGCCCGCAAATTCGAGCTGTTCAGCCAAAGTAACAACTCCCGTGCCACTGATACTAGACCTTCGACTATCCCAATCAAAAGTCGCTTCATCAGCATTTTCGCCAATAATTAACTCTCCATTAATAATCATTTGACCATCAGTATCAATCTTCCAACTTGAAATATTTCCAGAAGAAGTTGCTCTATCCAAAGCATTAATCTCTATAACTGCACCTTCAACAACTTCTAACCTTCCACCTTGCTCAAAATCCAAAGTTCCAACAGTATTATGCATAGAAATTTGTCCGGCTATTTCGTTGGCCTTTAAAACTCCTGCCCGATCAACAATAATATCCAAATCATCTACATTAGTACCTTGGCCACCTAAAATTAGGTGTCTACGCGAATCAATCCTAACCTCTCCTCCACTATCAATAAATAAAACTCCTTTACCACTCACTGTAGTTGTAGAAGAAGTAACACCTGCAGGTGCTGATATAGTAAAAGAAGCTGAATCCTTTATTATTAATTCAGGTTTATCTTGTCCGCCAGAAGAATCCATAAATATAGAAAAACCATCTTTAAACTCTACAGTTCCATTTCCCTGAAATACAAGACGAGTATTAGGAGATAAGGTCAAATTAAAATCTGTATTAAATATTATCTTTGGATCATCAGCAAAATCATCAAATATAAATGTTAACTCACCAAAAGGCTGGAGAACAATCGTACCACTTACGGTTAAAGTTTCAGAAACTAAAATAGTATTATTAATTCCAAAAACTCTCAAAGTATCTGTTGGTTTTAATTCTGTAGATCCAGCATCAAATCTAATATCGGCTTCGTTTGTCATTGTTAAATGTAATGTTTGCGAAGGCGAAGAATGAATAGTAGCAAGCCTATCCATAGATCCATCTAAAGTCATATTTCCAAAAAAAACACGACCTGAATAAACTGTAATTCCCGCTGCCACAATGGTCTCGGTATTTGTAACTATTGCTTGGCTGTTGAACAAAACATCATCTTCTAAAGAAACAATGGCATTACTATTGCCTACAATTAAACTTAGCTCATTTCCTATTACAAATCCTGTAATTTGAGCACCTAAACCTAAAAATTTCTGACTGCATGCAGAATAAACAACACTTGGCATAATAAGTAAATAGCACAATAAAATTCTAATTAACTTCACAACTCATCCTTTAAGCTGTTAACCAAGCAACATAAGCATTAGGCTCATTAACATTTTCAGCCCTTATAGTTGCAGAAGGGAATTCGATTAACGATACTGTATATGTAGCATCTAAATTATCACCAAAAATTATCCCATCCGAAACAGTTGTTCCATCTGCCTCAACTGTATTTGTATGATCAGCAATTATAGTTCCTCCTCTAATATGCATTCCTGTTGTGGTCGCATGCAAAGTTACACCTTTTAAAAATAATCTAGCTGTCGTATCCCGAAATTCTATTAACTCTCTAACATCATTTTTTCTTCTGGCACTAGCTGGGTTATAACTAAATGTTAAACAGGTATCGAAAGTTAAAGTTGCACAAGAAGTGATTGTACTTGTCATATCACTTGTATATGCAAAAGTGTGTGTTCCCCTAAATTCAACAGCAGATTCAAAAAGAATTGCACCTTGTGTAAAACTATAATTACCATCAAGACAAACAAAAACATCATGTAATACCAAAACACTATCGGGACCACCCATAACAAGACGCTCCCCTGATAAATTTTTTAATGTAAGATCTTTTAAGGTTAGCTGCGAATTATCTTCAATCCATAAGCTTCCTGTTTCACTAAGCTCTAAAATATTGCCACCACCATCTATAATCATGGATGGATAAAATTTAGAAAAAAACAAAAAAACAAAAAGAGCAAAAACCCTTTTTCTCATACTTTTTTTTCTTTCTCAAAATTCGAAACTAATACTTTGTATAAATTAAAATAAAACATTTTTTCTCTCACACTATTACATGAAAGAGTAATATTTGAATAGGTAAAAAAACAATAGTTTTATTAATACTAATTAATCACCAATTATTCGAAAAACTCCACGAAAGTCCTTTTCATTAACAAAAGGCTCAATTGAAAGATCTTGAACTTTGGACTTAGATGTCCCTTTATATAGACAATCAATTAAATTATCTAAGTTATCAGATAACCCGCAAGCATAAATTAAAATGCTGCTATCTTCCAAATTTTGTACAGTACCCTCTATAAAATTATCTTCTGCATTCTTTTTAACGAAATCTCTATAGCCAACTTCTTGTACTTTACCCGTTACTATAATTTTTAGACATTGCTTCATCCAAAAAACCTCTCCTTTTGGTTAACCTGTCGCCACCCCTAATCAGCATAATATAGCAAGCAAAAATTCTAACTGTCAAAACAATTTAGAAAAAGTTTCATAATGCTTTCTTATCATGAAGTCATCATTAAACTCTGAAAGGTCTTCCTTGCATAAACTCATTTTTTCATAGAGATTTTTATCTTTTAAAATAGATAGCATTTTTTCTGCAAGAGTTTTAATTTTTTTAGGTTTTACAAGGTACCCATTTTGACCATCAACAATAATATCTGGAATTCCCCCAATACTGTAAGAAACAACTGGCAACTTAAGCATCCTTGCCTCTACTATAGCTATAGGCAAACCTTCCCACAAAGAACTCATTACATATGCATCCCAATTTTGCATCCAAGAAGAAACATCTGATTGCCAACCCAAAAGATCAACATGTCCCTGCAAATTATTCTTCTTAATCCAGCCCTCTAAATCTTCCCGTTGTTCCCCATCACCAATAATCTGTAAATACAAGTTTTTTTGACTCACTGAATCAAAAACAATTTTGAACGCTTTTAATAAGTCAAAAAGATTTTTTTGTGGTTTAAAACATGATATGGAACCAAAAACAAAACTGTATTTTTCTTTAAAACTTTTTTCTTTTTTGGCCGGTATATAAAACTTTTCCCATTCAACAGCCGCCCGAATAATAGAACTTTTCTTTTTAAATCCTGGCAACCTCCTACTTCCCTCATTTAAATCTGCATTACTTACACAGATATAATGTGTGGTAATAAGACAAACCAAAGCTTCAAGAAAATAAATGATAAACCATTTCAACTTAGGTTGAAAATCATTAAACCCAAAACCATGTACTGTATGAACACGTACTTTAACCCCAGCCAAAAGTGCTGCAAATCTTCCTAATAACCCAGCTTTAGTACTATGAGTGTGAACAATTATTTTAGGAGTTTCTTTTTTTAGCTTTCGCAAAATAGAAATAATTTTGAAAAAAGTTTTTATTTCTAACCAAATTGTTTTTAAACCAACTTCACGCTTAAAACTATTTAATAAAAAAACATTATCAAGACCCTTGAGCTCTTTAACAAGAGGTCCTTCATTTCCAGAAATTAACGTAGTTTTGGCTCCAAACTTTTTAAGCCCCTTAAAAAGAGAAAGACAAACTTTTTGAGCTCCACCTAATTCTAATTTTGTTAATATAAATACAGCATGTAGTGAATCCTTCATCGTACTCGTGACATCCTCATTGAAGACTTTGTGAATTAATCTCTTTTAGCCATTTCTTAGCAGATTTTAATTGCGGTATTTCTTTCTTTAGATCATTTATGTGTATTGTTTTCTTTTCTTTTTCGTATACTTCGTTACTTCTCGATAAGAGATAATTGTAAATGAATCTTACCCCGCCAAACTGCTTTGCTAGGAACGCCTCCTGCTCTTTTGCCGGATATATTCGAAATTTGCAACTCCACATTATTACAATCTCACCTAGTACAAAATTTTACTTTACCTTTTGGTCACGAATATATTTTCTTACTATATTTTCCGAGATGTGGCATCAAATAGACAACAGTTCTATCATGTACCAAATTACTCATACATACACTATAAAAATTATGGGGATATGTTACAAGATAAGCTTCGTTTAATTTGTAACATATCGTCGCTTACATCACTGATTTTAAAAACCGTGGATTACGCTACCGATCCTAAGATAGACTCTCAAAACATATTTACTAAAACAATCGCAATAATAAGACAATAAATAACTGCTGATTCTATAAGAGCTTGTGATGCCAATGCCGTTCGAAATAATTTTCCATAGTTATCTGGATTGTGTGCTATTTCTAAGCATGCAGAAGCTGCCACTCTACCAATCGAAATGCCTACTCCTGTCGAACCAATACCCATTGAAATAACAGCACTAATAGCTGCAATAATAGACATAAAAGGAAGAGCTGACGGCGCCCTGTAAATAAGAGCAAAGGCTAAAAGCAAAGAAAAAATAACAGGCGTTTCAATAACAGCCTGACTTAATAAAGAAAAAGGAAAAATTTTTACATAAGCCCTTTTGTTTAAACCAACAGCCTTACAAGTGGCAGACGCAAAAATCGCTTGACCTATTGCTGGCCCGATTGAACCCAAACCACAAATGATTCCAGCAGACAACATCATAAATCCATTATACATAGAAACTGTCTCTGAAACTTTTGCTTTAATCATTAATGAAATTAAAAATGCAAAAATTACAGGTGCTTCAACAATTGATTGTATCAAAAGCATAAAAGTAATAATTTTGCGTGAAAAAAATGGCTGCCTTGCTATTGCAATAGAAGCACTTTTAACAACCATGCTAGAAGCAAAACCAATGAAAGCTGACGTCAATCCCATAGCAATACCAATTCCAAGTTCTGCAAAACCGCCGCCAAGAAAAGGTGCTGGTCCAGAAAAAAGCAAAAGAATAACTAAAACCAGAGTAAGAATCTCACCGGTTTCAGATAAAGCCAAGCCTAATATCATTGCTCTAAAACCTTGACTGCCTCCGAGAGTTTGGCGAGACAAAGCTTTCATACTTCCAATTCCAGCAACTCCATGGCCTATACCCGTACCAATCGAAGCTAAAATTACTGCCGTAAATGCTCCTATATAACGCAAAGAAAGTGTATCAATCATAAAACTTCTTCTTCCGTAGATTCTGTCTCTGATAAAGCTGTCGATAGATAAGTTAACGTCAACATAGCAATAACAAAAGCTTGTATTAAGCCTTCAAAAACTCCAAAAAAAAGCTGCGCCCAAGACAAAGCAAATATTATAGAAAACATTGTAAAGAAAAAGACTTTAAGAATTGGATAATCTTTCAAATCCAATTTTCTTTGAACTAATAAATACAAACTCAAAACTATTAAAGCAGTTAGCATAAAAACACCCTTATACTCTCCCACTACTTCAACCAAAAGATAAAAAACTATAGAACCTCCCAAGATATTACCAAATAAACGAAATGACATTGAAATTATACTAGAAAGTTTTCCTATAATCTCCAATGGCAACATAAATGGAAGTGGCTCAAAAAATGACTTTATATATTTTGAAATGCCCGATTCTTTAATATGTTGATACTGGACAAAACAAAAACTGCTGACACCTAATGCTAAAGTTGTATTTAAATCCTTAGTAGACTCCTCTACATAGGGCAAAAGACCTGCAAGGTTACATGTTAAAGTAAAGAAAAAAATTGAAACAATAAATGAAAAATACTCAAATTTAAAAAAACCTAATGATTCTTTACAAAGATCAATAAAAAATTCCATCACCTGTTCAAATGTTAGCCCATAAACAGAAAAAGGCTTACTAATTAAGTAAGCCCTTCCTATAAAAACTACAATAAAAAGCATGAGCATTCCAACCCAGGTATAAAATAAAGTATCTAGGTGGATATTAAAAAAACTGTGAGTGATGCCCAAAAAGGCTAATGGTTTAATGACTGTATATTGAAATAACTTAATTTCCATAATTACGTACTTTTTTTATAACATACAACCAAAAAGATAACAGATACCCTGCAACTCCGGCAAGAACCTCAAAACTTCTATAAGCAAAAGCAACTATTAATATAGAAAGAATAAAATATCTGAACATAGAATTTAAAGATAATTTTACTGAATGCCCCTTGCCAATCTCCTCACTACCCTTAGCAACCTCAAAAATCTTTTTATTATCATTAAAAAACAAAAAACCAAACAAGACCCCTAAAAGGGCGCCTGCCAGAAAAAAGGTTAAAATCATATAATATGAAAAAATATTCATAATTAGGCCCACATAATCTGTTTTTCGCCAGTCTAACTCCAATTCAAAATAATAAAAAGCTATTTTAATATAATAAATCGACAAAAACCCATACAAATTCATAGCTGAAAAAACCCACGAGAGCTAAAAACCCCATTTCTATTTAAAAACCAAACCATTGATTTTCAAATAGAAATATTTGTATTTTAGTATTAGGGGGATGATTATGAAAAAGTTTTTAACAGTTTTGCAAGTACTACTTTCTCTATTTATAGCTACCCAAATGCTGGCTAAGTCTGGAGAATGCTTTCAATACAACGGCAGAGACATTAATTACATATCGTGCAATTGCAACTGCTACGAACATGATAACAATTTTAAGGGCTGGTGCTCGAACTGTTGGCACTATCGCAATAGAAGGCCCCAACAATTTGATTCAAATTATGCTAAAGCCAAATCACTCACCGACAAGCTAAGAGGCAAGCGCTAAAATAGTCTTTAGAACTGTATCTGGATTGAGAGAAATAGAATCAATACCACAATCAATCAAAAACTTTGCTATCTCGGGATAATCTGATGGTGCCTGGCCGCAAATTCCTATAGGCCTGCTACACTTATTTGCCCCTTTAATAGCCATTTCCATCATTTTCTTTACTGCAGCATTACGTTCATCAAACAATGGAGCAACTAGGTCAGAATCCCTATCTATTGCTAGAGTGGTTTGGGTCAAATCATTAGAACCTATTGAAAACCCATCAAAAACTTTTGAAAATTCCTCAATTAAAATGACATTAGAAGGCAATTCACACATCATAATAACACTAAGACCGTTTTCGCCTTGTTTCAGCCCATATTTAGCCATTTCTTGAATAACTGTTTTGGCTTCTTCAACCGTTCGAACAAAGGGAATCATCAGTTTAACATTATCCAATCCCATTTCTTCTCGAATTTTTTTCATTGCTAGGCATTCCAATGCAAAAGCTTCTTCATATTTTTCATGATAATATCTAGAAGCTCCTCTGAATCCAATCATTGGGTTTGATTCTTCAGGCTCAAAAAATTCTCCACCTAAGAGTTTTTTATATTCATTGCTCTTAAAGTCAGAAAATCTTACTATTACCGGTTTGGGATAAAAAGCAGCTGCAATGGTACCTGTTTCCTGAGCTAATTTATCGATGAAAAATTCTTTCTTATCCTCATATCCAAATGTCAAATCTTCTATCTTTGCCAAAACATCCTTGTCTTCAACTCTTTCAGGATGGACTAGTGCCATTGGATGAACATAAACAGAATTATTAATAATAAATTCTAGCCGGGCAAGTCCCACGCCATCATTTGGAAGTAGAGCAAAACCAAATGCTTCATCTGGATTTGCAACATTCATCATAATTTTGGTAGAAATTTTTGGAATTTCTTTCAAAACAGTTTTTTTCACCTCAAATTTCATCTGCCCCTTATAGATAAAACCACCTTCACCGTTACTACAATCAATTGTAACTTCTTCTCCTGTTTTAATTAGGCTTGTTGCATTAGATGTACCAACAATGGCAGGAATCCCTATCTCTCTGCTAACAATAGCCGCATGGCAAGTTCTCCCACCGCGATTAGTAACGATACCAGCAGCATGCTTCATTATTGGTTCCCAGTCAGGATCAGTCATATCTGTAACCAAAATTTCACCCTCTTTGAGTTGGTGCATATCCCTAGCGGTCTCTATAACTCTTGCAATCCCAGAGGAAATTTTACGACCAATGGCCTTACCCTTAATAATAACCTCTCCCTTTTCCTGAAGAATATATTCCTCCAAAACAGTTTCTTTTTTTCTTGAATGTACTGTTTCTGGACGAGCCTGGACGATATAAAGCTTTCCATCTATCCCATCTTTAGCCCACTCAACATCCATAGGCGTCCACTGGTCTTTTTTTTCAGAATAATATTCTTCAATCATTAACGCCTGTTTGGCAAGCTTTAAAATTTCATCGTCATTCAATGAAAATTGTTTTTGTTCTTGCTCAGAAACATCTACTGTCTTTGTTGGTTTTTCGTTATCATCTGAATAAATAATCTTTGTCTTTTTGGCCCCCATGTGCTTTTTCAACATGGGTCTAAATCCTTTTTTCAATGTTTCTTTATGAACATAAAATTCATCTGGATTAACTAGTCCAGCAACAACACTTTCACCGATACCATAAGAAGAGTTAATTAAAACTACATTTTTGAAACCAGTTTCAGTATCTAGGGTAAAAATAACCCCAGAGCTGGCCTTGTCTGATCGCACCATTTGTTGTACACCAACAGATAGTGCTACTTTCATATGATCAAATCCATGATCAATACGATAAGAAATTGCTCGATCCGTAAAAAGTGAAGCTAAAGCTTTTTTACATGCAATTAAAAGATTTTTTTCATCTCTGATATTTAAAAATGTTTCCTGTTGACCAGCAAAAGAAGCCTCTGGTAAATCTTCAGCTGTTGCTGAAGAACGAACAGCAAACGTAGAATTTTTGTAGCGTTCTTTAATTTCTTTATAAGCTTCTACAATTTCATCTGATAATTTTTTGGGAAAAGGCGCATCTATTATTACTTTTCTAATTCTCGCACCAATTTCTTTTAGCGTCTCAACATTTTTTTTATCAACCTTTAACAAATCGTTTTTAATTAGATCTTCTAAATTATTTTCTCTCAAATGAAGCCAATAAGCATCTGCTGTGGTTGCAAATCCCGAAGGAATCAAAATTCCTTTAGAAGTTAAAGCATTAATCATTTCTCCTAAAGATGCATTTTTACCACCAACAAGAGGTACATCTTCTATTCTCAAATCTTCAAACCATTTAATATATTTCATCACAAAACCTTACTGAATTTTTCAAATACGTATAATTTTTATAATCTGTAACATATTAACAAATAATCTAGATAGAGAACAAAAATGGAAGCAAAAAAAAATTTAATCTTTGTAATTTATGATAGCATCCTCAATTCAGTCTTTTATAGCATGGTATTATCGCCATTAATAGAAAAATTAAATTTAGATCCAAACCTGCATATAACATTAATTTCTTTTGAAAGAAATAAAATTCCTGAAAACAAAACAGACATTCCAAAGACTGATCGTTTAAAAGTAGTTTTATTAAAAAGGCCTCGTTTTTTCGGCAAATCAAGTTTTATATTTTCAATACAAAAGCTTAAAAGTGTTTTCAAAAAATATCCTGGAGAAATCATTGCAAGGGGACCTCTTGCCGGATATATAACTTTAAAAGCAACCAACAATCCTTTTACCGTTCAGGCTAGAGGCTTGTGTGCAGAGGAATACCGTTATACACAAAACTATAAAAAATCTAACTTTTTAAAAACTGCTATATCAAAATTAATTTATAAACAGTTCAAAAATATTGAGCATACTGTATATGCCTCAAACAAAGTTTTAATAGAAAGTGTAAGTTGTGCTCTCAAAACTTATATAACTGAAAATTTTAAGGCCAAGAAAAATAAAATTACAATTATTAATGACGATATTCCATCAAAATTTTCTAAAGAAGAAATTATTTTCTTTAGAAAAGAAGTAAGAGAAAAACTAAGTATCGACGAAACCAAATTTGTATATTGCTATAGTGGATCAGCACAGCCCTGGCAGTGCATTGAAGATGTTGTTGATTTTTTCAAGCAAGAATTATCAAAGCAAGAAAATATATTTTTATTAGTTCTAACCCAAGAAACAAACCACTTTGAAAAACTTTTTAAAGATAATTTTTTTCCAAAAAATTCTTACAAAGTAATTTCTATAAATCCAGAAATTTTATATCAATATTTGTCAGCTTGTGATGCAGGTCTTTTATTTAGAAAAAAAGATATCGTTAATTGGGTTTCACGACCAACAAAATTACTTGAATATCAATCTGTGGGCTTAAAAATCATTCACAATAATACAATTGCTTATCTAACAGAGGATTCAGCAAAAAAAAGAGTTGCTTCAAATAACTTAAATGTTTGATTTTCAAAGTCATAATTTGAATCCAAAATTTTTCTCGCTTCTTTCTCAAAAGCATTTTTTTGCTCAGGGGTCATATGTTCTAAATTCCGCCTAAATGCTCTTACAAACATTGATTTTGCAATATTAAAAGCTTCATCCCCTGTAGAAAATGTTAAATTAGTACCTAAGAATAAACAAATAACTCCGGTTGCTAATATTTTTTTATGTATTGTCATAATGTCCTTAAATTAACAGCGATGCTATAGCCGCATTTAAAAAATTTGTAAGTGTACCACCAAGAAGAGCTCTCATTCCCAACTTTACTAATGTGTCTCTAGATTTAGGAGCAATAGCACCAATTCCACCTATTTGAATGCCTATACATGAAAAGTTAGAAAAACCTGCAAGAGCATAAGTTAAAATGATTTTTGTTTTTTCTGTAATTGCAAAATTTACCATGCTTGAGTAAGCGACAAACTCATTAATAACTAATTTTTGTCCTAACAAAGCTCCTGCTGATTGCGTATCTATTTTTGGTACTCCAAGAAGAAAAGCAAAAGGGCCAAAAAATGCGGAAAAAATATCATTCAAAGTATAAAAACCAACGTAAGATAAAATATAATTTATCATAGCAATCAAGCTGATAAAAGTAATAAGCATTGCTAAAACATTAACAGCCAAGCCTAACCCATCCGTTGTTCCTGTAGTAATAGCATCTAAAATATTTTTGCTATTACTTTTCATATCAACTTGTTTTTTACCAACAGTTTCTGGCTTTTCAGTTTCAGGAAGAAGAATTTTTGAAATTAAAATAGAACCGGGTATTGCCATCACACTAGCAGAAAGCAAGTGCATCATAGGAACACCTATAGAACCGTATACTGCTAAAATAGCACCGCTCAATGTCCCCATACCACTAACCATAACAACTAAAATTTCGGAAGTTGTCATTTTTTCTAAGTAATGTTTTATAAGCAAAGGAGCTTCAGTTTGTCCTAACATACTGTTTGCAGCAGCACACAAAGTTTCTGCTCCTGATGTTCCTAACAAAGGACGAACAAGAAAAGAAACAACTCTTACTGCTACTTGAATAATGCCTAAGTGAAATAGCACCGACATTAGGGCGCCAAAAAATATAATAATGGAGGCAACCTTAATAGCAAAAATCATAGCCCAAGGTCCGGTACCAAAAACAAATTCTGATCCAGCTGTAGCAAATTCGTAAACTCTACTAAAACCTGCAGCTAACTTTTTAAATAAAAATCTACCAGGAGCCGTTTTTAAAATAAAAAATGCCAGCAGAAACTGCATCAATAAAGCGTTCCCCACTAATTTAAAGCTGATCTTTTTTCTATTATTAGAAAACAAATAAGCAATTAATAAAATTGCAACTATACCTAAAACACCAATGTAACGGGTATCTAGTAGAGACATAAAAGTCCTTACGAATAAAAAATTGAGAGAGATGAGTAAACTGAAAATAAACTGCCAAAAAAGACTATGGTTGTCTACGAAAGTTTGAAGGAAAATTAAGACAAAATATTTGAACCTTCACTTTGTCTTTCTTTAAATTCCCATTCCTTCAAAGGTTCAACTAAATCGTTAAGATATCCTTGCATAACAATATCTAGTTTTTTAAGAGTCAAATTAATTCTGTGATCAGTAATTCTGTTTTGAGGAAAATTATAGGTTCTTATTTTTTCTGAACGTTCACCCATACCAACTAACTTTTTACGCTGGGCACTTAGTTCAGCTTCGTGACGTACTCTTTCAGCCTCAAAAATTCTAGCTTGTAAAACTTTCATGGCCTTAGCTTTATTTTTTGCCTGAGAACGCTCATCCTGACAAGAAACAACAACACCTGTTGGAATATGAGTAATACGTACAGCAGAATCTGTTGTATTAACATGCTGCCCCCCAGCACCACTAGCCCTAAAAACATCTATGCGTAAATCTTGTGGATCTATTTTAACATCAACTTCATCAGCCTCTGGCAATACCGCCACGGTTACAGTAGATGTATGTACTCGACCTTGAGTTTCTGTCCTAGGAACTCTTTGAACCCTATGAACTCCAGATTCAAATTTTAAATGCTTAAAAACATTTTTACCTTTAACATAAATAATAATTTCTTTATAACCACCAATATCTGTTTCATTGTAATCAACAATAGAAACACTCCAATTTTTTGAAAGAGCGTAATTGTTATACATTCTAAAAAGATCTGAAGCAAAAAGAGCGGCTTCTTGTCCCCCTGCACCAGCTCTAATTTCTAGGAAAATTGAGCGGTTATCCCGTTCATCCTCAGGATAAAGCAAGTTTTCTAGATCCTTTTCTATATCTTTAAGCTCTAATCTTTTTTCTTCTATGTCTTCTTCATAAAGCTCAATCAGTTCGGGATCATCCTGTGCTTGAATCTTAAGATCTTTAATAGCTTTTTTTAGCTCTTCTATCCGTTCCAAGGCAGTAATTACATTATTGAGTTGTGATCCTTCTCGTTGAAAATCTCGCCTAACCTTAGTATCTAAATTAGGGTTAGCTAATTTTTCTGTAATTTCTTCATACTTTTTTTTTAGATCAACAAGATTCATAAGTTTCCCTTAAGCAAGAAAAAAGGCGCACCTATAAAAAGTGCGCCTTTTCTAAAGCTTTTACTTAGAAGATTTGGATTTTTCAAATCTTTTCTGAAATTTTTCTATTCTACCAGCTGTATCAACAAACTTTTGAGTACCAGTAAAAAAAGGATGACAATTAGAGCAAATATCTACTTCTAATTCTTCCTTAGTAGAAGATGTTTTAAATGAGTTACCGCATACACAATTGGCAGTAACATCAAACATTTTTGGTTGTATTTCTTTTTTCATACTCTTATTTACCCATTTTCTGTGCAAATTTTTCTTTTAATCTATCTATAAGGAATACAGGTTCAACCTCCTGTCCCCTAGCAACGCCGAGATAATACGATGCAAAATCCGACCATAGAACAATATGCAATAACTGTTCTACCCAATTATCCCCTAAAATAGGCGGATTGTAAAGGCTTGCTCCTTGCTCTTTAAGGATTTCAGACAAGGATTCTATAGAAACCTCAACCTTAGGGGAAACAAAGCTGGTAGCAAAGAATATAACAAACGGCTTACATTCGTCTTCTAATTTCGTAAATCCAACTAAAAGATTATGATTTAACTCTGGAAATGAAGAAAACACTGCTCTAGTCTTGCTATTTTCATTAAACTGCGTTTGTGCCCTATAAGCAAACTCAGCACTATCGCCACTGACTCCCCATATATGAAAAAAGGACTTATCTTTGGCTAAATCTATAAATTCTTTATAATAGCCTTCATCCTCTAGCTTCGGAAGATACATATCTAAATGTTTTATAAGATCATCTAATATCTTTTTACCAGAATCAAGATTCATGAGCTCTAACAAACCCAAAATCATACCTAAAAAATACCCTAGAGCACCCCTAGGAGTGTTGCTTTCAGGAACAATCATATGTAGAATGTTTTTTTCTTCCGAAATCCTTAAAATCTCTCCATTATGGGAAATTACGACTGTTGGAATATGACGATCAATTAATTTATTAAACGCTTTTACTGTTTCCCAAGTGTTTCCTGAATATGAAACAACAATAGCCAAAGTTGAACCATCTATGTGCGCTGGAACCTCAGGCGAATCTATTATAAAAAATGGGATCTTACTTTCTTTTTCTAAAAAAGCTTTAACCATTCTTCCAGCAATGCCCGACCCACCCATTCCAAAAAATGCAATTTTGTTAATATTTGTAGGTAGAGCACCTGAGTGTTCAAAATGAAAATTGTGAGCTATATCAAGACCATCTTTGAGCTTTTGTGGCCATGCTTTAATATTTTCTATCATATTTACTCCCTAATTTAAGTAGATTGATTCCTAATAATCTAAAACAAAATGAAAATTAGGACAAACTTTCAAAAGCACCCTCTTGACTCTTTCTAACTTTGTGTAAAAATTTATTTGCTTTAAAAGGAATCAAGAATAATGAACACTAAACGTTTTTTACTACTTTTATTAATTTTTAAAATAACATTTTCTATATATTTATCTCCAAATACTGAAACTCCAGTAGAAGATCTTGTATATATGCATCTCGCACTAAAATCTAATTTGAATGGCAATAACGGATTTAATAAAGCCATGTGCCTTTTTACTTTAGGAAATTTTCTTAGAAACCAAGAACGTGTAAAAGTGGAATTAAACGCACTTTCTAAAAAAGCTTACTATATTAATAATCTCACTACTGGACAAAATAAAAAAGAAAAATCTAAAACGTATCAAAATCTTAAAGTTATTTTACAATATCTGTTGATTATGCTTAAAGTTCATAACAGTAAAATAAGCTACTTCTTCTCAGGACCTAGTGAAATTATTCAACATCTAGAAGGCCTAATAAAATTAATTCCGGGAAATCCTTTAAATAATGAAGAAATAACAACGTTCATAAAAATAAAAAATATGCGTAAAAATAAGCTACTAACTCCGAATGAGGTAAAAGAAGCTGCAAACAGCAATACATTACTTAAAACATTTATAGAATGGCTTATCCCACTTCAAAAAAACGAAGAGGATTTAACTTGTGCAAAAATACTTTACTATGTAATTCCAAAATATGGTAGCACCTAAGAATTTATACTAATTCTATTGCAACCAAGGAACCATTCCTATATTCCATGTACCACCCTCTCTCCTCTCAACTTCCCTATCTGCCTCGTCCTTTGTAGGAGGAACATAATTGTCTAGTGCAGGATTTTCATATTTTCTCAAAACATCTTCAAAGGATGCCTCAGCTGACTCTTTAATACGTTGATCCCTAATTGTTTCAAGAGTATAAGCGATGATATCTCTTTTCTCAGACCTGGAAATTCTTCCATATCGCAATATCCATTCAACAATGTCTTTTCTGTCACCTTGAACATGAATTTGCCCTATAGCTAATTTAATCTCTCTCAAAAAATTATATGGGTTTATTATCGGAGAAGAGTTAGGATACATTTGAACACCAGCTTCCCTTAAACTATCTTTTATTATTTTAGTAGCAGCCATTTGAGGCTGACTAACAATAGAAGAACCCGCTACCATGTAATTAGCAACTAATTTACTGCCATTATCAACATATCTTATCTCTATTCGATCTTGTAAATTTGGAACATACAAATATAAATTATCCGGAAATGCCCCTACTGACACTTCTGCAAGTATGGCAGAAGCCGTCTGTTTCCCATTGAGGAGAGAAGAAAGTGTAGCCGCCGTTGAATGAAGCCCATGATGAATAGAAAATTTGTTTCCCACTGTTACTAAATTTCTAAGATCGTGATCAATTGATTCATTCGGATTAATAATTCTTTCATCAATATTAAGATCTTGATCTAGAGATTTATGCAAAAAAGAATCAATCTTACGATGTTTAAAATAATCATTTCCTAGATAGTCAGAATTAATAGCTTTAAAATTTGATAAATATATCGTATGGCACGTATTATTAACGATAATAATAGAATTTAATTTCTGAAACGAAATAACAATTAATACAAATAATATTTTGCTTAGACTTTTCATAACCCCCCTACTAAACGACTAAAACAATATATTATATAATAATCAAACGAACATAATAATTGCAAGAAATGCCCAGGATTAATTACTTAAGCATAGCCAAGGTTACCTGCCTATTTGCATCTTCCTTATCTCTACGATAAGAACAATAATTTATGTTACAAATCGTACACTCATGATGTTTAAGTTGAATATTTTGTTCTTTTACCCCTAAATTGACCAATTGATGCTTATTAAACTTAGATAAATCCAAAAATAACTTTCCTTTTCTATGCATCAAGCAGTGTTCATGATCAATATCGGTTCTACTTAAATGCTTTAAAAAATCTCTTTGTACTTCGTAGCAACAAGACCTTGCAGCCGGACCAAAATGCACTTCTATGTCAGCAGGATCGGACTTAAACCTATCATGCATCATCTGAAGAGTTCGCTTAGAAACTCCTGCAACACTCCCTTTCCAACCAGCATGAGCCACAGCCAGGACATGTTTACTTCTATCATAAAAAACCACTGGAAGGCAATCCGCTGTTAAAATCCCTATTCCAACTTCATCTCTATCCGTTATAATTATATCCCCATGCTCATCAGGAATATCTAGCGGATATTTGAGTTTAGATTCTTTAGAAACAACTATTCCATTAGTTCCATGAACCTGTTTTAGAAAAACAGAACCTTTTGCATTAATTTTTTGTTGTATACCTAAAAGTACTTCTTTGAGATTATTGTGCAAATCTTCTTTCGAAAGTTTTACGCTTTCAGAATCATCGCCAAAATAAATTAAGAAATTGGAATCGTTATGAACTTTCATATAGATTATGTTCCTTCATCCTCTTTTTCTTCAGATGTTTGTCTTCTCAAAAAAGTAGGAGTATCTAAATCATTTGCATCTAAATCTAGAAAATTACTTGGAAGCTTTTCTGTAGCAGAAACTTCTTTGTCTTTACTTGCAGGAATATCTATAATTTTCTTTTGAGCATTGGATCTTGCAGCTTCTCTTACTCTACTTACAGATGCCCTAGGCATAGCCATCAATAAATCTTCCTCTTGTTTATCAAATCCAGTTGCTATAACAGTTATCATGACTTCATCACCTATACCAGGATCAATAACAGATCCTAATATAATTTCAGCATCATCACTAGACTTCTCGTAAATAACTTTTGCTGCATCATTAATTTCCTGCAATCCTAAACTTGAATCACCAGTAATATTTATAAGAACACCTTTTGCACCTTCAATACTAATATTTTCAAGAAGCGGTGAATTAATAGCTGTCATGGCGGCTTGCTTAGCTCTGTCTTCCCCTTTAGCTCTACCTGTACCCATAAGAGCCATTCCCATGCCACTCATGATTGCTCGAACGTCTGCAAAGTCAACATTGATATGACCTGGTTTCATAATAATATCAGCAACACCTTTAATCGCTTGCTTTAACACATTGTTGACCACAGAAAATGCATCAAGCATAGAAATATTTGGATCAACCAAATCTAATAGTTTTTGATTTGGAATAACAATAAGAGTATCAACCTCTTTTCGAAGCAGTGCAATTGCCTCTTCTGCTTGCTTTAACCTTTTTCGACCTTCAACAATAAAAGGCTTTGTAACAACAGCAACTGTTAATACGCCAAGCTCACGAGCAGCCTTTGCTATAACTGGCGTAGCTCCTGTACCAGTTCCGCCACCCATACCTGCTGTTAAGAATAAAATATCCGCATCTGCTATGTTTTCAGTGATAAGCTCTAAATCTTCTTCAGCTGCCCGTCTTCCTATATCTGGATTAGATCCTGCTCCTAACCCCTTGGTTACCTTCTCACCAATTTGTATTTTTATATCCACAGGAGAAACATCTAGAGCTTGGGCGTCTGTGTTTGTTACAAGAAAATTAACGTCCTGAAGATCGCTGTCAATCATGCTATTGACAGCATTCCCTCCTCCTCCTCCAACCCCCATAACTTTAATGCGGGCACCAAATGAATTTTTTTCTTCTACTTCAAACTCAATCATTATTTCTCCTCTCCCATTTTCCTATAAAAAGTCATAAATCCACGACTTCATTCGCTTAAATACCCATGAAAATAATGGATCTTGGGAACCCTCACTTAACACAACTTCTTTATCTTTAGCACTATAAACCAAAAGACCATATCCCGTTGAGTACATCGGACTTTTTAATGAATCCGGAACACTACTATCTAGTTCAGATTTTTTAGCTTCTCTAGGTAAACCGACACGGACCGGCATACCAAAAACTTCTTTTCCTACATCCACAATGCCACTTAACAAAGCACCGCCACCAGTTAAAACAATTCCGTATGGCATAAATGGCTGCAATTTAAATTTTATAATATCATCTAAAATTAAATCAAAAACCTCTTTAGCTCGAGATTCCAGAATCTCGAACATATAATCTGTTTCAACTTCAGCAACTCCATTATCTATTTCTAAATCAACAGATATTTTTTTCCCTAGGCCTGTTTCTTTTAAAACACTTCCATATTTCTTTTTAATCATCTCTGCTTTTTCTAAAGGAATACGCAGGCAAACAGCTAAATCATTAGTAAAATGATTGCCAGCTATAGGCAATACTTTAGAATGTCTAATACGACCATCTTTATAAATAGCAAAATCAGAAGTTCCACCACCTATATCTAAAATGCCAACACCTAGCTCTCTTTCACTTTCCGTCAAAACAGCATCTGCTGAAGCTAATTGCTCTAAAACAATATCTTCTACAGAAACCCCAGCAAGTTCACAACATTTAATTATGTTGCTAGCTGACGAAATATTTCCTGTAATTATATGTACCTGAGATTCTAACCTAACCCCATGCATTCCAATTGAATCTTTAACAACCTCTTGACCATCAACCTTAAAATACTGTGGTAAAATGTGTAAAATTTCACGATCACTAGGCATAGGAATAGCAGTAGCTGCCTCAATGACTCTATCAATATCTCCTTGAGATACATCTCTATTTTTAATTGCTACAATTCCACTAGAATTAAAGGACTGAATGTGCCCACCTGAAATACCAACAGCTGTTGATTCTATTTTAACTCCAGCCATTTTCTCTGCTTCTTTAATGGCCTTTTTAATAGATTCAACAGTAGTAGTTATGTCTACAACTACTCCCTTTTTTAAACCAAATGACGGATATCTCCCTATTCCAATAACCTCTATGCCCCCATTGGAATTATATCTCGCAATTAAGGCACAAATCTTTGTAGTCCCTATGTCTACAGCTGACCAGTAATTATTCAGAATTACTTTTGCCATCACAACCCCTTATTTTTAACGCGAGACTTTACGATAATGCGGTCCCTAAATCTTACATCAAAAATTTCCCCTACCATGTGTATAGGATCAACACTTTGTAATTTTTTATTGTCAAAAATGCTTTCTTCATCGGCTAAAATACTATAATTTTTTCCGCCATTTTTAGCATAAAGAAAAATCTCTCTCTTATTTATGTAGTTGATAGTGTATCTACTTGAAAACTCACGCGGAACCTTTTGCAAAAATTGGTACACAGAAGGCTTAATCTTCTCATCATAATAATCATTAGAAAGAGTAAGATTTTTGAGCTTAGTTGAGTCAAAACTTGAAAATTCATCTATAGACAATAAGCGTTTTTTGTCTCCCAAAACTAACTCTTTATTAACTAGCCACTCTGGTTCTACTCCAACTATCGTAAGATTTAATCCAGTCAAGCCCATATAATCCCATTTAATCTCTTTAATTACCTTAAACAGCGTTTTAAGCTCCTTATAGAACAACTTTGGATTTTTTAGCTCTTTAGGTTCTTTAGAACCTAAAACAAAAGTTTTTATCCGTCTCTCCAAATCAGTTGAATATATTTTTTCAAATTTAATTTCAGAGAGCTTAATAGCTTTATCTTCACCTCTAAAAAGAAGCAATAAGCCTTTATATCCAACAACAGCTAATATCAAAAATCCGAAAATTTTAAAAACTTTTCTCAAAATAACCTCTTAATATTTTCACTAAATTAGAAAATAGCCGATTAACTATGCAAGATCTTTAGAAAAAGACTTTTGTAAAAATCAACAACATTATAAAAACAAAATAACTTTATTTATAAAAACATTGCTGTTTGTCAATCAAACCTTGTATACTATTCTCTAGAGCCTTATTTCAGGTTCTTGGGGGGAAATGGTGGATAAAAGATATTTAAGGTTTGTAATGAAAAAAAAGGCATTTTTTCTAGTAACATTTTTATTTTTAGGAAATTTTATATTTCCTAAAAATTTGGAAGACGAAGGAATCATAAAAAGAATATTAGACGATACAAATCAAAGCGAATTACAGCAAACGGCAAATTTACTAATGCTATTCGTAACAAATGAACCACATATAGCTGACAAGATCCTAAATGACGAATCAAAACCAACAGAAATATTTAAGGCAAAAACCGCTGTGTTAGGCACCATTCAAAAGGCATGCTCTCTAAATTGCTCCTTAAACCAACTTCAATCTGAACCACTTTATCGCATAAGAAAATATGAAGATATTTTGAATAGGATATATAAGAAATTATATGCCAAACTAGGAAAGCGCTACAAAAAAATTCTTTATGGACCAAGCAAAGGTAAAGAATTACCTGCAAAATTAAAATTTTTTATTAGAACAGAAAAGGAAGATCAACGACTTCTGAGACTGTCTAAAAGATCCAAAATAAACCCTATATCAGTTGAAGAACCTACGAAAACTCTGACAGAGCTGCTTTCTCCTATAATATCATTCACAGCAAATTTCTTTAATAAGGCCTAAGCTTTAACTTTTTCAGATAAAATAAAAAGTAGAATTCCAGCTGCAACCGAAGCATTATATGATATATCTGGTCGCTTTTGAGGCAAAGTAATAAGCTTGCCTTCTTTTTGAACATCTTTAGAAATCCCAATAGATTCACTACCTATGACTAAACAAAGAGGCTTTTTGTACTTAACAGTTAAAGCATTTTCACCTTCTAAAACAGCCATATAAAGTGAATAGCCTGCTGCTTTAATTTCCCTTACAGCTGCATTTATAGAGGGAGCCTGATAAATATTTAGGTATTCAGCTAATCCAGCAGACGCTTTAAAAGCTGCTGGGGTCAACGAAGCTGCTCCCTTTTTACAAATAACAATACCATCTGCGCCTGTACAATAAGCAGATCTTAAAATCGCCCCTAAGTTTCTAACATCTTGAACTGCATCCAACAATAATATGAATGGCTTATTTTTAGGATCAAAAATTTTAGTAGCATATTTGAAGGGAGAGACTAGGGCAACTATTCCGGCGTGATCAGAAGTTCCTGCTATTTTAGCAAGTATATCTTTAGAAACATATTGAATGTTAGGAATCTTTTTAGGAAGATATTGTTTGATTCTATTCCAAGCCTTAGGAAGCGGCTTTGTTGTATAGATTGACATTAAGCGACGCTTTTTGGCCAAAAGCATTTCCTTTATGGCATGAGGACCATATATCAGCTCGCCCTTTTGTTCTTTTGTTCTTTTTTTGTGATGCATATTCTTTTTATTTCAGTTAAATTAAAAGTCCTTGTTTCAAAAGTTTAACCCAATACTCAAACTAAGGCAAAATGTATATAGTTGAAGGCAATATCGGAGTTGGCAAATCAACTTTTATAAGATTAATTAATAAGTTAGATTCATCAATTGGAATTGTACCAGAACCCGTTGAAAACTGGACGGGTAAGGAATATGGTCAATCCCTTCTAGCCGAGTTTTATAAAAATCCAAGTCGCTGGGCATACACTTTGGAAACTCTAGCCATGATGAGCCGTGTAAAAAACCATCTTTTAGAAACTAAAAATTCCAACCCTTTCCGGCTCATGGAACGTTCGGTATATTCTGGGCATTATTGTTTTGCCAAAAATGATAAGCAAAATAAATATCTATCTTCCCTTGAATGGCAAATCTACAATTCCTGGATAGACTTTATGATTCGTAAAAAACTTACTCCACCCCTAGGGTTTATATATTTACAGGCAAAGCCAGAAATTTGTTATGATCGAGTAGTCTGCAGGAATCGTAAAAGCGAAAAAGAGTTATCTCTAGACTATATGAAACAGATACATAATTGGCATGAAAGGTTTTTAGTTAAAAAAGAAGACCTTTTTGAAAACATCAAAAACGCTCCTGTTTTAGTTTTAGATTGCAACGAAGACTTTTTGAACAATAAAGATAAAATCAAAAAACATACTGAAAACATAAAAGCTTTTATGTTTCAAACAACAAGCTGTACACAACAACCAACTAAAACGCTATCCAAATAAGCATTAAACCATATTCTTTCCTTTGACTATAAGAATTATTTAGACTAATATTCACCAACTCTACAAAATTATAAATTTATACTAATGAATTCAAAAGGAAAAATATGATAAAAAAACTATTTTTAATAGCCTTAATGATAATACCTAATTTTATAACACCAGTTCCCAGAAAAAAAATCCACATTTGCGAATCTCCTTGCAAAAAATCAAAAAAATTCACCGCTGGGCTATGGTTAAACATTTCTAGTAGAACCTTATGCGACCTTCAAGAAGCAATTGCTTCCTTCGAGGGAAATGAAGAGCAATTAAATAAAATAGAGACTGTCTTACAAAAAATACACACCTTAATGGGTTTCAGTAAATTGATGCAAATCAAAGTACTTATAAGCGCACAGGACTGTGAAGATCCTTATGCTGTTGTCGAAAGAGTTGAAGATGTAATCGGTTGCCTAATTACTCAAAGATAGAAATAAAATAACAACAAATCTTATTGTCAAATTGCTTAATTTTATAAAAATAATTCTAAACAAAAAATATCAATCATAAAGCTAACAATGCGCAGCGAAGCATAAGCCATCGGTCGACCCTTTGACAAGCATGATCAGGAATTCTAATCTCATTATAAAAGGTTAGAGTTGTAACATCATCAAAAGGAAAAAATAATGCAAAAAAAATTGTTTTTGGTGTTATTTGCAACATTGTTAATTATAAGACCTGTTAGTTGTATAAATTTGATTAGCGATGAAACAACCACATTAACACATCCCGATAGTTTTATACATCTAGACGATGATGAAATAATTTCTATCTACTCAGAAGATTCAGAAGATAGTGAAGAAACGCCATTGAAAATTCGCACCTTTTCGGCTAAAACTTGGTTAGAAACTTCTAAATATATTTTAATAAGCCTAAAATCTTTTTTAGAAAGTAACCCCCTGGAGTTAGAAATAAGTCCAACTTTATCAGCAGACTATAAGGAAAAAAAATTAGCTGAAATACAAATAACCTTAGAAAAAATCGAAAATTTAAAAAGAGAATGTGCTAAAAATTTAGATACAATTTTAGTGTCTGTCGGCCCGGAAGACAGCAAAGAACCTTCTACTATCGTCAGATTAGCGGAAAACGCGCTGACTCTCCCTGATTGTTTTAGATAGAGATTTTCAGCTAAAAATCTCTATAAAAGTTTAATCCTAATCAAATCCAAAAATTACCTCAATAATCTAAGCTTTATAAAAGCAAGCTAACAATACTAAAAATCGCAAGATCACCTATTAATTCTTTGACTTCTTTTAAGTTTTCTTTTAGATTCAATCGTACCTTGAAAATAGCATTTTAGGTTGCAATTGAGCTCAATTAGGGCTAAGTTTTATAATGTGGGGCGAATAGCTCAGCTGGCAGAGCATCTGCCTTACAAGCAGGAGGTCGCAGGTTCGAATCCTGCTTCGCCCACCAGTAACCTGAAATCATACGTTCCTCGGTAGCTCAGTTGGTAGAGCAAACGACTGTTAATCGTTGGGTCGCAGGTTCGAGTCCTGCCCGAGGAGCCATTTTTTTTTGGGGTTGTAGCTCAGTTTGGTTAGAGCGTCCGCCTGTCACGCGGAAGGTCGCGGGTTCGAGCCCCGTCAACCCCGCCATTTTTTTAAATAAATGTTTAATGTGGTAAAATATAATTTTCACTGTATTATTTCTACTGGTCTCTTTAATGCTGATGTTGAAAATTTAACATTATTCCCTATAAATTATTGTCATTATAGGTTATTCATACTATTAAAGTGACCATTAATCACAAACTTCAAATATAAGGAAATAAAACATGAAAAAAATAAGATTTCTTTTAGTGTATGCAATATTTGCATCACTCAATACTATAAATGCTTATAGCACTCATAATAATTGGTCCATATCAGATGAACACTCCCGCATAGTAAAGATGTGTTCTTGTGAAATAGAAGACTTAGAAACATTAGTACTGGAAGAAGATTTAATGCTGTTTGCAGAGTTAAGCAAAGATTTAACAGGTAAGGATCATTTCTTACCAATAGCTCAAGAAAAAATAAATTTTTTTAAACAAAATTTATCTATTCTGCAAAATATTCCCCCAGAAAAATCAAATGTAATAATTACTAGATTTATTGCACTAAGCTCTGTTTTATGTGCATTTTCGTTGCACATTGTATTTTATAATGCACAATGGCCTGCTCGTAAAATAGCAAGAAGAGTATATGAGGAAGTCTGTTCCTCAAATAATATTTGGGATGCTAAAGAACAAATTGAAGAACTCACAAAAGCATCAACAATTGAAGAAACAACAGAAAATATAAAGAAACTTAATTGTAAATTCGCAACTCAAGAACAGGTGAAAAGATTGAAATCTGTTTTTACGGATGAAACCAAATCAATAAATTTGATAGATACAACTGAATTAGAAGCTCAAATACCACCTCAAGAAAGGCCTTTAAAATTTTTAGTTACACTTATAAGACTTTACGCTGATGCAACCAATCAATATGAAAATGATTAATTTATAATAATATATAAAGAAGGAAAGAGATTCGTTCCTTCCTTATACTATTTATCCAAAAATATCTCTATTTTCCCATCATCTTATAATTCCTAATATCTCAAAACATCCACCCCTTTGATGGATACAACTATTAAGTATATAATTTTATTTGACCCTGACACAATGTTGGAAATTGTTGAAGATGATGTGGAAGAATGTGGAAAATTTATAGAACAAATTGGTAAACGATCATCAAGTATCGTTCCAACCAATTGAGAATAAGACAGCAAATCATCCAATTATCATAATTTTGAAATTTAACCAATCTTATAAATTCTATGTTTTCCAACCTTAATTGTCATTCCAACAACCCAAGAAACTTCTGATTTAAAATCTTTAATAACATTGTCATCAATTGAAACAGATCCAGATTCTAATAAACGTCTTGCTTCGGAAGATGTTTTGATTGCTCCAATTTCCTTCAACAACTCTACAATCCAAACTGGATTTGCAAAATTTTGAGAAAATTTAACTTCCGTAGCTTTTGAATAATCCTTATTCTGAAAAAGCGCTTCAAATTTTTCCTGTCCTTCCCCAGCCCTCTCTTCAGACCAAAATTCTTTCACAATATCAAAAGCCATCTGTTTTTTTATTTGCATCGGATGTAATTTACTGGATTCAACACCTCTTTGCATCGACTTTATATCGCTGTCACTTTTAGCCAACAGTAATTTTAAATAACGCCACATTAATTTGTCAGAAATTGACATTAATTTGCAATATGCTTCCCTAGGGTCTTCATTAAGACCAACATAATTTCCCAAACTCTTAGACATCTTTTGAACACCATCAAGACCTTCTAAGATTGGCATAGTAATGGAAACTTGAGGAGTCTGATCAAATTGTTCCTGCAAAACTCGCCCCATAAGCAAATTAAAAGTCTGATCGGTACCACCAAGCTCAACATCGGCTTCTAAGGCTACAGAATCATAGCCTTGCATAACAGGATAAAATAATTCATGCAAACCTATTGGAAGATTTTCTTTAAGTCTTTTTTGAAAATCATCACGCTCAACGAGCCTTGCAAGTGTAACTTTTCCAGCAAGCTTTAAAACCTCCTCAAAGTCCATCTTGGAAAGCCACTCAGAATTATATCTAATGGTTGTTTTCTTTGAATCTACAATCTTTCCAACCTGCTCAAAATACGTCTTTGCATTTTCCTTAATCTGTTCAGAAGAAAGAGGTGGCCGAGTCTTAGATTTTCCGGAAGGATCACCAATCTTCGCTGTAAAATCACCTATTAGAAAAATAATTTCATGACCTAAATCTTGAAATTGTTTTAACTTTTTTAAAACAACGGCATGTCCCAAATGAACATCTGGCGCTGTAGGATCAAAACCTAACTTAACTTTCAAAATCTTTTTCTTTTCTAATTTTTTGGTAAGGCCATCTTTGGGTAAAACTTGCTCAACTCCACTCATTAAAATTTTTAACGATTCTTCTAAACTCTTTGCCATGATTACCTTAACTATGATTAAAAAACTAAAAATTCCAAAATACTTCTCATTCCCTTAATAGAGGATATAAGTAACTCTCTGGCACTCGGAATTCCCAATAATAAAATAAAAATGAAAATAGAATATCGGGCAAATACAAAATACCAATGTTTAAATTTTTTAGGAATAAAAGCATACAAAATATGACTTCCATCCAACGGTGGTAAGGGGATGAGATTAAAAACACCTAACATTACATTAACATAAATTGTAACATCAAAAATTTGATTTAAAGTTAAATTTAAAACTTCATCTTTGGCAGCTGGTGCATATTTTAGAACATATAAAAAAAATATTGCCAAAATAAAATTAGCAAATGGACCGGCCAGACCAGTTAATACGGAATCGAGCCTAGGACGTTTAAAGTTCTTTGGATTAAACATTACAGGACGCGCCCAACCAACTCTGAATAATAATAGAAACAAAATTCCCATAGGATCTAAATGTGCAAGGGGATTAAGAGTTAATCTTCCCATCTTTTTTGCTGTATCATCACCTAAGTAATAAGCAACCAAAGCATGAGCAAACTCATGGAAAGTTATAGCTATTAAAAATCCAGGAATAATAATTATTGCCTGTGCTAAAAATAATGAAAATCCATTCATATCAAAAAACTAGCAATAAAAGGATCGATTTAAGCAATCCAACAAGATAACTTATACCTACAAAAAAAACACCACCAAACAAGAAGAGGAACATTAATATATAAAGTGAATACTCTTCTAACTTGTGCAAGATATTATATGAAGAAGGTTTAAGTAAAGATGATAACAAAATTGAACCATCAAAAGGTGGAATCGGTAATAAATTAAAAACACCAAAAAATATTGATAGATCCACGACAGCGACAAACAAAGAAGCTATAGGATCAATAGCATGAAATGGCAACTTGCCAAATGGAAAATATTTCCTTATATACATAAATAATAATGCCAAAACACAATTTCCAATAAAGCCAGCTAAGGAAATAAGGACTAAACCCCCTTTCTTATGTTTGAAATTACTTGTATCTATTGGAACTTCATAACTCCATCTAACTCCCATAAATATAAGAGCTATCAATAATAAAGCATGAGCAAAACCTGGAAGCAACCCACCTATGATAAGCAGAACAAAAATTATTAATAAAAGACCAAATAAATCTATGTGAGCAACTGGATTTAATGTCATAAATCCTTCATTGTAGGCGGTTCTATCACCTAAAAGCTTAGCAATAAGAGCCCTAAAAAACCCCCGGAAGGTAAGCACCAAAATTAATGATGGTAAAAAAATCGCTGCTATATTTAAGGCAGCTAATAAAGTATTATTCATGCTTTTCACTTATAAAATAATGATTTTCACCTACATTAAATTGTAAGTAACTTTAATCATATGGTCAAACGGTAAAAGGTTATCACACACTATTTTCTATACGCATAAATCATAATATCTTGATATTTACCGTTTGAAGGCAACCTTGAAAGGGTTCCCTCTATACCGTATCCAAATCCATTTTTTTCTAACAATGATAAAATACTCGACATAGAATCTTCATCTTCCTTTATATGATGATGATATTCTATAATCATTTTTTTTATATTTCTTAATTTATTGTTTTGGGATAATTCTTCTATTACAGAAGTCTCTGCCCCCTCAATGTCCATCTTTAATAGATCAACTTCTTCACTAATGTAATCCGATAAGGTAACTGCTGGAACTTTAATGATATTTTTATTTGAACCCGAATCAACCAGTCTCATAGTTACACCGACTTTATCTATAGAGGCGCTTGAACTAAAATTCAAAAATCCCTTTTTATTACTTAATGCCTTATTTTCTAAAAACACAGAACTTAAATTATTATCCGTTACATTTCTTTTAAGCAATTCAAAGGCTTTTTTATCTGGCTCAAATGCCAAGATTTTGGAGTTTGGATAAAGCAACTTAAAAAAAAGGACCGAAACCCCAATATTACTACCACAATCTATAATAAATGGATTAATTTTATTGGAGTAAAAATAATACTCCCTCTTAAAAAATATCTCTCCCACCAAAAAGGAAATAATTCCAAAATTAGGACCATGAATTTTAAATTCTAAAAATTCCCCTTCCACTTCTCTATTACTACTTATTAAATGAGTTTTAAGTTGTAATTTAAAATAGTCCCAAATAAAACTAGTACTGCTAGGAAAGCCTTTGTGATTCTCCTTATAAACCCTGCCTTCATGTATAATATGATTAATTGTATTGAATTTAGATAAAATTAAACGTACTCCTTCATGTACTGGAAATTGCTTACCCTTAGTAGAAAATCGTATAAAGAAAATCCCTCCTAAAATAATAAACACGCAACTAATCAAAAAAAATCTAGCTATTTTAGACATAAAAAGATAAAACCTCTGTATGATAAAAATTATTACAAAAATATATAAGTATAGTTAAGGATATTTGAGATTTTTAAAAATTAAACTAAAATCATAAGAAATATGTTCTTAGTCAAAAAAGGAGAACTATGGGAAATCTTACTCTTAATGAACCTTCGTCTTTAGAAGAAGGTAACGCAAAAGGAAATAAAGGATTTGAAGAAAAAGTTCCATTTTGGCACTTTGTTGTCCCCCCATTTTTATTAACTTTTATAACTACCGTTTTTTACTATCCATCCTTAAATTATCCATTTCAGTTCGACGATATTGCAAATATAACTAAAAATTTTCAAATTCGGTTTTTAAATCCAGGATATCGCTTATTTAAAAACCGATGGCTGGGAGAATTATTAAATAGGCTCAATTATCAGATTGGCAAATTTGATCCTTTTTATTACAGATCCTGTAACCTAATTATTCATTTATTATCCGGAATAGTTCTTTTCTATTTAATATTATCTATATGTAGAGGATTAGATAAGAAGACGTTTTTATTTAAAAACTCAGTCCTAGCATCCTTTGTTACAACAGCATTATTTTTATTGCATCCAGCTCAAACGCAAACAATTTCTTATGTAATACAAGCAAGACTAGAAGGCTTAGCTGGATTTTTCATCATTTTGTCAGTTCTAATTTTTGTAAAATTAGCCCAATCTAATCAAACATTAACAAAAATTATACTAGCAATTTTATTAGCTATAAGTGGATTTCTTTCATGCGGCACAAAAGAAATAGCATTAATTGGACCAGTTCTGCTGATTGTAACAGATTGGTTTCTAGTTTCTCAGCAAAAATGGACCATCTTTAAAAAACATATTTGGATTCATTTAATGTTCAGCATTATAGTATTTGGAACGTTTGGCTATCACGTAAGCTTAAAATGGTATACCGATATTTTTGGCTTAAAAATGGAAACCGCAAACAATCGAGGAAACGTCTTAACCCAAAATGCAAATGATATTATAAAACCTTATGACTATTTCATCTCTGAATTCAAAGTAATTTTGCATTATCTTTTAATATTTTTATGGCCATTTATTTTGAGTGTAGAATACGACTGGAAACTTGCCAATGGCTTTTTTTCACCTGATGCATTTTTTCCATTCCTTATTTTAGTAGCAATAGCAGCTTTTCTTATTAGAAACATTGTTAAAAAAGAATATCCATATTTAACATTTGGCTTAATTTGGTTTTTTATTTCTGTAGCACCAAGATCAACAATTGTACCGTCTCCTGAATTAATCTGTGATTACAAAACTTATATACCATCTGTCGGTTGGCTATTCGCCATAGGAATAGGAATGACTTATCTCATAAATTTATTAGCAACACAATTAAAAAATGTGAAAAATAAAATTATACAAAACTTATTCTCATCTATTTTAGTTTTATCTGCCATATCATATTTAACTGGAATCAGTATTTTGATTTGGAAAGTAGAAGATCACTTAAAAGCACCTGCTATAACTCTATTATTCATTCCTGCTGGAATTATATACGCTTTATTTTATGTTAATAAAAATAGACAAAAAGAATTTATATATTCTCAACGCAATTTAATAATCTTTTCACTAATGTTTTTGTTACCCATAGGTTACGGAACTCTAAATAGAAATATTGTTTGGAGTACATCAGAAGAGTTTTGGGGTGATATTGTTAAAAAGGCTCCTTTAAAAGCAAGAGGCCACAACAACTATGGGGTAGCATTATCAGAAAAAGGCAATTATCACGAAGCAATAAAACACTATAAGGAAGCATTAAAATTAGACACTCATTATTGTGATCCATATAGTAATTTGGCTGTTGCGTACTCATTAACAGGCAAAACTAACCAAGCAATAGCTGCTTTAAAACAAGCACTAAGAATTTTTCCTAATTATCCAGAAGCATATAATAATCTGGGATCATTTTTATTACAAAAAAAAGATTACGATGGAGCTGAACACTGTTTTCGACTAGCAATCAGACTAAGACCTTGGTACGGAAAAGCTCATATGAATTTAGGAAGATTATTTCTAGAAAGAAAAGAAAACGAAAAAGGCTGGGAATGCTTTGTTAATGCAACCCATGGAGATCTTGATAACGAGATGGGATTTGCCGCATTGGGTGAAGCAGCTATTAGACTAAAGAAATATAGTGAAGCAATTAAAGCTTTTGAACAAGCAGTAAAACTCTCTAAAAGCCCTTCCCCTAGGATATTTTTTAGTCTTGCAAATTCCTACTATATGGAAAAACAATACGATAAATCCTTGGGCATATACCAACACCTAACTAAAGTTGATCCACAAAATGCACATTACTTATACAATATGGGTGAAACATTATTAGCAATAAAAGATTATTCTGCAGCATTAAATACCTTTAAAAAAGCAAAAGATTTACCAAATGCAATACCTCAAACGTATCTACGACTTGCAAATTGCTTAGAATTAACTGGCAATATTGATTCTGCAATAAAATATTTAAAAGTACTTAAAAATGCCGAAGCCCCTGACTGGTTTAAAGAAACGACAGAAAAGGAGTTAGCTCGTCTTGAAAATCCTGGAAAAGCTCAATCTCAAACAACTTCTGCCTCATAGGCTAAATAAAACTTTTAAAAATATAGGAACCTGCTTAGGGTTAGCATTATTAACATTTACAACTTACTTTAAATCACTACGGTACGATTTTGTCTTTGATGATCTCCCAACAATTACAAATAATTTTTATATAAAAACAAAAACTTTTTCGCAATTGTTTTTGAATCACTCAAGATGGATTAGCTGGATTCTAAACAAAGTAACTTATAAACTGTATCAACTAAATCCATTTGGATACCGCTTGGGTGGTCTATTAATCCACATAGGCGTAGGTATTTTAATTTTCTTCTTAATATCAACAATTTTACAAACCTATCCATCAAATAGTTTTTTGAAACAAAATATATTTAAAATATCAACCTTGTCGTCAGGAATATTTTTACTGCACCCGGCAATAACACAAACAGCTACTTATGTTACACAAGCCAGATTAGAAGGCCTGGCTGCCCTTTTTATACTTTTGACAACCCTAACTTTTATATATGCAGCAAAAACAAAAAATATTAAGTTGAAAATTCCTTTATATATACTTTGCTACCTTTTAGTATTCCTTTCTGCTGGAACAAAGGAAATAACCATAATTCTTCCAGTTATTCTATTACTTGTTGACTACTTTTTTATTGCCAAAGGGAATTTAAGATCCTTAAAAAAAAGAATTTTGATCCATTTAGGTTTTTTCATTTTAATTGTTGGAGCATTCTTTTATCTGGGACGTAAGTCAACTTTAATCAATATTTTCAAATTAAAAACAGAAATAGCAAATAATAGAGGAAATGTTTTAACCAAAAATCCAAAGGATAAAATCTCTCCATTTATATATTTGATTTCACAATTCAAGATCATTTTACATTATGCATTCATTTATTTTTGCCCATTAGGCCTAAGCTTTGATTATGATTGGAAGCTAGCCAAAACTTTTTGGAGTTTTGAGGTCTTGGCTCCCTTGCTAATTATACTATTAATATTAGGAGCAGCTTTATTCCTATTCTTAAAATTAAAAAATAATATTTTTAGTTTTTGTATTTTTTGGTTCTTTATAACTATGCTTCCTAGGGCAAGCATAGTACCATCAAGTGAATTTGTCTGTGATTATAAGACATATCTACCTTCTATCGGACTCATTCTCTTAATAGGAATAGGCCTAACAAAATTCTTTAACCTATTAGAATCGAAATTTAAAAAAAATTGGTATTTATTCGCTGTCGTATTTTTACTTTTTTTAAGTTCACTAACCTATAATCGTAATCTTGTTTGGAACTCAAGAATTTCCCTCTGGGAAGATGTTATTAAAAAATACCCAAATAGAGCTCGGGCATTAAATAATTATGCTGTGGGACTTTATCAAGCAGGGAGAAAAAATGAAGCAATTAAAACTTATCTTAAAGCAATAAAAGCTGATCCTAGATATGCAGAACCGGTAGTAAATTTGGCTAATGCATACCAAAATTTAGGAAAAAGTAATGAAGCTATGGAGCTTTATAAAAAAGCATTAAATATGAATGAATTTCATCCGGAATTATTTAACAACTTGGGTTCACTTCACTTTTCCGAAAAACGCTACGGACAAGCTGAGGAGAGTTTTAAAATAGCCTTAAAACTAAATCCTTATTATGGCAATGCTCATTTTAATTTAGGTAGAACTTATCAATTACAAAACAGAATAGAAGAAGCATCTTTAGAATATGAAAAAGCCTTAAATTGTCACCTAAAAACTCCTCAACTTTACTATGTATACGGAGAAGTTTGTTATCAGCTACAAAAATGGGATCTAGCTATTTTAAATTTTGAAATTTTGCATAAGACAATAGGCTCATTTTTACAAAGTCGTTTTATTTTAGGTAATATCTATTATATTAAAAAAAATTATAAAAAAGCCTCTGAGAATTTTGAATATGTTTATAATCAAAATCCGTCTCCTTTGATTGCTTACAATCTAGCTCAATCTTTACGTAACATAGGCAATTTAGAAATGGCACAATCTTTTTTTGAAAAATGCAGTAAACATTATAATCAATTGCCATATGCTGCTATTCACAACGCATCATGCCTAAAAGAGCTAGGTAAATGGGAAGAAGCCATAATAGTTTTAAAAGCTTTTGTAAAAACAACTGATAATGAAAAAATTAAAAAAGAAGCTATAAAATTATTAAATTCCATATAAATTAAAACAATGTTAAATCATGAAAAATTAATTAGAGAATTTGAGAAACATTCCTCACTATTATTTCCTGACAATAGCGGTAAAAAAACAACTGCTAAAAAGATATGGAATGAAATAGTACAAGATCCTATGTTTTCCCAAAGAAGTGCCGTAGCCCAAAGTTCATTTTTAGTTCCAGGCTGGACCGGGAACCTAGATGACTCTTTTAAAATAAACTATGAAAATTTAAGTGAATATACTGTTTTAGCAATAGATGGATCTCAAATCTACCCCGATCGCAATATGCCAGGCAATAGCTGCTTTTTAATAAATATTGGTGGTATTTTATTAACCTATGGAAAACAATCTTCTGTTAATTTTTTTTCAGAGCCCAAAATTTTATTACCTGAACATTTAATAAGGGAAAACATTAGTTTTTCTAAAGACTTGATAGATTTAAAAAGAGAGGAATTTGAATTAGAACAATCTTTTAAAATTGCTCTGGAAAAAGGTTTTAATAAAAAAAACATCCCCAAAGTATGTTTGATTGATGGATCATTAATTTTTTGGCAATTAGACTCTAAAACACCTGAAGTAAAAAATCTTTTTCTAAACTCATACTTAAAATATTTGAATGATTTTTATGAAAATAAAATACTTGTAGCTGGATATATCAGTTTTCCTAAAAGCAAAGAATTAGTAAATTTGATTAAGCTAGGCTTGTGTCGTTACAAAATAGCTGACTGCATAGGGTGTCACAAAGAACATGATTTTTTCCCTTGTAGAGAAGTTGATAATTTATTAGATACACAAATAACAAAATTTTTCTTAAAACCATTTCATAGAACAACAACATTTTGGAGCACTTCTAAAATAATCAAATCTTATCCAACACATTTAAAACCATATTTTTTTTACTTAGATGTAGGAGAAGAGATTGTAAGAATAGAAATTCCCGCTTGGATAGCAGAAAATCCTGATTACTTAGAAACAATATGTAAAATATCAATAGACCAAGCTTTGAAAGGAAAAGGTTATCCTATTACCTTAGCTGAAGCACATGAATTCGCTGTTGTTAAAGGACCTGATAGAAACTTTTTTTTCAATTTAGTTTTTAAAAGTGGCATATCCCAAAATAAACGTTTATTAGTTTCTCAAAAAAGTATAAAAAAATTAGGACTTAGTGTATAAAACTATACTTTGACGCTGCCTATCTTATATCTAAAAAACTGTACACAAAAAATAGCATAGATTAATAATGCACGAACATTACTAATTATTGTTTGAATCGGCAACCCCAAAATTAAAGCTGATGTTAACTCTAAAGATACTCCTATCGCCATTACTGAAAGAAATCCAAAGCTAATTCCATGAAAAGATTTTTCTCTATAAATCTTAATTACCTGGGGTAGAGCATATACAAACCAGATAAATGCTGAAATCCAACCAAAAATTTCATCGACATCCAGCCGACCTCGTAAAAAAATTGGTGTAAAGATAAAAACAAAACAGAAAATAAAGAGGTAAGAATATCTTAATAGGGACGTAACCGTATTTGGATTATAATGAAAACGTTGCCACACTAAAATAGAAACCATCACTATTCCTATCGGAATCATGACCTTATAGGACAATGGAAAATCTTCAAAAAACACATAGTAAAATTGTGTCACATATCCCGCAAAATAACCTAACAAAGTTAAATCGCTTAAGCCACTAGCCGATCTGAGTTTATAGTTAAGAAACATTTGAGGAATTAGACCAAAACAGTAAATACTGTACACTAGCCACGTAAGTCCTGCAGCAATCATTTCTGAATTAAACATCTTTTCCTCCCTTTTTTTAGGCTACCCTTCGATAAAATATAAATTGCAACAATAAAATAGAATTTATACAAACAGAATAGACAGCATTAAATGCAGTCTGTGTTGGAAGGTTAAGTGTAAAAACAGCCAACAATTCTAAAAGTGCCCCTCCCATCAGGGTTATTACAAACAAAAAGCTAAAGCCTTTAACCGATTTTAATTTATATAGTCTAAAAACTTGCGGCAATTTATAAGTAGACCACATTGCAGCCCCAATCCAACCAGCAATATTTCCAACAAAAAATATGTTTTTGAATGTAATTGGCAAGCAAACAAGGGCTAGTGATATTATAGAAATGAATCCGTAGAAAACCATTTTATTTGAGCTAATACCACAATAATAAAATTTCTGGAAAAACATAAATATGATAACTACTAATCCAAGAGGAAGCATAACCTTATACCCAGAAGGAAGATCCAAACACAAAGCATAATAGCTTTCACCTAAATAACCGACTAAGGCCCCTAAAAGCATCCAATCGCTTATTCCTGAAACACTTTTTAGTTTCTGATTAAGAAAGGCTTGAGGTAACAAAGCTCCAAAATAAATCAGGCATGTCATCCATATAAGCATATGTGCCATTAATTTGATATCAAAAAACATGAACCCTCACCCTCCCCCAAAAAATTAGTTGCCCCTATATATATAAAAGAACATACAAAATATGACATAACCGGCAAGGGCTCGCAAACAATTTAAAACTATCGGCAAGGAAAGCTCTATGAAGAAGGCAGCTATGAACTCAATTAAAACACCAACTGCAAAAAAAGTAATAAAGGCAAAACTAAATCCCCTAGTAGATTTCTGAACATATATTTTAAGAATTTGAGGAATCATATAAATAAGCCAAATGAAAGTATAAACCCAACCACAAATCTCAGATACTTTTTCTGGATATTTTAAGGCCAAAGGAAAGATCAAGGCCCCGATAAAACCGATAAGTAGAGATAAGTAACAAAAATACCTCCTATGACTACATCCGTCATAGTAAAAGCTTTGTAAGATCATAAAAATACTGGTGCTAAAACCCAATGGGACCATAACTTGGTAGGCTGCTGGAAAACTTTCAAGATATATATGGTACCAATACAGGACATAACCAAAAGTTGCACCTAAAAGCATCCAATTGCTAAGACCTTTAGTTGTTTTTAGCTTATAATTAAGGAATATTTGAGGAAACATTCCGGTGAGATAAATACTATTAACAATCCATACACTAAAATAACCAACAGACTCTGGATTAAACTGCATGTTTTACCTAATAAACTTATTTAGTGAACTACCGACCACTAAGCTTGAAGCTTTACTGGCGGCTTCCTGCTTCGTCCCATGATAGCTAAACTGTGTTAGCAAAAGCAACAATCCCCGCCAGAGCATGATCCACAGTCAATGACTGCCA